>CADEED010000012.1:32885-54769 GCA_902826225.1 uncultured Pseudomonadota bacterium | reverse complement strand
GCTCGAGTCGAAGGAAACGCCGCTGGTGCTCGTGCTCGACGGCGTTCAGGACCCGCACAACCTGGGCGCGTGCCTGCGCACCGCGGATGCCTGCGGCGCGCTCGCCGTGGTCATTCCAAAGGATCGCGCGGTGCAGATGAACGCGACGGTGCGCAAAGTGGCGGCCGGCGCGGCCGAGACGACGCCGCTCGCCGTCGTCACAAATCTGTCGCGCACCTTGAAGCTGCTCAAGGAGGCGGGGCTCTGGATCGTCGGCGCGGACATGGAAGGCGCGAAAGCCGCACACGAGACCGACCTCGCAGGGCCGATCGCGCTCGTCATGGGCGCCGAAGGGGCGGGTCTGCGCCAGCTCACCCGCGACAATTGCGATTTCCTGGTTCGGCTGCCCCAGCAGGGCGCGGTCGAGAGCCTGAACGTGTCGGTGGCCACCGGAATGCTGCTTTACGAAGCGTTGCGCCAGCGGGCGACTCGTAAGTAATTGAATCTTGGGGCTTGTCCCCGCGCTCGCGGCTTGCCACGGGCAGGGCCGTTGAGTATTCTTCGCGCCCGTTTCAGACCCCCTTGCCACACCGCCAACCTCAGGCGGGTGGCTATATCCACAAGGAGTATCCATGAGGCATTACGAAATCGTGTTCCTGGTCCATCCGGACCAGAGCGAACAGGTCCCCGCCATGATCGAACGCTACCGTGGAATGATCTCCGCCGGTGGTGGCACCGTGCACCGTCTCGAAGACTGGGGCCGTCGCCAGCTCACGTTCCCGATCTCCAAGGTCCACAAGGCCCACTACGTTCTGCTGAACGTCGAGACCGACCAGAAGACCCTGGCCGAGCTCACGGGCGCATTCCGGTTCTCGGACGCCGTGCTGCGTCACCTCGTCGTCAACATGGACGAGGCCGTGACCGAGCCGTCGCCGATGGCGAAGGCCGCGCAGGAGGAGAAGGAAGGCGGACCTCGCTCGCGTCGCGACGACGTGGGCTTTGGCGGTGACGACGACGACATGGGAGTAAACGCCTGATGAGAGACGACAAACCGCGTCGTAGTGGCCCGGGTGGCGGTGGTGCCGGTGGCGGCAACCGTTCCTTCTCGCGCCGTCGCAAGTTCTGCCGATTCACGGCGGAAGGCGTCAAGCAGATCGACTACAAGGATCTGTCCACGCTCAAGCAGTACATCACCGAGACGGGCAAGATCGTCCCGAGCCGCATCACCGGCACGAAGGCGTTCTATCAGCGTCAGCTGGCGGCCGCGATCAAGCGCGCCCGCTACCTCTCGCTGCTGCCCTACACGGACCAGCACTGAGTTAAATCATGGACGTCATTCTGCTCACCAAGGTGGCGAACCTTGGAAACATCGGCGACCGCGTGAAAGTGAAGTCCGGCTACGGCCGCAACTTCCTCCTGCCGAAAGGCAAGGCGACTCTCGCGACGCCGGACAACGTGAAGAAGTTCGAAGCGCGTCGCGCCGAGCTCGAGAAGGTCGCGCGCGAACAGTTCGCGGACGCCGAGAAGCGTGCCGCCGCGTTCAGGGAGTTCAAGCTCGAGATCGCCGCGAAGGCCGGCACCGAGGGCAAGCTCTTCGGATCGATCGGCACGGCGGACATCGCCGAGGCCACGACCAAGGCGGGCCACAAGCTGGCGCGCGCGGAAGTGCGCCTGCCGACTGGTCCATTGCGCACGGTCGGCGAGCACACGATCACCCTGCACCTGCACACGGACATCGACGTGCAGCTGCCGGTGGTGATCACCGCCGAAGACTGAGTCGCGCACAACGCGATGATTGGAAACGGCGCCGACTTCGGCGCCGTTTTTCTTTTGCATCCCCCGCGATTTGGGTCTAGTCGCGCGCCGCGCGAGAGGGGAAACTAACCGGCGCCAGCCGGGGAGAAGCATGTCGAGCACGCCGAAATTCCGCCGCGAGTCTTCTTTCAACGCAGACCTTCGGACTCCCCCGCATTCCGAGGAAGCCGAGCAGGCCGTGCTCGGCGGCCTGATGCTGGACAAGAATGCCTGGGACCAGGTCGGCGACGTCATCTCGCCGGACCATTTCTTCCGCCCCGACCACAAGCTCATCTTCGAGAGCATCGCATCGCTCGCGAGCGAAGCGCAGCCCTGCGATCCTGTCACGGTGTCCGAGCATCTCCAGCGGCTGGGGAAACTCGGCGATGCGGGCGGGCTCGCCTATCTCGGCACGCTGACCCGCGACACGCCCGGCGCCGCGAATGCGCGCGCGTACGCGGAGATCATCAAGGAGCGCGCGCTGCTGCGCGAACTCATCTCGGCCGGCGGAGAGATCGCGAGCTCGGTGTGGAGCGAAGAGGGCGAGTCGGCGCGAGATCTGGTCGAGAAGGCCGAGCGCCGCATCTTCGCGATCGCCGAAGGCTCGAGCCGCGGCAAGGGTTATGTGAGCGCGAAACAGGCGTTGCCGGCGCTCATCGACCAGATCGACGATCTCTACAACAACCCGAACAAGCCGCGCGGCCTGCCGACGGGATTCATCGACTTCGACTCCAAGACCGGCGGCCTGCGCGGCGGTGATCTGCTGATCATCGCGGGCCGGCCGTCGATGGGCAAGTCGACGCTGGCCATCAACATGGCCGAGCACGCGGCCTTGAAGGAGGGGATTCGCGCCTCGGTCGCGATCTTCTCGCTCGAAATGCCCGCGGAGCAGATCCTCACGCGCATGCTGTCGTCGGTCGGCAGCGTGAACCTCGGCGCGATCCGCAGCGGCAAGCTGTCCGAGGACGACTGGCCGCGCATCACCGGCGCCACGAAGCAGCTGCAGGACGCCAAGATCTTCATCGACGACACGCCCGCGCTCACGCCGACGGAACTGCGCGCGCGCTCGCGGCGCATCAAGCGCGAGCACGGGCTCGATCTCATCGTCGTGGACTATCTACAGCTCATGACGGTGCCAGGCACGAAGGAAAACCGTGCGACGGAAATTTCCGAGATCTCCCGCGGCCTCAAGGCGCTGGCGAAGGAAATCAACTGCCCCGTCATCGCACTGTCGCAGCTGAATCGCGGCGTCGAGCAGCGCGAGAACAAGAAGCCGGTGATGTCGGATCTCAGAGAATCGGGCGCAATTGAACAGGATGCAGACATGATCCTGCTCATCTACCGCGACGAGGTCTACAACAAGGAGACGCCGAAGAAGGGCGTCGCCGACATAGATCTCGCCAAGCACCGCAACGGCGAGACGGGCGACATTCGCCTCACGTTCCGCGGCGCCAACAGCCGCTTCGAGAACTACGCGGACCCTACGTACGGCGAAGGAATCATGCGTTGATCCGGTTGCTCCGCGCGCTCATCGACACCGCGGCGCTGCGCCACAACCTGGGGACGATTCGCGCCTTCGCACCGGGCTCGAAGGTGATGGCCGTCATCAAGGCGAATGCCTACGGCCACGGGCTCGTCTCGACGGCGCTGGCGCTCGCCGATGCGGACAGCTTCGCCGTGGCGCGCCTGGAAGAGGGAATGGCACTGCGCGCGGCCGGCGTGCGAGCGCCCATCGTGCTGCTCGAAGGCGTCTTCAGCGCCGAGCAGCTCGGCGAGGCCGCGCACCATGGCTTCGAGCTCGTCGTGCACGATCCGCTGCAGCTCAAACTACTCGAGGCGCATCGGGGCGCGGAGCGTCTGCGGCTGTGGATAAAGATCGACACCGGCATGAACCGGCTCGGCTTCCGGCCCGAGGCGTTCGCCGGCGCGCTCGACCGCGCGCGGGCACTCACCGTCCCGGCCCTCGAGCTGCGCGTGATGACTCACCTGGCGCGCGCGGACGAGCCCGACGTGATCATGACCTGCGACCAGGTCGCCCGCTTCGAACGAACGCTGAGCGACGCCGGCCTCGCCGGCGGGCAACGGCTCGCGACGAGCATCGGAAATTCGGCGGGGACGCTCGGTCACCGGCGCGCGCACGGCGACTGGGTGCGGCCCGGCCTCGCGCTGTACGGTGTCTCGCCGTTCGCGGGCGAGCCGGCGGAGAAGTTCGGTCTCAGACCGGTCATGACGCTCGAGACGACGGTGCTCACCGTGCGCGACGTGAAGCGCGGAGAGACGGTCGGTTATGCGGGCGCATGGCGCGCCGAACGCGACAGCTCGATCGCGATTCTCGCCGCGGGCTATGGCGACGGTCTGCCAAGGCACCTCGAGAACGGCACGCCGGTGCTCATCGGTGGCGCGCGTTTTCCGCTGGTTGGCCGCGTGTCGATGGACATGATCGCGGTGGATGTCACCGGGGCGGCGAGGATTGCGGCGGGCGGGAAGGCCATCGTCTGGGGCGCGGGCCTGCCCGTCGAAGAGATCGCAAAGCACGCCGATACCATCCCGTACGAGTTGTTGTGCGGCGTGAGTCAGCGGGTTCCACTCGAGCTCCAATAGCGGCGCGTCGACCCCTAACTGCGCGGTCCTCCGGGTGATTCTGGTTTTGGCGACAGCCGCCTGGCGCGCGATTCTCGCTTGCGGCGGCGTGGGCGTTTCCGCGCACGCGCATCCTCCCGTCGCGTCTTTTCGACAGGGAGTGTCGTCATGTACAAGTTCTCGAATCCAGCAATGAAGGTCGGCGTGATCCTGGCTTGCGCGACGCTGTCAGCCGCGACGATAGCCCAGGAAACCCGGAGCCCGAGCGACTACTACGGACCGCGGACTCGCGCCATCGCGCGGGCGGCGGAGGCGCCGCAGGTCGCCGAACGCCGCTCGAACTCGACGGCCGATACGTTTCGCTACTGGAACCAGATCGCGGTCGACGCGTCGGGTCTCGACCACACGCCCGTCGCGGCTGGCGACGCGCGAAAATTCGGCGAGCAGCTCGGTCCAGGCCGCTCGGCGCGCGCCATGGCGATCGTCCACATCGCGATGTTCGACGCGGTGAATTCGATCGTCGGCGGCTACCGCAGCTATACGGGTCTGCCGCGCGAGACGCGGCCGGCGTCGATCGACGCGGCGATCGCGTCCGCGGCGCACGACACCCTGATCGCGATGTTTCCGTCGCAGAAGCCGCGCTTCGACTCGCTGTATACCAGCGACCTCGCGCGACTGGCCCCGTCGCAGGAGCCGCGCAAGCGGATCGGTGTCGCCGTCGGCGCGCGTGCAGCGAGCCGGATCCTGCGCATTCGGGCGAACGACGGCTCCGCGGGCGTCGATCCGCTCATGGGAACGGAGTGGCCCACCAGCGCGGAGCCGGGCCACTGGCGCCAGGACCCGATCAGCCAGTCGCCGATCGCGCTCGGCGCCCATTGGGGCAAGGTCAAGCCGTTCGTCATGCGCTCGCCGGCGCAGTTCCGGGCGCCACCGCCGCCGGCAATGACGAGCGCGGCCTACACACGCGCCTACGACGAGGTGAAGCGGCTCGGCGGCGACGGGATCAACACGCCGACCGAGCGCAGCGCCGACCAGACGCAGATCGGCATCTTCTGGGCGTACGACGGCACGCCGAGCCTGTGTGCGCCGCCGCGGCTCTACAACCAGGTGGTGACGGAAGTGAGCAAGCGGCTCACGAGCCCGATCGAGCTCGCGCGGCTGTTCGCGCTGCTGAACGTTTCGATGGCCGACGCGGGTGTCGCGGGCTGGGAGTCGAAGTACTACTACGACCTCTGGCGTCCCGTGACCGGCATCCGCGAAGCGGATCCGGGCACCGGGCCGGGCGGGCTGGGTGACGGAAATCCCGCGACGATCGGCGACCCGGATTTCCGCCCGCTCGGCGCGCCGGCCAGCAATCTGGCCGGCCCGAACTTCACGCCGCCATTTCCCGCCTATCCATCGGGACACGCGACCTTCGGCGGTGCGCTGTTCGAAACGCTGCGCAACTGGTACCGCACGGACCGCGTGACGTTCACGTTCACGTCGGACGAGTACAACGGCGAAACGGTGGGCAACGACGGACAGGTACGCCCGTGGCTGCCGCGCACGTACACGTCGTTCTCGCTGGCGGAGGAGGAAAACGGCCAGAGCCGCATCTACCTCGGCATCCACTGGTCTTTCGACAAGACCGAGGGCATACGCCAGGGGCGTCGCATCGCGGACTACGTCTACGCGAACGCGTTCCAGCGCGTGAACTGAGACCGGAACGAAAAAAGGGCCGGTAGTTCGACTACCGGCCCTCGGTTCTTTCACTCACGGTCCCGGTCGCCTCGACCGGGATTCCCGCAGTGGCGCGTTGAGCGCCTGGGAATTCTGCCTAACTCTCGAAGAAGCCCATCTTCACGCCCGCCAGCTGGATCACGTCGTTGTCGACCAGCTTGCGTGCCTGGCTGCCGATGGCCGCGCCGTTCACGAGCGGGAAGTTGTCGGCCTTGTCCGCGTCGACGTGGACGATGAAGTAGCCGTCCTGGCGGCGCGTGATCGCGGCGACCTGGATGCCCGGGCGGCCGAGCGTGGTGAGCGCCTTGTTGAGCTCGAGCTCGCGGCCCGCGAACGAACCGGACAGCACCTGCAGCTTGGCCTTCTTGACCGGCGTCTTGCCGTCGAGGCCCTTGCGCACGCCGCTGGCCGACATGTCGGCGGAAACCTTCTCGGCGCGATCCTTCGCCGCCTGCATCTTCTCGGCGGCCGGGCGCGACGACGGCTGGATGACCATCGTCTTCTCGAATTCGTCCTGGGCCTCGTCGTCCTCGACGAAGCGCAGCTGGTGGTGTCCCACCGTGACGACGTCGCCGTGCTGCAGGGCATGCTTCTTGATGAGCTTGCCGTTCACGTACGTGCCGTTCGTGCTGTTCAGATCCTCGAGGAACGAGTCGTTGAGGATGTTGATGATCAGCGAGTGATGACCCGACACCGCCGAGTTGTCGATGCGGATGTCGTTGTCGGGGAGTCGGCCAATGGTGTACCGCTCCTTGTTCATGTTGTATTCGGCCAGGACCTGGTTATCCAGGCTCAATACGAGACGTGCCATTGTTTTCGCCTTCCCTTAACTGAACCAGCCCAGAAGTTTGTCCATCACTCCGCGGCTCGCGGGGAACGCTTCGTTCGCCTGCGCGAGCACCACCGAGACGTTGTCGCGACCACCGTTCTCGTTGGCTAACTGAATCAACTGCTTAGCTACCGTATCTAGATTAGCACCAAAGGTGCTTATAGTTAAACGGATGTCTTCGTCTTCCACCATGTCGGAGAGACCGTCCGAACAGAGGATGTAGATGTCGCCCTTGTCGACCGGGTGCTCCTGCACTTCGACCTCGACCTGGGGCTCGACGCCCAACGCGCGCGTCACGTAGTTCTTGTTGGCCGCCCGCTGCGCTTCCTCGGGCGAATAGAAACCGCGGTCCACCAGTTCCTGGAGGAGGGAGTGGTCCATCGTGACCTGGGCAATCTGGCTACCGCGCTGACGATAGAGCCGCGAATCCCCGACGTGCGCGATCGAGATGCGGTTGTCGTAGAACAGGGCGGCGACGACGGTCGTTCCCATGCCCTCGCATTCGGCCTGCGAACGCGCGGTCTGATAGATGATCTTGTTGGCGCGCGTGATGGCATCGCGCAGCACGATCGACGGGCGGGAGAGGCCGGTAGTGCGATCGACGGAGCCGAGATCCTCGCGGGCCAGGCCTTCGCGCACCAGGTTGGTGATGGTCTTCACCGCGATGCCGCTCGCCACTTCACCCGCGTTGTACCCGCCCATGCCGTCGGCCAGCACGAGCAGACCGACATCGGAATCGGCGGCGATCGTGTCCTCGTTGTGTTCGCGCACTCGACCCGTATCGGTCTTGCCGACAAAAGTCAGTTTGCTCTTGAGGCTCAAGAGCGGGCTCCAACGGGTTCGAGTTGTTCAGCGCGTTCTTCGATCACAGGTCTCAACACCCAAAACGAGTCCTATACGGCCGCCATGCGCCCATAAGCTTCCCCGGACGTGCCGTAACCTACCGCAAGCGCGGCCGTCGCCCGGTGCAATAAGTCACAATTCCCTCGGGTAGCACCGCGAAAATCAACGACCTAGGGATGCAATGCTAATGGGAACGGGGTCAAGACGCACCGGACTACTGCACACTAGGTGCCTCACCCGGTCCGATTCCGTCAGCCCCATGAACTTCGTCACGCTTTGAGAACCCCCCATGGGTAAACCCGCGGTCGTCTACGTCTGTGCCGATTGCGGCGCTGAAACGCTCAAATGGCAGGGCCAGTGCCCGCAATGCTCGCGCTGGAATACGCTCGAACAGCGGACGGTCAACCGTCGCCCGGGTGCCGGGGCGCCGGCCGCCGCCGCCTCGGCCGAGCCCCTCGCGGATCTCGCGACCGGCGAGCTCCCGCGACTCGAAACCGGGATGGGAGAGCTCGACCGGGTGCTCGGCGGCGGGCTCATTCCGGGCTCCGTCACCTTGCTAGGCGGCGAGCCGGGAATCGGCAAATCGACGTTGCTGTTGCAGCTCGCGGACCACGCCGCGCGATCGACGCCGACGCTCTATCTCTCCGCCGAGGAATCCGCCGCGCAGATCGGCGCCCGGGCACGCCGGCTGGGGCTCGCCGCGGCCGGCATGCGCGTCGTGGCCGATACGGACCTCGAAGCAGCACTCGCCCGCGTGCGCGAGGAAAACGTCCGCCTGATCATCGTCGACTCGATCCAGGCCGTGCAGCTCGCCTCGGTCGGCACGGCGGCCGGCGCGGTCACACAGCTGCGCGAGTGCACGGCGCAGCTCGTGCGATTCGCGAAGTCGACCGGCACGAGCATCGTCATCGTGGGTCATGTCACGAAAGACGGCGCGATCGCCGGCCCGCGCGTGCTCGAACATCTCGTCGACACGGTGCTCTATTTCGAGAGCGACGCGTCGAGCCGTTTCCGCAACGTGCGCGCAACCAAGAACCGCTTCGGTTCGGTCGGCGAGCTCGCGTTCTTCCACATGAACGAACAGGGTCTGCGTGAAGTGCGCAATCCCTCGGCCATCTTCCTGGCGCGCGCGGCGCAACCTGCGCCCGGCAGCGTCGTGGCGGTGACGCGCGATGGCCGCCGGCCGCTGCTCGTCGAGCTGCAGGGGCTCGTCGACCGCATGCGCTTCGGTTCTCCGCGCCGCGTCGCGCAGGGACTCGATGCGCAGCGTGTCGCGATGCTGCTGGCCGTGATGAATCGCCACGCGGGCCTCAACCTGCAGGAGCACGACGTGTTCGTGAACCTGGTCGGCGGACTCGAGGTGTCGGAGACAGCGTGTGACCTGCCGGTGGCGCTCGCGCTGGCCTCGAGCCTCGCGAACAAGTCGATCGCGCAGGACGTCGTGGCGTTCGGCGAGATCGGACTCACGGGCGAACTCCGTCCGGTCGCATTCGGCGAGGAACGGCTGCGCGAGGCCGCAAAGCAGGGATTCACGACCGCGATCGTGCCGAAGGACAACGCACCGCGGGCGTCCATCGACGGTTTGCGGGTGCACGCGCTCACCCGCGTCGACGACGCGCTCAAGCTCGCCCTCGGTTAGTCGCCTTTCCTGTCCACCGATTTCCGCGCGCGGACGGTGCGCACCGTGTTCTCGCCGATCTGCAGCACCTCGAACTCGTACTCGCCGATCGCCACGCGGTCGCCGGCCTCGGGCAGCGTCTCGAGCTGCTCGACGAGCAGGCCATTGAGCGTCTTCGGGCCGTCCACGGGCAGCTGCCAGCCGAGCGAGCGATTGAGCGCGCGCACCGTGGCGCTGGCATTGATGATGAACACGCCCGGCGCTTCGCGATGCACATGCTTGTGGGTGACGGTGGCGGGGTCCGTCGTGAATTCGCCGACGATCTCCTCGAGGATGTCCTCGAGCGTCACCAGTCCCTGGATGTCGCCGTACTCGTCGACGACGAACGCGAGGCGGCGGCGAGTGCGCTGGAACTGGTTGAGCTGCACGGTGAGCGACGTGCCCTCGGGCACGAAGTAGGGCTCGCGGGCGCGCGCGATGTCGATCAGGCGCTCGCGCGTCAACGTGTCGCGCGCCAGTTCCTGCGCGACGCGCTTCATGTGGACGATGCCGATGAGGTTGTCGAGTTCGCCTTCGTGCAGCGGCAGACGGGTATGCGGCGTCTGACGCAGCTGGTCGAGGACGTCCTCCCAGTTGTCGTCGACGTTGATCGCGGCGATGTCCTGGCGCGGGATCATGATGTCGTTCACCGTCACGTGTTCGAGATCGAGGATCGAGAGCAGCATCTGACGGTGACGCGTCGGGATCATCGGGCCGGCCTCGGCTACGACTGAGCGCAACTCGTCGGGCGACATCGTCTGGCCGCTCTCGGTCACCGGCTTCACGCCGAAGAGCCGCAGGAATGCGTACGCCGACCGGTTCGTCAGCCAGCTGATCGGCGTCATGACGAAGATCAGCACCTTGTAGATGTAGGTGGACGACAGCGCCACCGGATCCGGCCTGAGCGCGGCGTAGATCTTGGGCGCGAGCTCGCAGAATACGATCATGAAGACGGACAGCGCGGCCATCGTGACGGGTATCGCGTGCTCGAAACCGGTGCGCTGCGCTAACAACGTCGCGATCGACGAGGCCGCGACGCTCGCGAGCGCCAGCACCACGAGATTGGCGCCGAGCCAGCTGTCCGGCTTGGAGAGCAGCCCGTCCAGCGCCTTCGCCGTGCGCTTGCCCGCCTTGGCCTGGGCGCGGATCTTGTAGCGATTGGCCGAGAGCATGGCCACTTCGGTGCCCGAGGAGAACGCGATCAGTAGGAGGAGCACTACGAGCGCGATGCCGAGGATCAGCGAGGGTGCGTTTTCCATAGGGGACATAGGATAATCCGCGTCCCATGGCACTATTCGAGAACCTGACGGCGCGGCTGACGCGAACCGTCGATACCCTGCGCGGCCGCGGCCGGATCACCGAGGAAAACGTCGGCGAGGCACTGCGCGACGTGCGCATGGCCCTGCTCGAGGCGGACGTCGCGCTGCCGGTGGTCAAGACCTTCATCGAGCGCGTCAAGCAGAAGGCGCTCGGGGCCGAAGTCACCGCGAGCCTGACGCCCGGACAGGCGTTCATCGGCATCCTGAACTCCGAGCTGGTCGCGCTGATGCGTGGCGATTCTGCGACGAAGCACGCGCGCGGATTCGAGCTGCGCGCGCAACCGCCCGTCGTCGTGTTGTTAGCCGGCCTCCAGGGCGCCGGCAAGACGACGACGGCCGGCAAGCTGGCGCGGCGACTGATCGAGGAGAAGAAGCGCGTGCTGCTCGTGAGCACGGACATCCGTCGACCCGCCGCCGTCCTCCAGCTGCAGCGCCTCGCGGAGCAGGTGGGTGCGGGAATCTTTCCGACCGATGTGCGCCAGTCGCCCGCGTCGATCGCGCGCGACGCGCTCGATGCGGCGCGCAAGGGCGTCTACGACGCGCTCATCGTCGACACCGCGGGCCGGCTGCACGTCGACGCCGAGCTCATGGAGGAGGTCAGACAGATCGACCGCGCGGTCGAAACGCACGAGCGCCTGTTCGTCATCGACGCGATGGCCGGCCAGGATGCGGTGAATTCCGCGCGGGCATTCGGCCAGGTGCTCGATCTCACCGGCGTGATCCTCACGAAGGCGGATGGCGACGCTCGCGGCGGCGCCGCGCTCTCGGTGCGCGAGGTCACGGGCAAGCCGATCGTGCTCGTCGGCGTCGGCGAGAAACTCGACGCGCTGGAATCGTTCGACGCCGAGCGCATGGCCGGCCGCATCCTGGGGATGGGCGACGTCGTCGCGCTCGTCGAACAGGTTCAAAAGCAGGTCGATTTCGAGGAGGCGGAGAAGCTCGCCAAGAAGGTCGCGAAGGGCAAGGGATTCGATCTCGTCGACCTCAAGAGCCAACTCGAGCAATTGCAGAAGATGGGCGGCATCGCCGCGCTCGCGGACAAACTACCCGCCGCGGCGATGAAGGGCGGTTCGGTGCCCCCCGAGCAGGGCGACAAGGACGTGCGCCGCCAGATCGCGATCATCAACTCGATGACGAAGAAAGAGCGCCGCAATCCGGGCGTCCTGGACGGCTCGCGGCGCCGGCGGATCGCCTCCGGGGCGGGCGTGCAGGTCCAGGACGTCAACCGACTGATGAAGCAGTTCATGGAGATGCAGAAGATGATGAAGAGCTTCAGCGGCGGGAAGCTGAAACGCATGATGTCGGCCTTCAAGGGGCAGATGCCGCCGGGCTTTCCGGGTATGAAGTAAGTTGTTGATTTCCGGGCTCTCGCGGTAGCCCGCGGCCCGGCTTACGGCCGGCGCGCGCCCGCGCCGCCGCCGCGCACGCGAAGTTGGACTCCAACCCTCTGATTTGCGTAGAATCCGCGCTCTTTTTTGGCCGGCCGGGTCGGGCAGTTTCGCCCCGGGGCCACAGCAGTCAAAGGTTCAAAGATATGGTGACGATTCGTCTGACCCGCCGCGGTGCGACCAACACGCCGTTCTTCCACGTCGTCGTGACGGACAGCCGCAAGCGTCAGGGTGGCAAGAGCCTCGAGCAGGTCGGCTTCTACAATCCGAAGCCGGTGAAGAACGAGACCGGGCTCAAGCTCGATCTCTCCCGCATCGACTACTGGGTGTCGAAAGGCGCGCAGCAGTCCGAGCGCGTGAAGCACCTCGTCACGTCGTTCCGCAAGGCGAACGCCGCCTGATCGAACGACCGTGGGCGCGATGAACGAGCGCCGCCAGGTCGAAGTCGGCCGGTTGGGAGCGGCGCACGGCGTGCGCGGCTGGTTGAGGGTGTCGTCGTACACGGATCCTCCGCAGCGATTGTTCGAATGGAAGCGCTGGTTCGTCGGCGATCGCGAGATGACGGTGTTGGAGGCGCGACCGGTGCCCGGTAGAGGGGGTAACGGATGGATCGCGCGGCTCGAAGGTGTCGAAGAACGCGACGCCGCGAGCCGGCTGACGGGAGCGATGGTGCTCGTCGACCGCGCGGACTTGCCGCCGACCGAAGGGCGCGAACACTATCGCGACGATCTCGTCGGGTTTGCCGTGAAGAATCTGGAAGGCGTGGGTCTCGGGGTGGTCGATCATTTCATCGACACACCGGCCAACGCGGTGATGGTGATCAAGGGTGAGCGCGAGCACCTGGTACCGGTGACCTCTCAGCATCTGAGGGAGGTACGGAAGGAAGACCGGGCTCTGGTGGTGGATTGGCCCGAGGACTTCTGACACGACTCATGCACATCGAAGTCGTGACGCTGTTCCCCGAGATGATCCACGCGGCGCTCAAGCCGGGCGTGCTGGGCCGTGCGGTGGAGCGCGGGCTGGTGCGGGTGGGCTGCGAGGATCCGCGCGGACATACGCAGGATGTCCACCGCACGGTCGACGACCGGCCCTACGGTGGCGGGCCGGGCATGGTGCTCAAGCCTGAGCCGATGACGGCAGCGATCGATGCCGCGGTCGCGCGGCTGCCGGCGGGATCGCCGCGGGTGTATCTGTCGGCGCAGGGCGTGCCTTTCACGCAGGCCCTCGCGAAGGAATTTTCGACGCTGCCGGGCCTGTTGCTGGTGGCGGGGCGATACGAAGGACTCGACGAACGGGTCATCGAATCGCGGATCGATAGAGAAGTGTCGATAGGCGACTACGTGCTGTCCGGCGGAGAATTCGCGGCGCTCGTGGTGATCGACGCAGTGGCGCGGCTGATCCCGGGCGTGCTCGGGGACGACCGCTCCGCGGTCGAGGAGTCTTTCGATTCGGGTTTGCTCGACTGGCCGCATTACACGCGGCCGGTGGAGTTCGAAGGCCGGAAGGTGCCTGACGTCCTGCAGGGCGGGCACCACGCTGACATCCAGCGCTGGCGGTTGAAGCAGGCGGTCGCGCGCACCTGGTTGCGGAGGCCGGATCTCGTTGCAAAGGGTGGTTTGCCGGCCGGTGCGGCCGAACTACTCGAGGAATTTCTCGCTGAACGCGAAGGTGAAGAACATGGCTAACATCATTCAAGAACTCGAAAAGGCGCGCATGACGCGCAAAGTCCCCGATTTCAACCCCGGCGACACCGTCGTCGTGCAGGTGAAGGTGAAGGAAGGCGACCGCGAACGCGCCCAGGCCTACGAAGGCGTGGTCATCGCGAAGAGCAACCGCGGCCTGAACTCCTCGTTCACGGTGCGCAAGATTTCCCACGGCGAGGGCGTCGAGCGCGTGTTCCAGACGCACAGCCCGTCGATCAGCGAGATCGAGGTCAAGCGCCGCGGCAGCGTTCGTCGCGCGAAGCTCTACTACCTGCGTGACCTGAGCGGCAAGGCCGCGCGCATCGAAGAAAAGGTCTGACGGCTCGATGGTCGGGAGAATCCTGCGCGGGATCTGGCTGGGCCTCGACGGGCTGCGCAAGTTCCTGCACCTGATTCTCCTGCTCCTGATCTTCGGCATCCTCGTGGGCGCGCTGCGCACGTCGTTGCCGAAGATCGCCGACGGATCCGCGCTGGTGATCGCGCCACACGGCGAGATCGTCGAGCAGCTCACGGGCAGCCCCGTCGACCAGGCGCTGGCGCGCGCCCAGGGCAATGCGCGCGACGAGACGCTGCTCTGGGACCTCATCGACGTCCTCAAGGCCGCGAAGACCGACAAGCGCATCAAGGCCGTCGTGCTCAACCTCGACTACATGTCGGGCGGCGGCCAGCCCACGCTCGCGGAATTCACCGCGGCGATCGACGACTTCCGCGCCTCCAAGAAGAAGGTGGTCGCGTACGGCTCCGCGATGCTGCAGGAGCAGTACTACGTCGCCGCGCACGCCGACGAGATCTACCTCGATCCGCTCGGCCTGGTCGGCATCGACGGGTACGAGCGATATCGCACGTTCTACAAGGATCTCTTCGACAAGCTCGGCGTCTCGGTGAACCTGTTTCGCGTCGGCGCATACAAGAGCGCGGCGGAAGTGTACGTGCGCAACGACATGTCGCCCGAGGATCGCGAGGAATCGCTCGCGTATCTCAACGGGCTGTGGCTCAACTATCGCACCGACGTCGCCAAGGCCCGCGGGCTCACGCCCGACGACATCAGCAACTACGTCGCGAACATCGTGCCCACGCTGCTCGCCGCCAGGGGTGATGCCGCGAAAGTGGCGCTCGACGCGAAGCTGGTCACCGGCATCAAGTCCTCGCTCGACGTCGACCGCCGCATGGTCGAGCTGGTCGGCAGCGACGATGACGAGGCGCCGAAAGAAAAGGTCGAGGCGGGCGATTCCGAGCTCGGCGAGACGTACAAGTCCACGTCGTACGACGACTACCTGCGCCTGGTGCAGGCCGAGCAGCGCACGAAAGGTATGGGCAAGAAGAAGATTGGCGTGATCGTCGCCGCGGGCGAGATCCTCGACGGAACGCAGCCGCCGGGATCGATCGGCGGCGAAAGCACCGCCGAACTGGTGCGCGAGGCGCGTCACGACGACGACATCGAAGCCATCGTGATCCGTGTCGACAGTCCGGGCGGCAGCGTGTTCGCCTCGGAGCAGATCTACCGGGAAGTGCGCGCGGCGCAGGCCGACGGCAAGCCCGTCATCGTGTCGATGGGCGATCTCGCCGCCTCGGGCGGCTACTACATCGCCACGTCGGCCGACGAGATCTGGGCGCATCCCGCCACGATCACCGGCTCGATCGGCATCTACGGCGCGATCCCGACGTTCGAAGGCACGCTCGGAAAGATCGGCGTGAGCGTCGATGGTGTCGGCACCACCCATCTCTCCGGGCAGCTGCGCGTCGATCGCCCGCTCGGCGAGGATGCGAAGAAGCTGCTGCAGTCGATGATCGAGCGCGGCTACGAGGAGTTCCTCGGCCACGTCGCGGAAGGCCGCAAGAAGACCCGCGACCAGATTCACGAGATCGCGCAGGGCCGCGTGTGGATCGGCGTCGATGCGAAGAAGAACGGCCTCGTCGACCAGCTCGGCCTCTATGGCCAGGCGATCGAGTCCGCGGCGAAGCGCGCCAATCTCACGCAGTACGAGGTCCAGCGCATCGAGCCGCAGCTGTCGCTGGCGGAACGAATCGCCTTGCAAATCCGCGTGTGGTTCGCGCAGAACATCGTGGGCGACGTCGTGCGCCAGGCGCCGTTCGCGCGCATCTCGCGCGAGTTGGAGCCGATGCAGCGCGAGATCGAGCGCTGGTCGCGCATGAATGCGCGCGATCACCGGTACGCCTACTGCTTCTGCGACGTCCGCTGACGCCTAGTTCAACGTGCTCCAGTCGAGGATGACCTTCCCCGACTGACCCGATCCCATCGTCTCGAATCCGCGCTGGAATTCCTGCACCGGGAAGTGGTGCGTGATCACCGGCGTGATGTCGAGCCCGGCCTGCAACAGCGCCGCCATCTTGTACCAGGTCTCGAACATCTCGCGGCCGTAGATGCCGCGCATGTTGAGGCCCTTGAAGATCACCTGGTTCCAGTCGATGGCGGTGTCGCCGGGCGGGATGCCCAGCAATGCCACGCTGCCGCCGTGATGCATCGTGCGCAGCATGTCCCGGAACGCGGTCGGGTTGCCCGACATCTCCAGGCCGACGTCGAAGCCCTCCTGCATGCCGAGCTCTTTCATGACGTCGTCGAGCTTCTGCTTCGTGACATTCACCGCGCGGGTGGCCCCCATTTTCTGCGCGAGACCGAGGCGGAAGTCGTTGACGTCGGTGATGACCACGTTGCGCGCGCCGACGCGCCTGGCGATGGCGACGGCCATGATGCCGATCGGGCCCGCGCCCGTGATGAGCACGTCCTCGCCGACCATGTTGAAGGCCAGCGCAGTGTGCGTCGCGTTGCCGAACGGATCGAGGATGCTGGCGATGTCGTCGGTGATGGCATCCGGCAACTTGAAGGCATTGCTCGCGGGTATCGACAGGTACTCGGCGAAGCAGCCCTGGCGGTCGACGCCCACACCGACGGTGTGGACGCACAGGTGGCGGCGGCCAGCGCGGCAGTTTCTGCAATGGCCGCAGGTGAGGTGACCCTCGCCGGAGACGCGATCGCCCACGGCGAAGCCGCGCACCTCGCTGCCCATGTCGACGATGCGGCCGGTGTACTCGTGGCCCACCGCCATGGGCACCGGGATCGTCTTTTGCGCCCACGCGTCCCAATGGTAGATGTGCATGTCGGTGCCGCAGATCGCGGTCTTCGCGATCTTGATGAGCACGTCGTTGGGGCCGACCTTCGGGACGTCGATGTCCTTCATCCAGATGCCGGGCTTCGCTTCGCTCTTGACCAGTGCCTTCATTTGATCAGCTCCAGTTCACGGCCGACCCTCACGAAGGCGGCCATGGCGCGATCCAGCTGCGCATCGGTGAGCCCGGCGGACATTTGCGTGCGGATGCGCGCCTCGCCCTTCGGGACCACGGGGAAAGAGAAGCCGATGACGTACACGCCCTCGGCCAGCAGCCTGTCTGCAAAGCGGGCGGCGAGCGCCGCCTCACCGATCATGATCGGGATGATCGGGTGTTCGCCGGGCAGCAGCTTGAATCCGGCGCCCTGCATGCCGGCGCGGAACTTCCTCGCATGCCCGAACAACGTCACGCGCAGCTCCGGCAGGTTCTCGACGAGATCGAGCGCGCGCAGCGTCACCGCCGCGACGACCGGCGGGATGCTGTTCGAGAAGAGGTAAGGGCGGGACCGCTGCCGCAGCCAGGCGATGGCGCTGGCCTTGCCACTCGTGTAGCCGCCGCTGCCGCCGCCCAACGCCTTGCCGAACGTGCCGGTGAGGAAATCCACGCGGCCGAGCACGCCGCAGTGTTCGACCGAGCCGCGGCCGCCGGCGCCCATGAAGCCCGTGGCGTGCGAGTCGTCGACCATGACGAGCGCGCCGTACTTGTCGGCGAGGTCGCAGATCTCCTTCAGTGGCGCGATCGAACCGTCCATCGAGAAGATGCCGTCGGTCGCGATGAGCCGCGTGCGGCAGTCCTGCGTGTCCTTGAGGTGCTGTTCCAGCTCGGCCAGGTTCCGGTTCGCGTAGCGCAGTCGGCGCGCCTTGCAGAGGCGGATGCCGTCGATGATCGAAGCGTGGTTGAGGGCATCCGAGATGATGGCGTCCTGCTCGCCGAGCACGGTCTCGAACAGGCCGCCATTCGCGTCCCAGCACGAGGAGTAGAGGATCGTGTCCTCGGTGCCGAAGAACCGCGACAGTGCATCCTCGAGCTGCTTGTGGATGGTTTGCGTCCCACAGATGAATCGCACCGACGCCATGCCATAGCCAAAGCGGTCGATCGCGCGATGGGCCGCCTCGCGGATCGCGGGGTGGTTGGCGAGGCCGAGGTAGTTGTTCGCGCACAGGTTGACGACGTCGGCGTCATTGGCACGGACCTGCCCTCCCTGGGGACTGGCCAGTACCCGCTCGGACTTGAACAGGCCCTGCGCGCGCAGCTCGTCGAGCTGCGCGTCGAATCGACTGTAGAAAGCGGGGTCCACGAGGAACTCTGGGAGAAAGGAAAGTTGGGCGCAATTATACTGGCGTTCGTGGAGAGACCCGACACAGAGTCAGCAGGCCGCGAGGGCGACAGCGATACGCTGCGTGTCGATCGATGGTTGTGGTGTACGCGCCTGTTCAAGTCGCGGACGATGGCGGCAGACGCGGTGTCCGGCGGCAAGGTCCACGTGAACGGCCAGCGCGTGAAGCCGGCGCACGGCGTACGGGTCGGCGACTGCCTCACGATCACGCGAGCGGGGTTCCAGTTCGAATGCGCGGTGCTGCGCCTGCCGGACCGGCGCGGGTCGGCCCCGCTGGCCCAGGCCTGTTACGCCGAAACTGACGCCGCGCGCGCGGCGCGCGAGAAGTACATCGAGGCGGCAAAGCTCGCCTCGGCCTTTGCCCCGCGTTCCCTCGAGCGCCCGGACAAGCACGGCCGCCGTGAGCTTCGCCGGCTGCGTGGCCGGGACTGAGGCCTCGACCCGGAAATGCGTACCACCGACCAACGGGCGAACCGCCTCTTCATCTTTCTGGCGGGCTTCTTTCTGACGAACGCGCTGATCGGCGAGTTCGTCGGCGTGAAGATCTTCGCGCTCGAGGCGACGCTCGGGTCCGATCCGTTCAACTGGTCGCTGTTCGGCATTTCGGGAACGCTCAATTTCACCGCCGGCGTCCTCGTCTGGCCGTTCGTCTTCATCATGACGGACGTCATCAACGAGTACTTCGGCGTCCGCGGCGTGCGGCTCATCTCCTGGATCGCGGTCTTCCTGATCGCCTATGCGTTCTTTGCGGCGTACGCCGCCATCTCGCTGTCGCCCGCGACGTTCTGGGTCGACATCAACAGGGACATGGGCGTTCCCGACATCCAGAAGGCCTACGCGCTCATCTTCGGACAGGGCCTGTGGACGATCTGCGGATCGATCGTCGCCTTCCTCGTCGGCCAGCTCGTCGACGTGGTGATCTTCCACCGCATCCTGAAGGTGACGGGCGAGCGGTTCGTGTGGCTGCGCGCCACCGCCTCGACGGCGGTCTCGCAGCTCCTCGACAGTTTCATCGTGCTGTACATCGCCTTCGTGATCGGACCGCAGCACTGGTCGATCCCGCAGTTCCTGGCGGTCGGCACCGTCAACTACGTGTACAAGATGAGCGCGGCCGTCGCGCTGATCCCGCTGCTGTACGTCGCGCGGTTCGGGATCGTCGCGTACCTCGGCCGCGGCGAGGCGGAGCGCCTGCGTCGCGAAGCGGCGAGTGACTAGCTAGGAAGCGTGGTCCTGCCCGAAGGCCGGAAACTGTCGCGGCTGAAAAGGCGAGCGCAGCAATCCTCGTCGAACGACCACTAGTTGAGCAGGGCGGCCAACCGGCGGCGCCAGCCCGCGAGGCGATCGTCGGTGGCCGGCAGCACCGCGAACGCCTGCAGCAGGTCCTCGCGACCGGCGCGCGTCGCGAAGGCACGGTCGCCCTGCATGCGCGCCAGCAGCGTTTCGATCGCGGCATCGAGCCCTCCGCCCAGGATCGAGCGGGCGGCCGCGGCGCGCGCGGAGTCGGTGCGGGCCGCGTCTTCGGTGGCCAGCGCCGCGAAATGGATCAGGGCACGCACGGCGTTCGATGCCGGGTCGCTCTGTGCCGGCGGGGGCAACGCGCCCAGGACCTGAGATGCGCCGACGACGTCTCCGGACAGGGCGAGGACACGCGCCAGGTCCCGGCGGGCATCGAGGTTGGCCGAATCACTCTGCGAGATCGCGCGCAATCTGGCGATCGCGCCGGCGTAGTCGCCCGCGTCGGCAAGCGCGCGCGCGGCGAGATGCTCGGCCGCCGACGCTCGCGGCATGTGCGGTTCGAGGAACTCGCGCAGGCGCGCGAGCGGCTGCACGCCGACGAATTCGTCGACGACCCGGCCGCCGCGGAACAGCTTCACGGCCGGAATGCTGCGGATCTGGAACTGCTGCGCGAGATCCTGGTTCTCGTCGGTGTTCACCTTGACGACCTTGACCTTGCCTTCGTTCTCGTCGGCCAGCTGCTCGAGCGCCGGCCCCAGCATTCGGCAGGGACCACACCAGGGCGCCAAGAAATCGACGAGCACGGGCTGTGACGCGGAGGCGTTCAGGACTTCGGCGGGGAAGGTGGCCGTCGAGACGGCGCGGACGGAAGAACTCATGGCGCCGAAATTGGGGGCTTCCGGATGGCAATTCAATAGAATTCAGCCCCTCATGACGCATTTCAGCCCCCTGGAACGCCCGGACTCCATCGCCCGGGCCATCAACTCCCGTTATCTCGCCGACGAACAGGCGCTCGTGCGCGAGCTCAGCGACAGCGCCCGTTTGTCGGAATCGGCGACCCGCAACGTCAGCGCCCGCGCACTGGCGCTCGTCCAGGCCGTCCGCGCCGCCCGCAGTTCGGGCGGCGCGCTCGATGCCTTCCTGCGCGAATACAGCCTCGCGTCCCGTGAAGGCGTGATCCTCATGTGCCTCGCGGAGGCGCTGCTGCGCATTCCGGACGGAGAGACCGCCGATCGCCTGATCGCCGACAAGATCCCGACCGGCGCCTGGGACGAGCATCTGGGCGACTCGGAGTCGATGCTCGTGAACGCCTCCACCTGGGGGCTGATGCTCACGGGCCGCGTCGTCTCGCTCGATCGCAACGAGGTGGGCGAAGCGCGATCCTGGTATGCACGCCTGGTGGGCAAGCTCGGCGAGCCCGTGGCGCGCGCGGCGCTCAAGCAGGCGATGCGCATCCTCGGGCACCAGTTCGTCATGGGCCGCGACATCGAGGAGGCCCTCGATCGCGCGGCCGGCAAGGACGAGAAGGCGTATCGGTATTCGTTCGACATGCTCGGCGAAGCCGCGTTGACGCGCGCGGATGCGGAGCGCTATCGCGAGAAGTATTCCGCGGCGATCGCGTCCGTCGGGAAGAAGGTCGAAACGCGCGATTCGATCACGGCGCGCCACAGCATCTCGATCAAGCTGTCGGCGCTGCACCCGCGTTACGAGTTCACGCAGGTGGATCGCGTGATGCGCGAGCTGTATCCGGTCGTCGAGCAGCTCGTTCGCGAGTCGCGCGATGCCGGCATCGGCGTGACGCTCGATGCCGAGGAAGCCGAGCGGCTGGAGATCTCGCTGCTGCTCGTCGACAAGCTGCTCGACAGCGAGGTCACGCGCGGCTACGCGGGCTTCGGCCTGGCGGTGCAGGCGTACCAGAAGCGGTCGCTCTCCGTCATCGAGTGGCTGATCCAGAAGACCCGCACCAGCGACCGGCGCATCACGCTGCGCCTCGTCAAGGGTGCGTACTGGGACAGCGAGATCAAGCGTGCGCAGGAACGCGGGCTGCCGAGTTACCCGGTGTTCACGCGCAAGCCCAATACCGACGTCGCGTATCTCGCCTGCGCCCGTCTGCTCGAGAGCGCCAGCGACCGGATCTATCCGCAGTTCGCCACGCACAATGCGCACACGATCGCGCACGTGGCCGAGCTGTTCGGCGACGCGGGCCGCTTCGAATTCCAGCGGCTGCACGGCATGGGCGCGGAGCTGTACGACAGCGTGGTACGCGGCCCCTGGGGCAGGCACGCCTGCCGTGTCTACGCGCCGGTCGGCGCCCACGAGGACCTGCTGCCGTATCTCGTGCGCCGGTTGCTCGAGAACGGCGCCAACACCTCGTT
>CADEED010000012.1:0-32875 GCA_902826225.1 uncultured Pseudomonadota bacterium | reverse complement strand
CCTCGTTCGTGAATCGCATCGTCGATGCGAGCCTGCCCGCCGAAGAGGTCGTCGCGGACCCGATCGCCGACGTGGACTCGCTCGAACGCGTCGCGCACCCGCGCATTCCGCTGCCGCCAGACCTGTTCGCGCCCGAGCGCACGAACTCCGCGGGCTTCAACTTCGCCGACGGCCAGGCGGTCGACGCGCTGATGCGCGACGCCGGGCGCGCGTCCCAGCAGCCATGGAGCGCGGCGCCCATCGTGAGCGTGGGCAAGGTGGCCGCGGGTGCGGCGCAGCCCCTGTTCAATCCCGCGCGCATCGACGATCAGATCGGCAGCGTGGCGAATGCGAACGCGGCAATCGTCGAGGCCGCGATCGGCGCGGCGGCGAACGCGCAGGAGGACTGGGATGCGATGGGTGGGGAGAAGCGGGCGCAGGTGCTCGAACGCGCCGCCGTATTGTTCGAAGAACATACCCCCGCGTTCATCGCACGCTGCGTGCGCGAGGCGGGCAAGACGCTGCCCGATGCGCTCGGCGAAGTGCGTGAGGCCGTGGATTTCCTGCGCTATTACGCCGCGCGGGCGCGCCGCGATTTTTCGCACGAAGTCGCCCTGCCGGGTCCGACCGGGGAACGCAACCTGCTGCGGCTGCGCGGCAAGGGCGTGTTCGGCTGCATCAGTCCGTGGAACTTCCCGCTGGCGATCTACACGGGCCAGGTGGCCGCGGCGCTCGCCGCCGGAAATGCCGTGGTCGCGAAGCCCGCGGAGCAGACCCCGCTGACCGCGGCCTACGCCACGGGCCTGCTGCTGCAGGCGGGGGTGCCGCCCGAGGTGCTGCAGTTCGTGCCGGGTGAGGGCGCGGAAGTGGGTGGCGCATTGACCCGCGATCCGCGTCTCGCGGGTATCGTGTTCACCGGGTCGACCGATACCGCGCGGCTCATCGAACGCTCGCTCGCGCAGCGTCCCGGCGCCGTGGGTACGCTGATCGCGGAGACCGGCGGACTCAACGTCATGCTCGCGGACAGCTCCGCGCTCGCCGAGCAACTCGTGCTCGACGTCGTCAATTCGGGTTTCAACAGCGCCGGTCAACGGTGCTCGGCGCTGCGCATCCTGCTCGTGCAGGAGGAGATCGCGCCGCGCGTGCAGACGCTGCTCGCGGGCTGCATGGACGAAATCCGCATCGGCGATCCGGCCGCGTTGTCGACCGACGTCGGCCCCGTCATCGACGACGAGGCATTGAAGATGCTCGAAGCGCATGCGGCAGGGATCACGGCCAGGGCTCGCTGGCATCATCGCGCGCCGTGCAGGGTGACCGGGGGCCGCTTTTTCGCGCCGCTGGCCGTCGAGATCGATTCGCTCGATGCGATGAAGAAAGAGGTATTCGGTCCCATCGTGCACGTGCTCAAGTACCGCGCCCGCGATCTCGACGCCGTCGTACGGGCCGTCAACGCGCTCGGTTACGGCCTCACGCTCGGCATCCATACGCGCATCGACGGGCTCGCGCAGCGCGTGGCCCGCGAGCTGCGCATCGGCAACGTCTACATCAATCGCAACATGATCGGGGCAGTGGTGGGCGTGCAGCCATTCGGCGGCAACGGCCTCTCGGGCACCGGGCCCAAGGCCGGCGGCCCTCACTACCTGCACCGCATGGCGAACGAACAGACGATCACGACGAATACCTCCGCCATCGGGGGCAATGCGGGCCTGCTGTCGCTCGCGGCGCGTTAGCCATGCCGGCCGCCGCCCAGCCATGCTGGCCGCCGCCTAGCACAGGGTCCCGAACCTCGTCCTGCGGAATCTGAGCACTGTGTCGCGGTGGCATCAGGCCGCGGCATCACTGCGCCCCTAACGAATACCCCGACTCCGGCCGATAGGGTGGTCACGCAATTCACCGGAGGTCGGGGAGAGTGATTGGTCAACCGAAGTGGCGCTGGTTCGGCGATACGTCGATCAGCCATCGCTTTCACATAATGCTGGGCGTACTGGTGATCGCCGGGGTGGTGGTCATCGGTAGCGCATTGCTCGCCATGCACCGGCAGGTGGGGGCGAGCGCTGACCTCGCGCGCGTCGCCGCTGTGCAGCGCGGACTCGACGAGACCCGGGTGCTGCGGGAGCAGCTCGAACAGCGCCTGCTGGGTGCCTCGGCGGGCACTTCTGCGGAGAACGCCAGCGACCTGATCGACGCACGCGGACTCGCGCGCGCCCTGCGCACGCGCGTCGCCAGCATCGCGAGAATGCCGAAATCCTCCGAGGTTGCGACCGCGATCGACAACGTCCGGGTTCCCGCGAATCAGTACCTCGCCAGTGTCGACTCGCTGCTGCAACAGGATGGCCACGGCGGCGCATGGAGATTCGCGGAGTTCGAGCCGCGCCGCGTGGCGTTCGAAACGGCGACGACCGATGCAATGGTCCGCATGCGCAGCATCCTGCAACGGGTCGAGACGCGCGTGCTCCAGCAGGAGAGCCAGTCGTGGCGCATCACGACCGGGGTCATCGTGGGGGGGGCCGCCGTCGGCGTGTTGATGTGGCTCATGCTCTGGCGCGGCGCACGGTCGATCCAGAAATCCATTCGCGCGGTGAGCGACGTCGCGCAGTCGCTTGCCGCCGGCGACATGGACAACCGCTGCGAGCTGCACGGCGCGGCCGAGGTGAATTCCCTGGCGCGCATGGTGAACCTGCTCGCGGACACGATGCAGGGGATGCTCACGCGACTGCGTTCGGAGGCGGGCCGCAGCACCTTCAGCAACCAGCTCGTCGAGGCCCTCGAGATGGCGGATTCGGAGACCGAGGCCGACCGCGTGATCGCGCGCGCGATGGGCGCGATCTCCGACGTGCACCCGATGGAGCTGCTGCTCGCCGACTCTTCACGTGCCCACCTCGAACGGGCCTGCGTGCATCCCAAGACCGGATCACCCAACTGCTCGGTGGAATCACCGTACAGCTGCATCGCCGTCCGACGCGGACATGCGCAGATCTTCCCGGACGCGGAGGCACTCAACGCGTGTCCCAAACTTCTCGGGCGGATGGGAGGATCGCTGTCGGCGGCCTGCGTACCGGTCAATTTCATGGGCCGTGCGCTCGGCGTCCTGCACGTGACCGGCGCGAAGGGAAAGCCGCCGAATCCCGAACAGATAGCGCAGCTGACCGCGCTCGGCGTCCACGCGGGCACACGCATCGGGACTTTGCGCGCGTTCGAGCGCTCGCAGCTGCAGGCGAGCACGGACAGTCTCACGGGTCTCGCGAATCGACGCGCCGCCGAGGAAATCCTGAACAATCTCCTGGCCGTCGATTCCACGTTCTCGTTCGTCATGGCGGACCTCGACTTCTTCAAGCGGCTCAACGACACGCTGGGCCACGAGGCGGGCGATCGCGCGCTGAAGCTCTTCTCGGACACCGCACGCGGCGTGGTGCGCGACCGCGACCACGTGGTGCGCTGGGGCGGCGAGGAGTTTGCGCTGCTGTTGCCCGGCGCGAATGCCGAGCGGGCGGCCGAAGTGGTCGAGCGGCTGCGCGCCGCGCTCGCGCAGTCGCTGCTGCTCTCCGGTGGCCCCACGTTCACCGCGAGTTTCGGCATCTCGGACTCCACGATGGCGCGCGACCGCGAGACGCTGGTCCGCCTGGCCGACGAGGCGCTCTACCGGTCGAAGCAGGGCGGGCGCGACAAATATCATGTCGGCGATCCGCAGTTGCCGGGGATTGCCGGCCAGCGCGACCGGGATCAGGGCGCGATCGTGGACATCGCGCAGATCGCGAAATCGGCTAGCTGAAGTCGAAGAACTTCTTGCTGGGAACCTGCACCTCGGCCTCGCGAACGCAGCGCCGATCGATGAGATTCCAAGCCTTGCAACCCACCGACATCGTGAGCGCGCCGCAGGTCGGCAGGTCGCTGTTGACGACATCGGGCGCGAGCGCGATGGCAGTCGCCGAGATCCCGGGGTTGTGTCCGATCAACATCAGGTGACCGACGCGCGGGCCGCCGTGGCGGATCAGGCCCAGGATGTGATCTCCCTCGGCGAGATACAGCGAATCGTCCAGCTGCAGCAGTCGCGGCGCGACACCGAGCACCTTCGCGAACGTCTCCGCGGTCTCGCGCGTGCGCACGGCGGCGCTCGCCAGGATCAAGTCGGGAACGAGCCCGCGTTCCTGGAAACGCTTGGCCATTTCCGCGGCTTCGGACAATCCCTTCCGGGTGAGCGGCCGTTCGAAATCGCGAACGTCGGTTTCCGCTTCGGCGTTGCCGTGACGGATCAAAGTGAGTCGCTTTTGTATTGGAATCGTCAAACACGTACCTCGATTCGGCCCGCGTTTTCGCGAGCTTCGAAGATACGCAGCGGCTCGTATGCCGGAGGCGTGAGGGCCTCCCCGGTGCGCAGACAAAAACGCGCGCCGTGTCGCGGACAGACGATCTCGGAGTCCTCGATCGGTCCATCGTCGAACGGCGAGTCGTCGTGCGTGCAGCGGTCTTCGAATGCATACAGCGTGCCATTGACCCGGGCCACCCGCACCCGGTAACCCTCGACGTCGCTTTCGAGACGTGAACTGGCTTCGAGTTCGGCCAGGCTCCCGATGTCAGTCCAGCCGGACATAACCTGAGGTCAGAACATCCCCGTCTGCAGGCGCGCCGCCTCGGACATCATCGACTGATTCCACGGCGGGTCGAAGACGAGTTCGATGTTGGCGGCGGCGACCGTCGGGATGATCTCGAGTTTCTGCCGCACGTCCTGGACGAGCACGTCACCCATGCCGCACCCAGGCGCCGTCAGCGTCAACCGGACATTGATCTGCCGTTGGCCATCGGGCTCGGAACTCACCGTGCATTCGTAGATGAGACCCAAGTCGACGATGTTGATGGGAATCTCCGGATCGTAGGAAGTCCGCAGCTGGTCCCAGGCGGCGGTGAGCACGTCGTCCTCCGTCGAGTTCGGCGGGAGTTCAGGCGGCTTCACGACTTCCTTGCCGATGGCATCGGCGTCGGCGCCGGACAGGCGGAACAGGTTGCCTTCCATGTACAGCGTGAAACTGCCGCCCAGCGCCTGCGTGATGAAGCCGGACTGCCCGGACTTGAGCTCGATGTCGATGCCGGCCGGCACCATCACGGCTTTGACGTCGCGGCGCAGGACGAAGGGCTCGTTGTCGTGGGTGCGCATCGGCCGATTACTCGGTCTTGACCGGATCGCTGGCGTTCGCCAACGCGGCGTTCAGGGTGTGCCAGGCGAGGCTGGCGCATTTCACGCGCACCGGAAAATCGCGGACGCCCGCGAGCGCGGCGAGCTTGCCCAAATCTTCGGGAATGGGCGCGTCGTGGTGCGTGAGCACGGCGTGGATCTCGCCGAACAGGTGCGCGATCTCCTCGCGGCGTTTGCCCTTGACCGCTTCGCACATCAACGAAGCCGAGGCGACCGAGATCGCACATCCCTTGCCGTCGAATCGCAGATCGGAGACGCGCTCGCCGTCGAGCCTGAGCGTGACGTGCAGCCGGTCGCCGCACAGCGGGTTGTGGCCGTCGGCGGACGAGTCGGCGGGATCCAGGCGGCCGAAGAGACGCGGGCTCTTGTTGTGGTCGAGGATCACCTCGCGGTACAGGTCCTTGAGGTCCATCAGCCGAACACCTCGCGCGCCTTCGCGAGCGCATGGACGAGCGCGTCGATGTCCGATTCGCGCGTATAGCACGCGAACGAGGCGCGCGCCGTCGCGGGGACGCCGAAGAATTCCATGACCGGCATCGCGCAATGATGTCCGGTCCGTATGGCGACGCCCTCCGCATCGAGGATCGTGCCGAGGTCGTGCGGGTGGATGCCGTCGATGGTGAACGAGATCACCGCCGCCTTGTCGGGTGCCGTGCCGATGAGATCGAGGCCCGGGACCGCTGCGAGCTGGCGGGTCGCGC
Organism: uncultured Pseudomonadota bacterium; assembly: GCA_902826225.1. Classification (GTDB taxonomy): domain Bacteria; phylum Pseudomonadota; class Gammaproteobacteria; order Steroidobacterales; family Steroidobacteraceae; genus CADEED01. Next base: position 27,007 of record CADEED010000012.1, on the reverse strand, counting down.
TCTCGAGCAGGCGTTGCTCGTGCGCATGGATCTTCTGCAGGCCGAGCGACTCGATGTAGTCGATGGCGGCGGCGAGACCCACCGCGCCGGAGATGTTCGGCGTGCCCGCCTCGAACTTGTAAGGCAGTGTGTTGAACGTGGTCTTCTCGAACGAGACCGTGAGGATCATGTCGCCGCCGCCCTGCCACGGGGGCATCTCCTCGAGCAGGCGCTCGCGGCCGACGAGCACGCCGATGCCCGTGGGCCCGTACATCTTGTGTGACGAGAAGGCGTAGAAGTCGCAGTCGAGCGCCGCGACGTCGACGCGCTGGTGCGGCACGGCCTGCGCGCCGTCGACGAGGAGGACGGCGCCGCGGTCGTGCGCGACCTGCGCGATCTCGCGGACGGGCAACACCGTGCCGAGCGCATTGGACACGTGCGCGCAGGCGACGATCTTCGTGCGTTCGTTGATGTGCGCGGCGACGTCGGTCACCGACACGACGCCGCGGCGATCCATCGGGGCTGCCTTGACGACCGCGCCGGTCTGCGCGGCGACGAGCTGCCAGGGCACGATGTTCGCGTGGTGCTCGAGCGCCGTCAGCAGGATCTCGTCGCCGGGCTGCAGGCGAGGCCGGGCGTAGCTCTGCGCGACGAGATTGATCGACTCGGTCGTGCCGCGCGTGAACACCACTTCGCGCGTCGACCCGGCGTTCACGTAGCCGCGCACGCGCGCGCGCGCTCGCTCGAAGAGATCGGTGGCTTCCTGGCTGAGTTGGTGCACGCCGCGGTGCACGTTGGCGTGGTGGAAGGTCTCGTAACGGTCGACGGCGGCGATCACGCTCGCCGGACGCTGCGACGACGCGGCGCTGTCGAGATACACGAGCGGCCGTCCATGCACTTCGCGGCGCAGGATCGGGAAGTCGCGCCAGACGCGTTCCGCATCGTACTCGTTCGGGGTCATTTCGAGTTTCGCGTTCATGAGTTCGTGACGAGCCCTTCGAGGCGCGATATCTCGTTCAGCCGCGTGGCGATCAGCTGCTCGATCTCCAGCCGCAGCGGCGCGAGCTCGACCTGCGACACGGTCTCCTCGATGAATGCCCATTGCAGCAGGGCCTGGGCCTGCAGGCGATCGAGTCCGCGCGACAACAGGTAGAACAGCATCTGCTCGTCGAGCTTGCCTGTGGTCGCGCCGTGCTTGGCGCTCACCTTGTCGGTGTAGATCTCGAGTTGCGGCCGCGCCGCGGCCTCGGCGCCGCTTCCCGTGAGCAGGGACTTGAGCGACTGGTCGGAATCCGCGCCGTGCGCGGTCTCGCGCACGATCATCTTGCCATTGAACGCGAGCTTTCCGCGGTCGGTGGCGATTCCGCGAAATGTCTCGCGGGTCGAGGTGCCGGGCGCCACGTGATCGATCCCCGCGAACACGTCGTGCCCCTGCGATCCGTTGGCAATGACGGCGGCGGAGAACTCGCAGCGTGCCGCGCGGCCCGCGAGCTTGACGAAGATCGTCGAGCGCGAGGCGATGCCACCGAGCGTCACGGTGCGCAGCCGGTACGTCGCGCGCTCGCCGACGTGCGCCGTCAACGTGTCGAAGCAGCCCGCGCCATCCGCGCAGTTCTGGACGCGACAGTGATCGACGATTCCATCGGCGCGCAGGGCGATGTCGACTGCGGCATTGACCAGCGGATCGGTGGCGCCGGCGCTCAGGTGACGCTCGACGAGTCGCAGGTGCGAGCTGCGCCCGCCGTGAACCTGGACGCGTGGATAGGAAGTCCCCGCGGCAGCGGCGGCCGACGCGATGAAAATGATCTCGATCCGTGCCTGCGCCCGGTCCGGCGGCGCGATGTGCAGTACGACGTCACCGCGCGCGCCATTCACCCGCGCCAGCGAGAAATCGACGCCGGCCTGCGCCAGATCCAGGTCCAGCATCGTCAGCAGCGTGTCGCCGGCCTCGCGCACGCCGATGAGCCGCGCGCAGGAGGCGTCGGTGTCGGTCGACAACTCGCGCGAGTAGTGGCCGTCGATGAAGACCCAGCGTTCGTAATCCGGCAGGATCGCGGGCAGGTCGACTGGCGTCGCGGGGTCGTGGGCAGCGATGGCATCCGACTTCGCCTTCGCGAGCGGACGGAGGTTGGCGTACCGCCAGTTCTCGTCGCGGTTCGTGGGCAGCGCGATGTCCGGCAGGGCGCTCACTCAGGCTACCTCGAGCACCCAGTCGTAGCCGCGGCGCTCGAGTTCGAGCGCGAGTTCCTTGCCCCCGGTCTTCGCGATGCGACCGCGCGCGAGCACGTGGACAAAATCCGGGACGACGTGATCGAGCAGGCGCTGGTAGTGGGTGATGAGCAGCACGCCACGCTCGGACGATCGCAGGCTGTTCACGCCCTTGGCCACGACCTTGAGCGCATCGATGTCGAGCCCGGAATCCGTTTCGTCGAGCACCGCCAGCGCGGGTTCGAGCACGAGCATCTGCAGGATTTCGTTGCGCTTCTTTTCGCCGCCCGAAAAGCCCTCGTTGACGCCGCGCTTGAGGAAGCTCTCGTCGATCTGCATGAGCTTCATCTTCGCGCGCACGAGCTGCAGGAACTCGTAGGCGTCCACTTCCTGCTGGCCCGACGCCTTGCGCTTCGCATTGAGTGCAGCCTTCAGCAGGTACACGTTGTTCACGCCGGGGATCTCGACCGGGTACTGGAAGCCGAGGAAGAGGCCGGCGCGCGCACGCTCCTCCGTCGGCAGCGAGAGCAGGTCCGCGCCGCGGTAGCGGACGCTGCCGCCGGTGATCTCGTAACCGGGACGGCCGGCGAGCACGTACGACAGCGTGCTCTTGCCCGAACCGTTCGGACCCATGATCGCGTGCACTTCGCCCGCGCCGATCGTCAGCGACAGCCCGTTGAGCACGTTCTTCCCGCCGACCTTGGCGGACAGGTTGGAGATTTCGAGCAATGCACTCATCCGACGGCACCTTCCAGGCTCACGGCCAACAGGTTCTGCGCTTCGACGGCGAATTCCATCGGCAGGACGTCGAGGACCGTCTTGCAGAACCCACTCACGATCATGTTCACCGCGTCTTCCTCGTCGATGCCGCGCTGCAGGCAATAGAACAACTGGTCCTCGCTGATCTTCGAGGTCGACGCCTCGTGCTCCACCGTCGCGCTGGGATTGCGCGTCTCGATGTACGGAAAGGTGTGCGCGCCGCAGTTCCCGCCCATGAGCAGGGAGTCGCACTGCGTGAAGTTCCGCGCGCCGTGCGCGGAGGGCAGGATCTTCACCAGGCCGCGATAGCTGTTCTGGCCGTGACCTGCCGAGATGCCCTTGGAGACGATCGTGCTCTTCGTGTTCGCACCGATGTGGATCATCTTCGTCCCGGTGTCCGCCTGCTGGTAGTTGTTGGCGGTGGCGACGGAGTAGAACTCGCCGACGGAGTTTTCGCCCTTGAGCACGCAGGAAGGGTATTTCCACGTGATCGCCGAGCCGGTCTCGACCTGCGTCCACGAGATCTTGGAATTGCGGCCGCGGCACTCGCCGCGCTTGGTCACGAAGTTGTAGATGCCGCCGATGCCGCGCTCGTCGCCCGGGTACCAGTTCTGCACGGTGGAGTACTTGATCTCGGCGTCGTCCTCGGTGATCAGCTCGACCACGGCCGCGTGCAGCTGGTTCTCGTCGCGCATCGGCGCCGTGCAGCCTTCCAGATAGCTCACGTGCGAGCCCGGCGCGGCGATGATCAGCGTGCGTTCGAACTGCCCCGTGTTCTTCGCGTTGATGCGGAAGTAGGTGGACAGCTCCATCGGGCAACGGACCCCGGGCGGCACGTAGACGAACGAGCCATCGGAGAACACCGCGGAGTTGAGCGCGGCGAAGAAATTGTCGGTATGCGGCACAACGGTACCGAGATACTTCTCGATCAGGGCCGGGTGCTTCTGCACCGCGTCCGAGAACGAGCAGAAGATCACGCCGGCTTCGGCCAGGCGTTCCTTGAACGTCGTCGCGACGGAGACGCTGTCGAACACCGCGTCGACGGCGACGCCCGCGAGCCGCGCTCGCTCGTGCAGCGGCACGCCCAGCTTCTCGTAGGTGGCGAGCAGTTTCGGGTCGACTTCCGCGAGACTCTTGGGTGCGTTGGGATCGCGCTTCGGCGCCGAGAAATACGAGATGCCCTGGTAGTCGATCGGATGCACGCGCAGCTTCGCCCAGTGCGGCTCCTTCATCGTCAGCCAGTGCCGGTAGGCCTTGAGTCGCCAGTTCAGCAGGAACTCGGGTTCCTTCTTCTTGCGGGAGATGAAGCGCACGACGTCTTCATCGAGACCCGGCGGCAAAGTGTCGGACTCGATATCCGTCACGAAGCCGTGGCGGTAGCTCTGCTGGAGCAGGCTGTCGATTTCGGGGGTGCTCATGGGTTCAGGCCGGCCGGCGGGTCAGCTGCTTGAGCTCCCGCTCGATAGGCAGCACCGGGGTGCGCGAATCGAGTCCGGCGAGCTGCGCGAGCGAGACCTCGGAGAGGGATTTGCGGATCGCGGCCGACAATCGCTGCCACGTGCGGCTGACCTGACAACTGTCTGCGAGACAGCATCCCCCGGCGCCCGCCGAACAATCCGTGAGCGCGATCGGCCCCTCGAGCGCGTCCAAGATCGAGGCCGCCGTGATCTGCTCGGGCGATCGCGCCAGGCGATATCCGCCGTGCGTGCCGCGCGTGGAATCGACCAGGCCTGCGCGCTGCAGTTGCTTCAGGAGTTTGCTGACCGTGGGCGCCGCGATGTGGGTGCGTTCCGCGAGCGTTCCGGCGTTCAGCAGGCGCGCGCGCTCGCCGGCCAGTGTCGCCAGGATCACGGTCGCGTAGTCCGTCAATTTGCCGATGCGAAGCATGGGGAACCGCCCAAAGTCGGGTCTGTCAAAGTGGGACCATTTTAGTACCGATTCAATCCAACTGTAAGCCGTCAGTGGCCTTTTGCTATCCTTCGCGCCCTTTCGAATGAGCGACTTGGCCACGAACACTCCCCCCGACGAAGCCGTCATCGAGGTCCGCGACGTGCGCTATGCCATTGGCGGACGCACGATCTTCGACGGCCTCGACATCATCGCGCGCCGCGGACGCATCACCGCCTTCATGGGACCCTCGGGAACGGGCAAAACGACCCTCCTGAGGCTCATTACGGGCATGGCTCACGCCGAGCGCGGCAGCGTCCGGGTCTTTGGCGACGAAGTCTCGACGATGCGCAGCCAGGAGCTGTTCGCGCTGCGCCGGCGCATGGGCATGCTGTTCCAGAACGGCGCGTTGCTCACCGATCTCGACGTCTACGAGAACGTGGCGTTCCCGTTGCGCGCCCACACCAAACTACCCGAGTCGCTCATACGCCAGCTCGTGCTCACGAAGCTGCACGCGGTCGGTCTGCGGGGCGCCGCGCGGCTCATGCCCGTGGAGCTGTCGGGCGGCATGGCGCGTCGCGTCGCGCTGGCGCGTGCCATCGTCATGGACCCCGACATCCTCATCTACGACGAGCCTTTCGTCGGTCTCGATCCCATCTCGATGGGCGTGATCTGCCGGCTGATCAAGCAAATGAACGAAGCGCTCGGCATCACCTCGATCGTCGTGTCGCACGACGTGCAGGAGCTCTCCGAGATCGCCCACGACAGTTTCCTGCTGTCCGGGGGCAAGGTGGTCGCGAAGGGGACGCCGGACGAACTGCGACGCAGCGACCTGCCCGAGGTCAGACAGTTCATGGGCGGTCTGGCGGATGGTCCGGTGACGTTCCACTACCCGGCGCCGGACTACGCCAAGCAATTGCTCGAGGAGGCGCCTTGAGCGCGGGCGCGGAATCGGCGCCGGTCGCGACCTTGCGCCGCATCGGCGCGGTCGCAGTGTTTCTATGGCGCATCGTCGTGCAGATCGTGCCGGCGTTCGCAAAGCCGCGACTCATCGTCGCGCAGATCTACAATGCGGGCGGGCGTTCGCTCGTCATCATCATGATGTCCGGCCTGTTCGTCGGCATGGTGCTGGGGCTGCAGGGCTTCGATCTCCTGCAGCGTTTCGGCTCGGAGGATGCGCTCGGCGTTGCCGCCGCCCTGGGGCTGCTCAAGGAACTGGGGCCGGTCGTGACGGCGCTGCTGTTCGCGGGCCGCGCGGGGACCTCGCTCACCTCGGAGATCGGCCTCATGAAGGCCACGGACCAGTTGACGGCGATGCAGATGATGGCGGTGGACCCGGTGCGTTACGTCGTCGTCCCGCGCTTCCTCGGCGGCTTCGTTGCGATGCCACTGCTGAACGCCATCTTCTGCGGCGTCGGCCTGTTCGGCGCCCAGCTCATCGGCGTCTCGCTCATGGGCGTCGACACGGGCGCGTTCTGGTCGCAGACGCAGGGCGCCGTCCGGCTCGACGACGTCGTCGAGGGCATCATCAAGAGCGTCGCGTTCGGCACGGCCTGCAGCCTCATCGCGGTATACGAGGGCTATCACGCGGCGCCCACCGCGGAGGGTGTCGGCCTCGCGACGACGCGCACGGTCGTCACGTGTTCCGTGCTCATCCTGCTCATTGACTACATGCTCACCGCGGCCTTCCTAACCACTTCCTGACCGGATCCCGCCCATGCAAAACCCACGCTCCCTCGAGATCGGCACCGGCCTCTTCGTGCTGCTCGGATTCGCGGCGCTCGCGTTCCTGACGACGCAGTTGCCGGGCACTTCGCTCAAACTATCGGGCGGCTCCGATGGCTACCGCGTCACGGCCAAGTTCGACAACATCGGCGATCTCAAGGAAGGTTCGCCGGTCACGATGGCTGGCGTCCGCGTCGGTCGCGTGGAGTCAATCAGATTCGACCCCAAGGACTTCAAGGCCGAAGTCGCGTTGCGCATCGAGAAGCAGTTCTCCGAGATTCCGGAGGACCGCGATGCGAGCATCCAGACGGCGGGCCTGTTGGGTGGCAAGTACGTCGGCATCGGCCCCGGTGGCGCTGAAACCTTCCTCAAGGAGGGCGGTCAAATCGAGTTCACGCAGTCGGCCATCGTGCTCGAGAGCCTGGTGAACAAGTTCTTCGCCAACATGGCGAGCAAGGGCCCGGACGAGCAGAAGACCGACGCGCCGGCACAGGAGCCAAAATGATCATGAAGATTTCGCGCACCGTTCAGGCAGGGTTCATTTCGATGTTGTTAGCAGTCGGCGGCCTGGCCGTGGCGCAGACCGCCGCCCCCACCACCAATGGCAAGCCGGCGCCGGCCGCCGTCGACGCCACCGGCCCGTCGCAGCTCATCGAAAGCTCGGCGAACATCCTGTTGTCGGGCATCGACAAGCGCCGCGAGGAATTCCGGAAGGATCCGACCGGCCTCTACCAACTCGTCGAGCAGACACTGCTGCCGAACTTCGATACGCCCTACGCGGCGCAGCTCGTGCTCGGCCAGCACTGGCGCAAGGCGACGCCCGAACAGCGTGACCGCTTCGTCAAAGCGTTCTACCAGTCGCTGCTCTATACCTATGGCGACGCCATGGTGGATTTCACCGGCAATCGCCTGAGGGTGCTGCCGACGAAGGTCACGGACGCGGACACCCGCGCCACCGTGCGCACGGAGATCACCCGCTCGAACGGTACCAAGGTCCCGGTCAACTACACACTGCGCAAGGTCAACGGGCAGTGGAAGGCCTGGGACGTCGTCATCGAGGGCATCAGCTACGTGAAGAGCTACCGCGAGGACTACGGCGCCGAGGTTTCGCAGAAGGGCCTCGATGCCGTCATCCAGCGCCTGGAGGCGAAAGCTTCGAGCGCGAAGGCCGGCAAAGGCAAGACGACCTGAGCGCGGGCCAAACGATGTCAGGGGAGGTCACTTCACGTGTCGGAGTCAGCGAGCCCTCCTCGGGTCGCGTCACGGTCACGGGTGAGCTGACCTTCGCCACGGCGCGCGATGCGCGCCAGCTCGGCGTGCTCGTGCTCGAGGGTTCGAGCGCTGACCGCATCGTCATCGATTGCAGCGCGGTGACCCGTGCCGACAGCGCCGGGCTCGCCGTGCTGCTCGACTGGCTCGCCTGGGGCCGCCGCAGATCGCGGCCGGTCACGCTGGAGAAGCTGCCGGAATCGCTGGTCGCCATCGCGCGGATCAGTGAGGTCGACGAGTTCCTGACCGCTGCAGGCTGACGCGGTCTTTCAGCGGCGCACCAGACGGTGCGAACCTATTTCCGCGACCCGGCGCGCGCCCGTCAGCGCCATGGTGATCTCGAGCTCCTGGGTCAGGATGGCGTGGGCCAGCGCGACGCCGCGTCCCCCGAGTGCCGCCAGCCCGTAGAGAAACGCCTTCCCCGCGAAGCAACCGCGGGCGCCCAGCGCGAGCGCCTTGAACACGTCCTGGCCGCACGTGATCCCGCCATCGAACAGCACGTCGCACCGGTCGCCCACGGCCGCCGCGACGCGCGGCAGCGCCGCGATCGTCGACGTCGCGCCGTCGAGCTGACGGCCGCCGTGGTTCGAAACGATGACGGCATCGGCGCCCGCCGCCACCGCGTTTCGGGCGTCGTCCGGCTCCAGCAGACCCTTCACCACGAGCTTGTGCGGCCAGCGCGCGCGCACCCATTCGATGTCGCGCCACGTGATGGACGGATCGAATTGTCCGCCGACCCATTCCGACAGCGCGGTGACGCCATCCTGCGGAAAGAACGCGGCGAGGTTGCCGAAGGTGCGGCGCTTTCCGAGCATCACGCCCATCAACCAGCGCGGCCTCATCAGCACCTCCCACGCGTTGGCCGGCGTGAATCGCGGCGGCACCGACAGGCCGTTCTTCGGATCGCGCCGGCGCAGGCCCTGCAGCGGCAGGTCCACGGTGACGACGAGCGCCGGACAGTCCGCCGCGAGGGCGCGCGCGATCAACGCCTCGTTGAACGCACGGTCGCGCATGAGATAGATCTGGAACCAGAGGGGGCGGCGCACGGCCGCGTGAACTTCCTCCAGCGAACAGATCGACATCGTGCTCAGGCAGAACGGGGCGCGGCGTTCGAGCATGGCCCTGGCGGCTTCGATCTCGCCGTCGCGATGGAAGAGGCCGGTCAGGCCCGTGGGTGCGAATGCGATCGGGGAATCCCAGCGCTCGCCGAGCACCGTCGTGCCTGCCGACAGGCCGGTCAGGTCGACGAGGACGCGCTGCCGCAGCTCGATCGCGCGCAGGTCGTCGCGATTGCGATGCCAGGTGCGCTCGTCGTACGAGCCGCGATCGATGTAGTCGAAGAGGGCGCGCGGAATTCGCCGCCGCGCGAGTTCTCGCAGATCCTCGATGCTGTTGAGGACGTCCGGCACCGATTCCTGGAAACGGGGTCTGACCCCATTAGGCGGCGGCGACGACTTGCCGCTGCTGTCCCAGTTTCTCGATGCCGAGCTCCATGACGTCTCCGACGTTCAGGAAGATCGGCTCCGGCTTGATGCCCATACCGACGCCCGGGGGCGTGCCCGTGGTGATCACGTCGCCCGGCTGCAGGCTCATGAACTGGCTGAGGTAACTCACGATGAACGCGGGCTTGAAGATCATCGTCTTTGTCGAGCCGGTCTGGCGGCGCACGCCGTTCACCTCGAGCCACATCGATAGGTTGCCGGGATCGCCGACCTCGTCCGGCGTGACGAGCCACGGACCCAGCGGCCCGAAGGTGTCACAGCCCTTGCCCTTGTCCCACTGGCCGCCGCGCTCTGTCTGGAAGTGGCGCTCGGAGATGTCGTTGATCGTGCAATAGCCCGCGATGTGCCTTGGCGCATCGGCCTCGGAGATATAGCTGGTGTGGCTGCCGATGACCACGCCGAGCTCGACTTCCCAATCCATCTTGAAGGAGCCGCGCGGCTTCAGGACCGTGTCATTGGGCCCCACGATGCAACTCGTCGCCTTCATGAAGACGATGGGTTCGCTCGGGATCTTCGCGCCGGTTTCGGCGGCATGGTCCGCGTAGTTGAGCCCGATCGCGATGAACTTGCCGACGCCGCCGACGCAGGGGCCGAGACGCGCGCCCCGCGGAGCGCGCGGTAGTTTGGCCGCATCGAGCGCCGCCAGCTGCTGCAGCGACTCGGGCGATAGTGCCGCGCCGGCCACGTCCGGAATGACTCCCGAGAGGTCGGCGATCGAGCCGTCGGCAACGACGACACCAGGGCGCTCCGCGCCCGCGGCGCCGAATCGAACGAGTTTCACGTGGTCACTCCAGGCTTCGTCAGGCGGCGGGAAGGCACGCCGGACCGATCGGTTCGAACTGCTTGTAGGTCAGGATGAATTCCTGGTGGCCGAGTGTCTCGGACTTGCTCGGCTCGCCGGCGGCGAGTTTCTGCACGAGCTCGTAGATCTCGCGACCGACGTCGTCGAGTTCGGCTCCATGCAGGATCCGGCCCGCGTTCACATCCATGTCCTCGGACATGCGCTCGTACGTGTCCGGGTTCGCGCACACCTTGATCACCGGCGAGATAGCGGAGCCCACGACCGAGCCGCGGCCGGTGGTGAACAAGACGAGGTGCGAGCCGCAGGCGATGAGTTCGACGATCTCGGCGTTGTCCGAGATGTTCGGGAAGCCGAAGCGCGGCTCGCCGTCGGGTACGACGTCGAGCAGATAGAGGCCGCCACGTGGCGGGATGTCGCCGGGCTTGATGAGCCCGGAAATCGGCGAGGAGCCCGACTTCGAGTACGCGCCCATGGATTTCTCTTCGAGCGTGGTCAGGCCGCCCTCGGCGTTGCCGGGCGCGAAGCTGCCGTAACCCATGATGCGATAGTAGTTCGCCGCCTTCTCGACGCAGGCTTCGATCTCGCGACCCAGTTCGGGCGTCACCGCGCGGGACGCCATGATCCGCTCGCAACCGATGAGTTCACCGGTCTCTTCGAATATGCACGCCGCATCGTTTTCGATGAGCCAGTCGAAGCAGCGGCCGACCGCCGGGTTCGCGGTGATGCCGCTGGTGCCGTCGGAGCCACCGCAGACGGTTCCGATCACCAGTTCGTTCAATGCCATCGGGACAGTGGCCTGCAGAGCGAGCTGCGCGCGCATCTTCTTCACGATGTCGAGCCCGGCGTTGAGTGTCCTGGTGGTGCCGCCGGATTGCTGGATGACGAGCAGATCGACGGGTCGTCCGCTGGCGTGCACGTACCGGCGCAGCTCTTCACGGTTGAAGCTCTCGCAGCCCAGCGACACGAGCAGCACCGCGCCGACGTTCGGGTGCGTGCACAGTCGTTTCATCATCTCGAGCGCGTACTTGTTCGGGTAGCAGCCCGGGAAGCCGATGAGATGGACGTCGTCGGCGCCCGATTTCTGCACGATGAGACGCGAGACGTGATGTGCGCACTCGACGAGGTAAGCCACCGCGACGACGTTGCGGATGCCCTTGCGGCCGTCCTTGCGCGGCCAGCCTCTCATCGTCGAAACAGCCGCTGGCGGAGTGGTCATCAGTTTCCGTCCGAACCTTCTCGCGTGGTGGAAGGAATGTAGTCGCTGCGCAGGTTGTGCATGTGGACGTGCTCGCCACGTGCGACCGCGATCTTCATCGAGCCGATGGGAGCGCCGTACTTGAGGACGCGGGCCTCGGCCGCAATGGCGCGCCGCGCCAGCTTGTGACCGAGCTCGATGCTCGCCGGCATCGTGAAGCCTTCGCCATCGAGTTCGACGCGCTCGCCCGCCGCGATGTCGCGGCGCGCGACGACGATGTTGTCTTCCGGATGCAGCAGGAGCAACGGCGGCAGCCGCGCATCGTCTCCCTTCCTGTCACTCATCGATTCCCCCGGGTCGTAGTCTAGCCACCTGGTGGCGGGGCGGGGGTGCCGGATTCCACGGGCTGCGATTCCGTTTCCGAGGGCGCGTCGAGCGCCGGGTCGGTTTCCATGCCTTCCTCGAGCTCCAGCGAGGTGTCGTCGACGTTGCCGTCGGTCACCTGGTACTCGCGCCGCTGCAGCCACGCGTTGCGGATGAAGGCGTACTTGTCGTAGCTCTTCTCGATCTGCGCATCGAGATCCAGCAGGCCGGCGCGCAGGTCGAGAATGTCGACGGCGCGGATGGTGTAGCGGGTGCTGTCGTCCTCGAGGTAGTTCAAAGGATGCGTGTACTGGTCGGGCACCCGGGCGAGTGAATCGCGGACGGTCGATGGGCCGAGGAACGGCAGCATCAGGTAGGGACCTGATTTCACGCCCCATTTTCCAAGCGTCTGCCCGAAGTCCTCGTCGTTTCGCTCGAATCCCGCCGCGCTGGCGGGGTCGAACAACCCGGCGAGTCCGAGTGTGCTGTTCATGAGGAAGCGGCCCGAGTCCTTGCCCGCCTGTTTCATCTTGCCTTGGAGGACGTCGTTCACGATCGTCCTGACGTTGTTCAGATTGCTCAGGAAATTGCTGACGCCGGTGCGCACGACGCGCGGCGTGACCTTCTTGTACGCCTTGGCCACGGGCTTCGCGACCGTGCGGTCGAGGGAATCGTTGAACTGGTACGACGCGCGATTGAAGCTCTCCCACGGGTCACGGGGGTCGGCTTTGCCCGAGGGCACGGTGGCGCAGCCGGCGGCGAGCAGGGTGATCAGTATCAGGGTGGTATTTCGAATCAGGGCGGTTTCCATGGGCCGAAATTCTACTCAGTAAGTGCCCTGAATGGCTCAGGAGTGCCCCCAAAGGAGGAGACGGATAGCGAGAATTGATGGTGCGGGCGGGCGGGCCGTTGCACCATGCCGACAGCCACGCGGAGTCCCTCATGAGAACGCTGCTCGTGCCTTTCCTGATCGTCCTGAGTGTCGTGATCGCTGCGCTCACCCTGCGCCGCTCGTCCGGCGACGCGAGCTATCGGCGGCGGCTGACGCCGCGCCACGATTTTCGCCGGCCGGACGAGCCCGCCGAGGACGGCTCGGTCCTGTTCTGGACGCCGCTGCTGCTGCCGGGGTCGACCCACGCGCACCCGGCCGACCCGGGCTGCACCGCCGCGGGGCATTCGGGCGCGGATTGCGGATCGTCAGCCGGCGCCGACGGCGGCTCTAGCTAGCCACGGAGAGGCGAGTGCGGGTCGAGCGCGTGTCGTCGCGCTGGCGTCGCTCGCGGTCTTCCTTCTCCTGCCGTTCCTGCCGCTCCTGCTGCTGACGGCGCTTGCGGTCGCTGAACATCGCCTCGCGCACCTCGTCGAGACGCGCCTGGAAGCGGCTGCGCTGCACGCCCGTGATGTTGGGAACCGCGAGCGCCATCTCGAGCTGGCTCACCGACAACGGCAGATTGCCCGTGGCGATGTGGTATTCGCTCATGTAGTAAGCCGCGTCGGCAGAGTCGCCGGCGGTGCTCGCGGCGAGCGCGGTGAAGCGGATCTGCTCGGGCGTGGGCGGCACGTTGTTGAAGAGGTCGAGCAGCACCGCGTGCGCTTCCTTCGCGTTGCCGGCCTTCAACAGGGTTTCGGCGTACCGCATCGTGAGCGGAATGTTGCGCGGCGAGAGCACGAGCGCGCGCTTGAACACCTCGAGCGCCTCGTTCGTGGCGCCGGAGGCCATCAGCGCCTGGCCAAGAGTGGACTGCAGCATCGGGACCTGGGGGAAGTCCCGCGCGAGCGCCGTCAGGTAGTCGAGCGCGGCGCCGGAATTGCCCGACTGGTAGCTCGCCAGCGCTTCGCCATATTCCTCGCCGCGCGTGAGGTCCTGTTGCTTGCGGCGATCGACGTAGTAGCGGCGCATGTTCTCTTCAGGCGGCGCCGCGAGCACGCGCAGCCGCTCGCGAGTCAACGAGTAGCTCACGCTCTCGGGGACCTGCTTCAGATCCTGGAACTGTGCGGCGCGCGAGCGCGACTCCGCGATGCGATTCGTGGTGACGGGATGCGACTGCAGGATCTCGGGCAGCATGTTGCGGTTCGTGCCGGTGAGGCTCTGGCGGCGACCCATGGTCTCGAAGAAATCCGGCATGCCGTAGGGATCGAATCCGGCCGAAGCGAGAAATCCCATGCCGACGCGGTCCGCTTCGTTTTCGTTCGAGCGCGTGAAGTTGATCTGCTGCTGCATGGCGGCGCCCTGCGCCATCGAGATGCCGCCGAGAGCGGCATCGCTCGACCCCGTGGCCGCGCCGACGAGAATCGCCGCGAGGATCGTCGCCATCGTCGCGATGCTCTGGCGAGCCTGCGAACGGACGCGACGCGCGATATGCCGCTGGGTGACGTGCGCGATCTCGTGGGCGAGCACGCCCGCGAGCTGCGCCTCGTTGCGCGTGGCGAGCAAGAGCCCGTAGTTCACGCCGATGAAACCGCCGGGCAGGGCGAAGGCGTTGATGGTGTTGTCGCGAACGAAGAAGAACTGGAAGCGTTGCACGGAGTCGCCGGTTGCCTGCGCGACGATGCGCGAACCCAGCGCCTGCAGGTACTCGGTGGCCTCGGGGTCCTCGATGACCTGGCCTTGCTCGCGCAGCTGGCGCACCACCTGGAGGCCGATGTGGTACTCGTCGTCGAGCGTGAGCGTGGAGGATGCCGGGCTGCCGATGTCGGGGAGGTCGTTGCCCACACCCTGCGCGAGCGCCTCGAGCGGCGCCGACAGCGCGAGCCACGACGACAGCAGGACGGTCAGGAATTTGAGGCGGGATCGCATCGCGGAATTGGACTCGATCAACGCGGGTTAAGTTCGGGCGCCGATTTCCGCTTCAGAGCGTATCAGAGGCGAAATCCGCCAGCCGCGAGCGCTCGCCGCGCACCAGGGTGACGTGGCCGGCATGGGCCCAGCCCCGGAAGCGATTCACGACGTAAGTCAAACCGGACGTGGTTTCCGTGAGATAGGGCGTGTCGATCTGGGCGATGTTGCCGAGACAGACGATCTTGGTGCCGGGCCCCGCGCGAGTCACGAGCGCCTTCATCTGCTTCGGCGTGAGGTTCTGCGCCTCGTCGAGGATCACGAACCGGTTGAGAAAGGTGCGGCCGCGCATGAAGTCCAACGAGCGGATCTTGATGCGATTGCGCAGCAAGTCGTTCGTGGCCGCGCGACCCCAGTTGCCGCCCTCGGCCGACTTCGTGAGGACCTCGAGGTTGTCCATGAGCGCACCCATCCAGGGCTCCATTTTTTCCTCTTCGGTACCCGGCAGGAAGCCGATGTCCTCGCCGAGCGGGATCGTCACGCGCGTCATGATGATCTCGACGAAGCGGTTGGATTCCAGCGTCTGCATGAGACCCGCGGCGAGCGTGAGCAACGTCTTGCCCGTCCCGGCGGGCCCGAGGATCGTCACGAAATCGATCTCCGGGTCCATCAGCAGGTTCAGGGCGAAATTCTGCTCACGGTTGCGCGCGCTCACGCCCCAGACGCTGTGGCGCTCGGAGCGGAAATCGCGCGCGAGCTCGAGCGTCGCCTTGCCGGCCTCGATGCGCCGCACGATCGCCTCGATGCCGGATTCTCCATCCTCGTGCACGAACTGGTTCGAGTGCAGGTCGGAAACCACGGGCCCCGAGATCTCGTAGTAAGTTCGGTCCGCTTCCTTCCACGAGCGCATGTCCTTGCCGTGCGACTCCCAGAAGTTCGCGGGCAGCGGCGCGAGCCCCGTGTAGAGGACGTCGGCGTCCTCGATGGTCTTGTCGCTGTAGTAGTCCTCGGCGTGTACGCCCACGACCGCCGCCTTGATGCGCAGGTTGATGTCCTTCGACACCAGCGTGACGCGGGACTCGTGGTGCAGCGCCTGCAGCGCGAGCGTCATCGCGAGGATGGCGTTGTCGTTGCCGTGCCCCGGTAGATAGTCGGGCAGCGCGGAGGAGAGCTGGCGCGTCTGGAAGAAGAGTCGGCCGGGCTGCGGCGCATTCTTGGGCGCTGGCAGCGCGCTGCCGTTGGCGCCGAACAGGGCATCCAGCGGCAGGCCCGCGTCGATCCGTTCCTTGCTCGCGTCGCGCATGAGGTCGTCGAGGAAGCGGCTGACCTGGCGCACGTTGCGCGACGCCTCGGAGAGGCCTTTCTTGTTGGCGTCGAGTTCCTCGAGCACCACCATCGGCAGATAGACGTCGTGTTCCTGGAACCGGAAGATGGCCGTCGGGTCGTGCATGAGTACATTCGTGTCGAGCACGAACAGGCGGCGTTCGACGAGTTTGGCCGGCTTGCCCCCGGCGACGCGCTTGCCGGCGCTCACAGCGACCTGGCCGCCTCGAGCACTTCGGCGGCGTGACCCTTCACACGGACCTTGCGCCACTCCGTCACGAGCTTGCCGCCCGCGCCGATGAGGAACGTGCTGCGTTCGATACCCATGAACTTCCTTCCGTACAGAGACTTTTCGCGGATCACGTCGAACAGCCGGCAGACTTTCTCGTCCTCGTCCGAGAGCAGTTCGAACGGGAACTTCTCTTTCGCGCGGAACTTCGCCTGGCGCTCACAGCTGTCCTTCGATACGCCGAGCACCGTGGTCTGCGCGCGCCTGAACGCGGCGTGCAGGTCGCGGAAATCCTGGCCCTCGAGCGTGCAGCCGGGCGTCATCGCCTTGGGATAGAAGAAGAGCACGAGGTTTCCGCCCCGGGTATCGGCGGACTTCCACGGCGAGCCGTCCGAACGGGGCAGCGAAAAAGCGGGAACCTTCTTGCCAACCTGCACGGTCAAGACTTCACTGGCTCCAGGATCGCGTCCAAGTTCTGCGCGTCGCAGTAGTCCATGAACTCCTCGCGCAGGTGCGCGAGCTGCAGCCGCTTCGGCACGTTGATGATCATCTGCACGGCGAACATCTGCGCGCCGGTGTGCGCCGCGGGATACGTGCGCGTAGACACCTCGGCGATGTCGATTCCCCGGCTCGCGCAGAACCCGGACAGGCCGGCGACGATCCCCGTCTGGTCGAGGCACACGACGTCGATGGAATAGGGGAGGAGCTCCGTGCGCGGCGCGCGCGGCTCGGTGCGCTTCATGTGCAGGGAGAGGCCGCTGGTCTCGCCGAGGCGTGCGAGTTCGCTCTCGAGCTTGGCGAGCGAGTGCCAGTTTCCCGAGACGAGAACGAGGATCGCGAATTCGTTGCCCAGGGAGGCCATCCGGCTCTCGCTGATCGATCCGCCGCAGTCGGAGATGACGCGGGTCAGGTCATGGACCATTCCGGTCCGATCGCTGCCAATGGCGGATACGGCAAGGTGCTGCTTCATCTGGGCGCGAGTGTACCGCAGCCACCGGCTTGCGAAGCCGGCGCGTGCGCCCGTAACATTCGCGACCGCTAGATTTCACGGATCCTTATGTTCGCCGGCAGCCTGGTGGCGCTCGTGACCCCGATGCAGCCGGACGGCAGTATCGACTTCGACGCCTGGACGCGTCTCCTCGAGTTCCACCTTGCGAACGGCACGCACGGCGTGGTGGTCGCGGGGTCGACAGGTGAATCCGCCACCGTCACCGACGCCGAACTACGCGACCTGCTGTCGCGTGCGCGCACGGTCCTCGGGACGAGGGCGACGCTCATCGCCAATGCCGGCACGAGCAGCACCGCCACGTCGGTCGAGCGCGCGCGCTGGGTCTCCGCGCTCGACGTCGATGCACTGCTCATCGCGGCGCCGGCTTACGTGAAGCCGACGCAGGAAGGACTGTTCCAGCACTACGCCGCGATCGCCTCCGCCTCGCGCATCCCGATCCTTCTTTACAACGTGCCGGGACGCACCGCGGTCGACATCCTGCCCGCGACCGTCGCCCGCCTTTCCAGGGTCGCGCGCATCGCCGGCATAAAGGAAGCGGTGGGAGAGACCACGCGGGTGCGCGAACTCGTCGCGCTGTGCGGGAGCGGCTTCAAAGTGCTGTCGGGCGACGACCTCACGGCGCGCGACAGCCTGGGTGTCGGCGCGGTCGGCGTGATTTCCGTGACGGCAAACGTCGCGCCGCTGGCCATGGCGGAGATGGCGGCCGCAGCCTTGCGCGGCGATCGCGCGGGCGCCACGCAGGTGGACCAGCGGCTGGTGGCGCTCCATCGCAACCTGTTCGTCGAATCCAATCCGATCCCGGTCAAGTGGGCGTTGGCACGGATGGGCCTCATCGGAGACGCGTTGCGGCTGCCCCTGACCCCGTTGTCGCGCGAGTACCACGCCGCCGTTGCAGAGGCGCTGTTCGCGGCCGGCGTCACCATTACGCTGAACTCCTGAATTCCGAAAAGGTCGCACTTCCATGCGTATAGCCATCGTCCTCACCACCGTCCTGCTGTCCGGCGCGCTGCTCGCGGGCTGCAAATCGAACAGCACCTCCTGCAAGCAGTCGAACAAGGACTACGCGGGCGCCCCCGAACTGCCACCGCTCAAGGCGCCGGCCGGCCTCGAAGTGCCGGATACCCGGAATGCGCTCAAGGTGCCGCCGCTCAACACGCCCGAGCGGCCCCGCGGCAAGGACGAACCCTGCCTCGACATGCCGCCGCCTTTCACCAGCCCGAAAGGCCCGGACGCCATCCAGACCCCGCCCGCGAAATAATCACTTTCCGCTATCATGCGCAGCCCGTGACTCCGGGCGATCGGGATCAGTGCGAGCGGACAGGTGGCCGAGCGGTCGAAGGCGCTTGCTTGGAAAGCAAGTAACATCCAAAAGGTGTTCCAGGGTTCGAATCCCTGCCTGTCCGCCATTTCCTTACCATGGCAGTCCGTATCGGCTCCTTCGCGACGACTAGTTGTAAACCCCGTCAGGCCCGGAAGGGAGCAGCGGTAGCATCGATGTCGGGCGCCGAAGTCCGGCTGGTACGGGCTGCCTCCCCAGGTTTCTCGTTCACTCAGGACTCGGCATGAGCTATCTCGCGCTGGCGCGCAAATTCAGGCCGCGATCGTTCGCCGAACTGGTCGGGCAGGAACACGTCGCGCGCGCGCTCGGGAATGCCCTCACGCAGGGCCGGGTCCACCACGCCTTCCTGTTCACCGGCACACGCGGCGTCGGCAAGACCACGATTGCGCGCATCCTCGCGAAGTGTCTCAACTGCGAGACCGGTGTCACGGCGACGCCCTGCGGCAAATGCTCCGCGTGCCGGGAGATCGACGAGGGACGGTTCGTCGACCTGCTGGAGGTCGATGCCGCGTCGCGCACCAAGGTCGACGATACGCGTGAGCTGCTCGAGAACGTCCAGTATTCACCGACTCGCGGCCGGTACAAGGTGTACCTCGTCGACGAAGTGCACATGCTGTCGACGCATTCGTTCAACGCGCTGCTCAAGACGCTCGAGGAGCCGCCGCCGCACGTGAAATTCCTGCTCGCGACGACCGACCCGCAGAAGCTGCCAGTCACCGTGCTGTCGCGCTGCCTGCAGTTCAATCTCAAGCGATTGCCGGCCGCGCTGATCGCGGAACATCTCACCAAGGTGCTCGGCGCGGAGAAGGTCGAGTCCGATACCGCGGCCGTGCGTCTCGTCGCGCACGCGGCCGACGGCAGCATGCGCGACGCGCTCTCGCTCACGGATCAGCTGATCGCTTTCGGCGGGGGCAAGGTCGAGGAAGTGTCCGCGCGCGCCATGCTCGGCACCATCGATCGCGATCACGTCACGAAGCTGGCCCGCGCGCTCGCCGGAGGCGACGCCGCGCGGCTGCTCGAGACTGCACGCACGCTCGAGGAGTTCTCACCGGACTACGGCCAGGTGCTCGACGAACTCGCGTCGCTGCTCACGCGGGTCGCGCTGCGCCAGCTCGTTGCCGCGTATGACGGCGACGAACTCTTCGACACGGCCCTGCTCGCCGAACTCGCCGCGGCGATTTCCGCCGAGGACGTGCAGCTCTACTACCAGACCGCGATCCTGGGGAGGCGCGACCTGGCGTTCGCGCCGGATCCCCGCACCGGTTTCGAGATGACGCTCGTGCGCATGTTGGCGTTCCGCCCCGCGACGTCGGGGCAGACGGCAACTTCGGGCGGCGGCGCGCGCGCCGCGGCCGCTGCGGCGTCGGCCAGTGCCCCGGCGATCGTGCGGCCGGCTTCGGCCGGGCCGATCAACCCCGTGCAGTGGTCGCGCGTGATCGGCGATCTCGACATCACCGGCGCGGCACGCGAACTCGCGACGAACTGCGCGCTCGTCGAACATCGCGGCAACACCTTGCGATTCGCGCTCGATCCCAAGGTGTTGCGGTCGCCGCCGCAGGTGGAGCGCCTTACGCAGGCGCTCGCGAAGTATCTCGGTGGGCACGTGAAGCTCGAGTTCGTCGACGGACCGCCGCCGATCGAGACGCCGACGCAGAACGTCGAGCGCCGCTCGGCGGAAGCGGTCGACGCGGCGAAGCGCTCGCTCGAAGACGATCCCACGGTTCGCGAAATGCAGGCGCGATTCGGCGCCACGCTGCACCCCGAGTCGGTGCGGCCCACTGAATAGGAGGACAGATCGATGCGCGGTGGCGGAAACATGATGAAGCAGGCGATGGCGCTCCAGGCCAACATGAAAAAGGCCCAGGAAGAAATCGCCAACATGGAGATCACCGGTGAGTCCGGTGGCGGCATGGTCAAGGTGACCATGAACGGCAAGCACGAGGTGAAGCGCGTGCAGATCGAACCGCAGGTCGTCTCGGAG
Organism: uncultured Pseudomonadota bacterium; assembly: GCA_902826225.1. GTDB lineage: Bacteria > Pseudomonadota > Gammaproteobacteria > Steroidobacterales > Steroidobacteraceae > CADEED01. Next base: position 6,661 of record CADEED010000012.1, on the reverse strand, counting down.
GATCGCGAAATGCTGGAAGACCTGATCGCGGCCGCGATCAACGATGCGGTCAACAAGGTCGATCAGCAATCTCAGCAGCGCATGTCGAGTGTGATGTCGGGCGTCAATCTACCGCCAGGATTCAAATTGCCCTTCTAGCCAGATGCAGCACGCCGCACCCCTCTCCAAGCTCATCGACGCGCTGCGGGCATTGCCGGGCGTCGGGCCCAAGACCGCCCAGCGCATGGCTTTCCACCTGCTGCAGGGCGGGCGGGGCGGGGCAAGGACGCTTGCCGATGCATTGACTGCCGGCCTCGCGGCAATCGGCCGCTGCAAGCGCTGTCGCATGCTGACCGATGCCGAGCTGTGCTCCATTTGTAGCGCACCGGCACGTGACGCCGCGTTGCTGTGCGTCGTCGAATCGCCGGCTGATGTCGTCGCCGTCGAGCAATCGGCCGGATACCGCGGCCGGTACTTCGTGCTGCACGGCCACCTCTCGCCGCTCGACGGCGTCGGTCCCGAGCAGATCGGCGCCCGCGAGCTCGAAGCGCTTCTCGATTCCGGCGAAGTGCGCGAAGTGATACTCGCCACCAACTCCACCGTCGAGGGCGACGCGACCGCCCATTTCCTGGGGGAATGCGTCGCCGTGCGCGGCATCCGAGCGACCCGCATCGCGCATGGCGTTCCCATGGGTGGAGAACTCGAGTATGTCGACAGCGGCACACTCGCCCGAGCGCTCGAGGGTCGAGTTTCGCTCTGAATGCGCGTCCGCGCGTTCGCGGATGTGACGCACGTCCTCAACCGGAAAGCTCCCGCGTCGATAACCGAAAGCGCGAGTCCGTCCGCACGGCTGGCTCGCGCGGATTACGGTCGTCCACTAGGGGCTTGCCGGGTCCGCCACTAGGCATCGGATCGATGCCGCCTGCGGGAGGTTGGGCCATGTTCACGAAGTTCTCGTCCCTGATGCAGCGCTGGCTCGGCAGCAAGAAGATCTCGACGGTCATCATGATCCTGATCGCGCTCGGCGTGACGCCGGCGGTGGTCGTCACGGCCATCTCGATCCACCGTGAATACGGCGCGCTGCAATATGCCGACTCGGAGCTGCTCGCGGTGGTCGATTTCCACCCGATCGAGGAAATCACCTCGCACGCGGCGACGCGCCTGATCATGGGCGTGCTGCCGGAGTCGAGGCGCGATGCGGCGAAGTTCGCGGCCAACGCGGAGGAACTGGACGAGGCCGTCGAGGAAGTCCGCGCGGCGATGACCAAGGCGGGCATTCCCGCGCTCGAGCCGTTCTGGCAGGACGTGCTCAAGACTCACGGAGAAGCCAAGGCGCTGAAGGCCGGCGAAGGCCCGGTGCATGAGTGGTTCGAGGCGCACGAGCGGATCTTCGCGGCCACGCTCAAGTTGCGAGACCGCGTCGGCGTCGAGACCGGTGTCATCCTGGATCCGGGCTCCGAAACCTATCCCATGGTCGATGCGATGTTCATTCGCATCCCGAATCTCGAAGCCGAACTCGGTCGCGCAGTCGGTTATGGCGCACTGCTCGCGCAGGGCCGCACGGAGGCGGAGATCATCGACGGCGTGGTGCTCGCCGAGGGTGATCTCGCCGATGAGGCGGGAACGCTGTCCGGCGACATCGTCGATGCGCTGCACTTCTCGACCAGCGGACCGAAAGGCTACGAAACCGTTAACGACGACCTGAAGAAGACGATCGATGCGCAGGTCGCGTTATCCGCGCTGCTCAAATCGTTCCGCCTCAAACCCGAGTCTGCGCAGCTCGACACGTTGCTCGCGCTGGCCGGGCAGTCGGTCGAGGGTGTCGATGCGTTGCACGATTCCGGCAGCGTCAAGCTCGAGAGCCTGCTGCATGCGCGCAAGGCCGCGTCGTACACGGTGGTCGGCGTGATCACAGGTTCATTCATGGTGTTCCTCACCCTTTCGGGCTGGCTCGGCTCGCTCATTGGCAAGGGCATCTCGCGCTCGCTCGGCGTCGCGGTCAACAGCGCCGAGCGAATCGCGGGCGGCAACTACGACAACCCGATCGAAGTGCGCGGCAACAATGAAACCGGTCGCATGCTGCGTGCCGTCGGCGTCATGCAATCGCAGCTCAAGAAGCGCGCCGAGGACGAGCTCCTTGCGCGCGAGAAGGAACGCGCGGTCGCGTCCGAGAACATGCGCGTCAAGGTGGGTCTCGACAACGTGTCGGGCAACGTGCTGCTCGCCGACAAGGACATGCGCATCATCTATCTGAACTCCGCGATACAGCGGATGTTCCGTTCCGCGGCGGCGGAATTCCGTCGGGAGCGGCCGGACTTCGATCCGGAGCATCTCATCGGCAAGTCGATGGATCTGCACGGTCGGTCCGGCAGCGATCCGCGCACTACGCACCAGGTGCAGGTGCGCATCGGCGGGCGCTCGTTCCGTGTCAACACGAGCCCCGTCGTCGACGCGGGCGGCGAGTGGCTCGGCACGGTCGCCGAGTGGACGGACCGTACGCAGGAAGTGGCCGTCGAAGAGGAAGTCGCCACGATTGTCTCGGCGGCGTCGGCGGGCGACCTCTCGAAGCGCGTGCGCCGCGAAGGCAAGGACGGATTCTTCGCGACGCTCGCGGACGGCATGAACGGCATCCTCGACAACATGAATTCGGTCGTCACAGAGATTGGCGCGGTGGTCGAGGCCGGCAAGCGGCAGGATCTCACGCAGCGCGTCAATGTCGCGGGCAAGTCCGGCGTGTTCGAACAGCTGTCGGTCGGCGTCAACGCGCTCATGGATTCCATGATGGACGTCGTTCTGCAGATCCAGGTCGCCGCGCAATCGGTGGCGTCGGGCTCGTCCGAGATCGCCAAGGGCAACGCCGACTTGAGCTCGCGCACGGAGCAGCAGGCGTCGTCGCTCGAGGAGACGGCCTCGAGCATGGAGGAGATGACGAGCACCGTGAAGCACAACGCGGACAACGCGTCGCAGGCGAACCAGCTCGCGCGCGCCGCGCGCAGCGAAGCGGAGCAGGGCGGCGCGGTCGTTTCGAATGCCGTGATCGCGATGCAAGGCATCAATGAGTCGAGCAAGAAGATCGCGGACATCCTCGGCGTCATCGACGAGATCGCATTCCAGACCAACCTGCTCGCGCTCAACGCGGCCGTGGAGGCCGCGCGCGCCGGTGAGCAGGGCCGCGGCTTCGCCGTGGTCGCGACCGAGGTGCGCAGTCTCGCGGGCCGCAGCGCCGGCGCCGCGAAGGAGATCAAACAGCTCATTCAGGAAAGCGTCGGCCGCGTCGAAGAGGGCACGAAGCTCGTCGACCAGTCGGGCGCCACGCTGGGCGGCATCGTGACCGCCATCAAGAAGGTGTCGGACATCGTCGCCGAGATCAGCGCGGCGAGCCAGGAGCAATCCTCGGGCATCGAGCAAGTCAACAAGGCGATCATGCAGATGGACGGACTCACACAGCAGAACGCCGCGCTCGTCGAGCAGGCCGCGGCGGCCGCGGAATCGCTCCAGGACCAGGCAAGCGGTCTGCAGGACAGCATGGCGCGCTTTCGCGTCGCGAAGGGTGCGGTGCAATCGCAGGACGTCCCATCGAAACCCGCGGCGCGCACGGAACGCGGGCCGCGTCCCGTCGGCGTCAAGCCTGCGAAGGCGGTCGGACAGGACGGCGACTGGAACGAATTCTGATCGGCGGCTCCCGGTCACGGAACCGGGAACACAGGTCAAGCGCCGGCTCAGCGCCGCTTTGAGAAGCCTTGCGCTTCCATGAGGTCGAGGTACCGACGGCGCAGTCGCCGGTAGCTTTCGTATCGCCGCGTGCTCAGTGCGCCCGCATCGACCGCGGCCACGATCGCGCAGTCCGGCTCGTTCATATGCTTGCAATCGGAGAAGCGGCAGCCGGGCGACAGCCGTTCGACTTCGGGGAAGCCCAGCGTTCTCGCGTCGAGCCGATCAACGGCCGGCGCGAAGTCGCGGACGCCGGGGGAGTCGATGAGCGTGCCTCCGGAAGCGAGTCCCGACGAGAAGCGATACGCTCGCGATGCAGTGGTGGTATGTCGGCCTTCCTCGTCGCGGACGAGGTCGCCGGTCGCGACCGTCGCATCCGGCAGCAGCGCGCGCACGATCGACGATTTACCGACGCCCGACTGGCCGACGAGCACGCTCACGGCATCGGCGAGCAGCGCTCGCAGACCGTCGAGTCCCGTGCCTGATTTCGCCGAACAGGCGACGTGCGGATAACCCGCCGCGGCGTATGCCGCGAGCTCAGCCTGCGCTACGGGTTCCGGAACGTCGGACTTGTTCACGGCCACCGCGCCTGCGATGTCCGCAGCCGTGGCGGCGCACAGGTAGCGGTCGACGACGAAGAAGTCCGGCGACGGAACCGGCGCGATGACCACGACGAGCTGCGTGATGTTGGCCACGACGGGTTCGCTGTCACCGCGCAGGTTGGCGCGGGCGAGCAGCGTGCGGCGCGGCAAGACCTCGACGGCGAGGACCTCGTCGTGCACGCGATCCGGCTCGCATCGCACCCGGTCACCGCAGACGATGCTGAGCCGGCGGCCCGCGGGCCGTGCGCGCAGTTCCCCTCCGTCGCTCCTGCGCACGATGAGATGGCGCCCGAACGCGGCGACGACTTCGGCTTCGAACCCGTCGCTCAGGGAAGTGGCGGTCATTCGTGTAGTATCGCGTCATTCCCTATGCCGAGCAGCGACTATCTCGTCTGGATCGATCTCGAGATGACGGGTCTCAAGCCCGACACGGACGTGATCATCGAGATGGCGACCATCGTCACCACCGCGGATCTCGACATCGTCGCCGAGGGCCCGGTGATCGCCATCCACCAGCCCGACTGCGTGCTCGACGCCATGGACGACTGGAACAAGCGGACGCACGGCGCGTCGGGGCTCATCGATCGCGTGCGCGCGAGCCGCTTCACCCTCGCCGGCGCGGAGAATCGCACGCTCGAGATGCTCGCCGCGCTGGTCGAGCCGGGCACGTCGCCGATGTGCGGCAACAGTATCTGCCAGGATCGCCGCTTCCTCGCGCGCCAGATGCCGGCGCTCGAGAAGTTCTTCCACTACCGCAACCTCGACGTGAGCACGCTCAAGGAACTCGCGCGCCGCTGGGCGCCGGGGATCATGCCGGGGTTCGCGAAGCAGGGAGAGCACAGGGCGCTCGCGGACATCCAGGAATCGATCCGCGAGCTCGCCTACTACCGCCAGCACTTCATCGCGCCCGCGTTCGCGAAGCCGTGAGCGAGGGTCTGCCGCAGTTCGCGGATGTGGTGGCGGCGGCGGCGCGGCTCGGACCGCACATCGTGCGCACACCCGTCATGCGATCGTCGGCCTTCGATGCACGCGCCGGGCGCGAAGTGTTCTTCAAGTGCGAGAACCTGCAGACGGGCGGTGCGTTCAAGTATCGCGGCGCGATGAACGTCTTGTTGCAACTGGATCCGGCGAAGACGCCAGTCGTCGTGACCCATTCATCGGGCAACCACGGCAATGCCCTGGCGCTCGCGGCGCGCGCGCGCGGCATGCGCGCCATCGTCGTCGTTCCGCGCGACGCCGCGAAATCGAAGATGGCCGCGATCCAGTCCTCGGGTGCGCGCATCGAACTTTGCGAGCCGGGGCTGCGCGCGCGCGAGCAACGGCTGAAAGAGATCCTGGCAGCCGAGCCCGGCGAAGTGGTCCATCCATTCGACGATGCACGGATCATCGCGGGGCAGGGCACGGCCGTGCTGGAGTTGCTCGCGGAGTTTCCCGGCCTCGAGGTGATCAGCACACCGGTCGGCGGAGGCGGGCTCATCACGGGCAGCGCGCTGGCCGCGAAGGCGATGGTGCCCGGTATCCGCGTGATCGGCGCGGAGCCCGAGCAGGCGGACGACGCGTACCAATCGCTCCGCGCCGGCGAGCGGCGCGAGGTCCGCCAGCCGGACACGATCGCGGACGGACTGCGCGGCTTCATCGGCGTGCGCAACTTCGCGCTGCTGCAATCGCATGTCGACGACGTGGTGACGGTGAGCGAGGCGGAGATCGTCGCCGCCATGAAGATCGTGCTCTGCGACCTCAAACTGCTGATCGAGCCGTCTTCGGGGGTCGCGGTCGCGGCGGCTCTGAAGGGCGCTCTCGGTGAGCCGGGCCAGCGAGTCGGCATCGTGCTGTCGGGCGGAAATGTCGATCTCGACCTCTGCCCATTCCTCCGCGGCGCAGTCCGGCCCTGACCCGCGCGATGTAAAAAATACTTTACATTCGTGGATTCGCGAATGTAATGTCAACCATACATTCGGAGGGCGTTCCATGGCGTCATTGAGGTTCGCCCAGCGCGTCGATCGCATCCTGCTGCCCATTCACGGTCCTGGGTCTTTCGGACGCGCTGCTGGCGCCAGAGGGCCGCTGGTGGGGTATCGATGTCGGAGTCACCAGGCCCGGTGCGGTTCGTACTCGGCCCCGCGGCGATGGTGAGCGGGGCGCTCGCGCAGAACGTGAGGCTGGTGCCGTCCGACGCGCGCGCTCGGAGTTGGTCGAGGTGCCGGTAAGAAATCGCATCCGCGAGTGGCGCGCGGCGCGCGACATCACGCAGGATCAGCTCGCGCGCGAATGCGGCGTCACTCGCCAGACCATCATCGCACTGGAAGCGGAGAAATACTCGCCATCTCTCGAGCTCGCGTTCCGGCTCGCTCGCGCACTCGGTCGGGATC
>CADEED010000011.1 GCA_902826225.1 uncultured Pseudomonadota bacterium | reverse complement strand
GGGTGGGCGCCGTCGCGCCGGTGGGCGGCGTCGCCGACAAGATCGGCCGGCGTGCCGTCTACGCCTTCGGATTCCTGTGGCTCGCGGCCGGGTTCGTGCTGTATCCGCTGGCGTCGACCGTGCCGCAGCTCCTGGGTTGCGCGCTGTTCTTCTCGGTGGGCGTCGCCGCGATCGGAACCATGTTGGGGACGGTGCTCGCCGATACGCCCGCCGAGGCGTCGCGCGGCCGCCTCGTGGGCGTCGCGGGGTTCTTCCAGGGGCTCGGCGCCGCGGTGCTCGTGCTCGCGCTGGGGGCGCTGCCGGCGCGGCTCGTCGCATCCGGGCTCGATCCTCGCGCGGCGGGCACCGTCACCCTGTGGATCGCCGGCGCGCTGTCCGCGGCTTCCGCGTTCGTCGTGTTCTTCGGTCTGCGCGCCGGGTCGCCGTCGGCGATCGCGCCCGCGTCGCCGCTCGTGCGCACGCTGGCGGACGGGATGGCCGCCGCCCGGCGAAATCCGCGCATCTGGTTCGCCTGCCTGCTGCAGTTCGGGTCGTTCGGCGATCGCGTGGTGCTCGGGACGTTCCTGACGCTGCGCCTGCAGCAGGCGTGGCTCGAACACGGCGTCGACATGGCGGACGCGGCGGACCGCACGCGCGTTCCGTTCGCGGCCGCGATGGCCGCCGGGCTCGTGACCGCGATCGTCGTCGGCACGCTGCTCGATCGGTTCGACCGCGTGAAGATCGGTGTCGCGGCAATGGCGCTGGCGGCGTTCGCCTACCTCGTCTGCGGTTTCATCGACGACCCGGCGCACGCCACTTTACTGATCGTTGTCGCGGTGTTGTTAGGCGTCGGGCAGATCGCTGCGATCATCGCCGGACAGACCCTGCTCGGGCAGGAAGCCCCGCGCGACGTGCGCGGCGCGGTGTTCGGACTGGCGGGGATCTGCGCATCCGCGGGAATCCTGTTCACCAACGCCGTCGGCGGATGGCTCTACGATTTCGTGGCGCGCGGCGGACCCTTCTTCCTGCTCGCCGGCGTGAACTTTGCGATCTTCGTCTTCGGCTGCTGGGTGACTAGTCGAGCGCGTTGACCAGCAGGAGCGCGGTGCCCTCGGGCGATTCGATCAACGCGCTGTGCCGCGGATCGAGGCCGCGCGGCAGATCGCCGGACAGGTCGATGCCGAGCGAACGCAGGCGCTCGATGCGTTCCCCCATGTCCGCCGCGGCGAACACGAGCAGCGGCCCTTCGAAGGTGCGCGGACGATGCACGGCGAGGTCGATGTGGTCGCTGGTCATCGACATGCGCGGGTAAGGGGTGTCGCTCTCGCCCATGGCGACGAAGCCGAGCGGCTCCCAGAACGCGCGCATCGGCTCGAAATCGCCGGACGGCAGGCTGAACTCCGCGAAGTCGCCGCACAGCGAGGTGCCGCCGATGGCGTCCGTCTCGCTCGAGAAATGCGTCGGCGCTTCCTGCACGCGCACGGCCTGCCCGGAGGGATCGAGAAAACCGATCTCGTTGAAGGCGTCGTCGCTCACCCGCTTCCACGCGATCTCGACGCCGTGCTTCTCGATGACGTGCACGTGCTGCGCGACGCCGGGATGCACATAGGTGAGCGCCGGCGAGGGAAACTTGAACTGGTGGAGGCCGAGGAAGAGTTTGCCGTCGGTGAGCACGCCGTAAGGGTGCTGCCACGTGTCGGCGGTGCCGCACTGGGTGAAGCCGAGCCTTTCCCAGAAAGCGACCGATGCCGCGATGTCGTCGGTCCGGACGCTGATTTCGTGGAACTTGCCTAGCACTGGCGGCGCAGTGTACGCGATCGCAGCTGCCGGCTCGAATCAGATTCCACCCACGCAAACGTACTTGAGCTCGGTGAATTCCAGGATTCCGTACTTCGAACCTTCGCGTCCGGTACCGGATTCCTTGACACCGCCGAACGGCGCGACCTCGGTCGAGATGAGGCCGGTGTTCAGGCCGACGATGCCGTACTCCAGCGCCTCGGTGACGCGCCAGGAGCGTGCGAGATCGCGCGCGTACAGATAAGCCGCGAGTCCGAACTCCGTGTCGTTCGCCAGTCGGATCGCCTCCTCGTCCGATTCGACGCGGAACAGCGGCGCGACCGGCCCGAAGGTTTCCTCGCGCGCGAGGATCATCTCGCGCGTCGCGTTCGTGATCACGGTGGGCTCGTAGAAAGTGCCGCCGAGCGCATGCCGCCTGCCGCCCGTGACGATGCCGCCGCCTTTCGACTTCGCGTCGGCGACGTGCTCCTCGACTTTCTGCAGCGCCTTCTCGTCGATGAGCGGGCCCTGGTCCGTCTCGCCCCTGAGTCCGTCGCCGACCCGGAGTTTTCTCACGGCCTCGACGAGCTTCTGGGTGAACGCATCGTAAACCTTCGATTGCACGATGAAGCGATTCGCGCACACGCAGGTCTGCCCGGTGTTCCGGTACTTGCTCGCGATGGCGCCCGCGACGGCCGCGTCGAGGTCGGCGTCGTCGAGCACGATGAACGGCGCGTTGCCGCCGAGCTCGAGCGCCACCTTCTTCACCGTGCTTGCGCACTGTGCCATGAGTAGTTTGCCCACGGGCGTGGAGCCGGTGAACGAGAGTTTGCGCACCTTGTCGTTCGAGGTGAACTCGCCGCCGATCGCCTTCGCGTCGACGCCCGTGACCACGTTGAGCACGCCTGCGGGAACTCCGGCGCGCGATGCGAGCTCCGCCATCGCCAGCGCCGAGAATGGCGTCTGGCTGGCGGGTTTCACGACGATCGGACAGCCCGCCGCGATCGACGGCCCGGCCTTGCGGGTGATCATTGCGGCCGGGAAATTCCACGGCGTGATCGCGGTGACGACGCCGATCGGCTGCCGCAGAACGAAGATGCGCTTGTCGGCCTGATGACCGGGGATCACGTCGCCATACACACGCTTCGCTTCCTCGCCGAACCACTCGAGGAATGCGGCGGCGTAGGCGATCTCGCCCCTCGACTCGGCCAGGGGCTTGCCCTGCTCGGCGGTCATGATCGCGGCGAGGTCGTCCTGATTCGCCATCATGAGCTCGAACCATTTGCGCAGGATCTTCGCGCGCTCGCCCGCGGTCCTCTTCGCCCACCCCGCGAAAGCGGCGTGCGCGGCTTCAATCGCGGCGCGCGCCTCGATCGCGCCCATGTCCGGAACCGTGCCGAGCACCTCGCCGGTCGCCGGGTTGCGGACGTCGATCTTCTTTCCCGACTCCGCGTCCACCCACTGACCGCCGATGAACGCCTGCTGCCTCAGCAGCGACCGATCGGCGAGCTTCATCATTTCTTCTCCAGTTGCGTGACGAGGAACGCGAGCGTGCGTTCGCGCGCGAGCTGCGCGCTCGCCGCATCGTACGAGCCGCGCTCCTCGCAGTTGAATCCATGGTCTGCCGGGTAGAGATGGAACTCGCCGCCGGGATCGGCGGCGCGGATCTTTTCGATGTCGCTGAGCGGGATGTAGGGGTCCTTGTCGCCGAAATGGTAGAGGACCGGCCGTTTCGGCGGCTTGTCGAGATGATCCTTGATCTGGCCGCCGTAATAGGAAACGGCGCAGGAGATGGGCAGCGCGGCGGCGGAGAGCCAGGCGAGCGTGCCGCCCCAGCAGTAGCCGATCACGGCCACGCGGCCCGCGTGCTTCACGACGTTCACCGACGCCGCGAGATCGAGCAGCGTCTTCTCTTTCGGGATCTGGAGCCGGTAGCCGCGGCCTTCCTGCGTTTCCTTCTCCGAGTAACCGAGATCGATGCCGCGGCGGACGCGGTCGTACAGGCAGGGCGCGATGACGAGATGGCCGTCCTGGGCGAAGCCGTCGGCCACGGCGCGGATGTGCCGGTTCACGCCGAAGATCTCCTGCGCGATGACGATGGCGCCGCGCGGCGCGCCGTTCGGCGCCGTGAGCCAGGCATTGAACTCGTGGCCGTCGCGGGCCATCAGCGTCGTGAAGTCACCCATGGCGGCATTTTGCCACCGGACGGGCGTCGGCCTGCTATCCCGAAGGTAGTATCGGCGCGATTTCACCCGTAGGAGAACCCGATGAGGCTGCCCGCTGTCGTCTTGTTTGTCGGGCCCTGCGTGCGGCCGGCGAACCGGTGAAGAGATGGCCAAGGATCACCCGGTCACGATGGCGGTGCGCGTCCTGCGTCGGAACGCCGTCGAATTCACGACCCACCTCTATGCCTACGAGGTGCACGGCGGCACCCGCGTGTCGGCGGCCGCGCTCGGCGTCGACGAACACTCGGTCGTGAAGACGCTGATCTTCGAAGACGACGCGAAGAGGCCGCTATGCGTGCTCATGCACGGCGATCGCGAAGTGTCGGCGAAGAATCTCGCGCGGCAGATCGGCGTGGAGGGCGTAGCGCCCTGCGTGCCCGCGGTCGCCGACCGTCATTCCGGGTACCCGGTGGGCGGTACGTCGCCGTTCGGCTTGAAGCGTGCGATGCCCATCTACTGCGAGAAAACCGTCACTGAGCTTCGGCGCATCTGGATCAATGGTGGTGCGCGGGGATTCCTGGTCGGAATCGATCCGCGCGAACTCGTGCGCGTGCTCCAGCCGACGCTCGTGGAGGCGGCTACTTCCTGACGACCTGGTTGTCGAGCGCGCCGAAGATCGTCCTTCCCCGCGCGTCCAGCATCTCGATGCTCACGCGGTCCCCGAACTTCAGGAACGGCGTGCGCGGCGCGCCGTGCTCGATCTGCTCCAGCATGCGTTTCTCCGCCAGGCAGCTCGCGCCGCGGCTGCGGTCGTAGTTGCTCACCGTGCCCGAGCCCACGATCGCGCCGGCGCCGAGGCGGCGCGTCCTGGTGACGTGCGCGATGAGCTGCGCGAAGCTGAAGGTCATGTCGACGCCGGCATCCGGCCGGCCGAAGTCCGCGCCGTTGATGCGGGTGAGGAGCGGCAGGTGGACCTTCGAATCCTTCCACGCTTCCCCGAGTTCATCGGGCGTGACGGCAACGGGGGCGAAAGCCGTGGCGGGTTTCGACTGGTAGAACCCGAAGCCCTTGGCGAGCTCGTTCGGGATGAGATTGCGCAGCGACCAGTCATTGACGAGCGTGACCAGCCTGATGTGAGCGGCCGCGTCGGTGGCGGACGTCCCCATCGGCACGTCGTCCGTGATCACCGCGATCTCCGCCTCGAGATCGATGCCCCAGGCTTCATCCGCGAACGGCGCGTCGTCGCGCGGCCCCAACAAGTCGTCGGAGCCACCCTGGTACACGAGCGGGTCCGTCCAGAAGGAGGCCGGCATCTCGGCGCCGCGCGCTTTGCGCACCAGTTCCACGTGGTTCACGTAGGCGCTGCCGTCCACCCAGTGGTAGGCGCGCGGCAGCGGGGCCGCGCATTCCGCGGGGTCGAAGGCGAGTGCGCCGGCGCCGTCGGCCTCCAGCGCGCGCGCGCGCTCCGCGAGCTTCGGAGCGATGTGCGCCCAGTCGTCCAGCGCGGCCTGCAGTGTCGGCGCGATGCCCGGGACGAGCACGCAGCGCGACAGGTCGCCCTTCACGATGGCGAGCCGGCCGTCGCGTCCGCCACGCTTCAGCGATGCCAGTTTCATTTCGCGCTCTTCCAGCTGTCGACGTAGCCCGGCCACTCGATGCCTTCGGCCGTGGCGGAGATTTCCAGCGCATCACGCGTGTCGATCATCACGGCGTACTCGTCGGTCGCCGGCTTCGCCGGCTGGAACACGTTCTTGAGCGCCTTCGGATGCGGCCCGTGCGTGAAGCCGCCCGGGTGCATCGTGATCATGCCCGGGTGGATGTTGTCGCGGCTGAAGAAGTTGCCCGCGTGATAGAAGATGACTTCGTCGTAGTCGTCGTTGTTGTGGAAGAACGGCACTTTCATCGCGCCGGGATCCGTTTCGAACGGGCGTGGCACGAACGTGCAGACGACGAAGCGGTCCGCGAGGAACGTGGTGTGCGCGGACGGCGGCAGGTGGTAACGGTGGCTCATGAGCGGGCGCAGGTCGCGCACGTTGATGCGCACCACCGAAAGGTCGCCGTGCCAGCCCACCGCGTCCAGCGGGTTGAAGGGGTACGTGACCGTCGATACGGCGTTGCGCCGCTTGATCGCCACGCGCCACTCCTTCTCGTCCTGCTGATCCTTGAACGCGTCGTCGATGCGCGGCGTATCGAGCATCGCGGCGTCGAAGATCGCGTGCGGCCCGACGAGTCCCTTGTCGGGCAGGCGGTAGGAGTTGTTGGTTGCCTCGATGAGCAACCCCCGCAGCGGCTGCGCGCACTCCACGCGCCACATCGTGCCGCGCGGAATCATGAGGTAGTCGCCGGGCTCGAACGACAGGTGACCGTAGTCGCAGTAGAACTCTCCCGCGCCCTGGTGCACGAACAGCAGTTCGTCGCCGTCGGCATTGCGCGCGAGCTCGTCCATCCGGACGTCGACGCTCCACCAGCGCACGCGCGCCGCCGCGTTGTGCAGCAGCTCGGGCGCCTGCCACGGCGACGCGCCGCCGGCGCCGAGCTTGGTGCAATCGAACGCGTGCGGACGCAGCGGGCCCTCGAAATTCACCCAGGCCGTGGGTGGATGGCGGTGGTAGAGATGCGCGGCGGGTCCGAAGAAGCCTTCCTTGCTGATCTCGCGCTCGAAGGTGCCGGCGGGAAGATCGGCGTGGGCCTGGCGGGAGGCCTGTCCTTCGACCTTGGGGAACTGGATGTAGCGCTTCATGGACTCTCCCGCGGGCGGGCGCCCAATTTAGTTTCATCTGAAACCAATTGGAAGCGAAAAGGGGTGTTGCCCCTGCCCGTCCTAGGCCTTTTCGAGGATCGCGACCACGCCCATGCCGCCCGCGGTGCACACGGAGATCAAGCCGCGCTTCGCGGTGGACGATTCCGACAGCATCTTGGCCAGCGTGGCGACGATGCGCGTGCCGGTGGCGGCGAACGGGTGCCCGATCGCCACACTCGAGCCGTTCACGTTGAGCTTCGAGCGGTCGATGCTGCCGAGCGGCCTGTCGAGTCCGAGCCGTTCCTTGCAGTACTCGGGCGATTCCCACGCCTTGAGCGTGCACAGCACCTGCGCCGCGAACGCTTCGTGGATCTCGTAGAAATCGAAGTCCTGCAGCGTGAGTCCTGCGTCCTTGAGCATCGCCGGCACGGCATAGGCGGGCGCCATCAGCAGGCCTTCCTTTCCCGACACATAGTCCACGGCCCATTGCTTGCTGTAGGTGAAGTGCGCCAGCACCGGCAGGTTGCGCGCGCGCGCCCATTCCTCGCTGGCCAACAACACGGCGGAGGCGCCGTCGGTCAGCGGCGTCGAGTTGCCAGCCGTCAGCGTGCCCTGTCCGCTGCGACGGTCGAATGCCGGCTTGAGCGCGGCGAGTTTTTCCACCGTGCTGTCACCACGGATGTTGTTGTCTATCTTGAGGCCCTGGTACTCGGGCACCACGAGATCGGAGAAGAAGCCGCGCTGCCAGGCGGCCGCGGCGTTGCGATGGCTGAGGGCGGCAAGCGCGTCCTGATCCTCGCGCGAGATCTTCCATGTCTTCGCCATCTGCTCGCAGTGCTCGCCCATCGAAAGTCCCGTGCGCGGCTCGAGCACGCCCGGCATCACGGGCTTGAAGTGCTGCGGACGGATACCGAAGAACGGCGAGATCTTCTGTCCGAAAGACTTGCCACGATAGGCGCGCAACAGCAGCTGTTGATAGGAACGCGGGTAGACGATCGGCGGATCGCTCACGGTGTCGAAGCCGCCCGCGATCCCCGCGTCCATCTGGCCGAGCGCGATCTTCATCGCAACGGAGATCGCGGCGTCGAGACCCGTGCCGCAGGCGCGCTGCATGTCGAGACCCGGGGTCTGCGGGTCGAGGCCGGACGACAGCACGCACTCGCGCACCAGGTTGAAGTCCTTCGAGTGCTTGAGCACGGCGCCGCCCGTGACGTCGCCGAGCCGCTCACCCGCGATGCGGCACCTGGACACCAGCGCCTGCAGGACGGTGGTGTACATGTCCTGGTTGCCGACCTTCGCGTAGGCGCCGTGGCCGCGTGCGAACGGGATGCGCATGCCGCCGACGACGGCGACGCGACGAACGTTGGATCCGACCAGCATGAAGACTCCCACCCGGAGAAAGCCCGGACGACGGGCGTTAGGATGCCACGCGTCGCGGATCGTCGCACCGCGGGCGCGGACTGGCGCTGGCGCGGCCGCCGGTGGATCGACGACGACGGGCGCCTGTTACCATCCCGCGCATGAAAAAACTGGCCCCGCTCGCGGTCGTCCTGTGCGCCGCCTGTGCGACGACGCCGTCGTCCGTCGAAACCAACGAGCCCGATGCCGCCTTGAATGCCCTCGTCGAGGAATACTTCGAGGCGCAACTCGAGCTGTCGCCGCTGTTCGCGACGGCCATCGGCGACTCACGCTATGACGAGCGGCTCGACGACAGCACGAGTCCGGGCTATCGGGAGAAATCCCTGGCGGTCGAGCGCGCATTCCTCGATCGCGCGCGCCTCGTCGACGTGGTGAAGCTGTCGCCGGGATCGCGTCTCACCTACGAGATCTTCGCCAGCGAGCGCGAGCACCAGCTCGCCGGGCAGAAATTCCCCGAAGAGCTGATGCCGGTGAATCAGATGGGCAGCCTGCCCATGGAGCTCGCCGTGTTCGGCTCGGGTTCCGGGCCGCAGCCGTTCGCGACCGCCAGGGACTACGACCGGTTCCTGAAGCGCGCACGCGAATTTCCGCGCTGGGTCGATGGCGCCATCGCGCTGATGCGCGCGGGCATGGCGCGAGGAATCACGATGCCGCGCGCGTCGATGGCCAAGGTGGTCCCGCAGCTGCGCGGCGTCTTCGCCGCCGATCCCAAGGACAGCATCTTCTGGGGGCCGGTCGAGCACCTGCCGCCGGAGATCCCCGCGGACGAGCGGCAACGGATCACTGACGACTACCGCAAGGCGTTCGGCGCGGAGATCCTGCCCGCGTACGCTCGGCTCGCGGATTTCATCGAGCGCGACTATCTACCGGCGGCCCGCACGACGTTCGGCTGGTCGGACCTGCCCGACGGTCAGGCCTGGTACCGCTGGCGCGTGCGCGGCGCGACCACGCTCGACCTGCCCGCAGACGAGATCCACCAGGTCGGCCTGTCCGAGGTCGCGCGCATCCGCACCGAGATGAACGGCGTGCGCGAGCGCGTCGGCTTCAAGGGAGATCTCGACGCGTTCTTCACGTTCCTCGAGAACGATCCGCAGTTCTACTTCGCGAACGATGCCGAGCTGCTCGGCGCGTATCGCGACGTGAAGAAGCGCATCGACGGATTGCTGCCGAAACTGTTCGCGGATTTCCCGAAGGCGGACTATGAGATCCGGCCGGTCGAGGCATTCCGCGCGGCCTCGGCGGCGGGCGGTTCCTACCAGGCGCCGTCGGCGGACGGCAAACGGTCCGGCATCTTCTACATCAACACCTTCAATCTGAAGGCGCAGCCGAAGTTCGGCATGGAAACGCTGTCCCTGCACGAGGCATCGCCGGGACATCACTTCCAGATCTCGATCCAGCAGGAGCTCACGGACCTGCCGAGGTTCCGCCGTTTCAACGGCTACACGTCGTACGTCGAAGGCTGGGCGCTGTACGCCGAGTCGATCGGCAAGGAGCTCGGCGTATTCACCGATCCCTACCAGTGGTACGGCCGCCTGTCGGACGAGATGCTGCGCGCGATGCGGCTCGTGGTGGATACGGGGCTCCACTCGAAGGGATGGACGCGCGAGCAGGCCATCAAGTACATGCTCGACAATTCTTCGATGGCCGAGAGCGACGTCACGGCCGAGGTCGAACGCTACATGGTGATCCCCGGCCAGGCGCTCGGCTACAAGCTCGGCCAGCTGCGCATCACCGCGCTGCGCGCGAAAGCCGAAGCCGCACTGGGGGACAAGTTCGACGTGCGTGAATTCCACGGACAGGTGTTGCGCGATGGCTCGCTGCCGATGGACGTGCTCACCGCGAAGCTCGACCGCTGGATCGAGGCGAAGCGTCCGCCGCGCGCGGTGAAGTAGGAAAAGGGGTCAGATAAAGGGGTCAGATAAAGGGGTCAGACCTATTTTCCGCTGCGGAAAATAGGTCTGACCCCTTTATCTCTTTATCTGACCCCTTTTCCTACTTGATGTACCCGTGGCCCAGGGTCTCGATCTCCGCGAGGATTCCGTCCTCGAACCGCAGGCTCCTCATGAGCTTGTTAGGCCCGAGGTTGTAGACCCACGCTTCGACCTGCACTTCCATGTAGTCCTCGCCGATGTAGTAAGGACGTCCTCGCGTCCAGATCACCGGGCGCCGGAAGACGCTCTTCTTCGTGACGACATCGTCTGGCTCGCCGCACTTGCTCGCGACTTCCGCGCGCGTGTCGCCCTCCGACACGAGCTTCGTGCCGCAACGAAACGCCGCGAACGACGGCGCCGCGGCCAGCAGGCCGAGGGCGAGGATCAGGGCGGATCGCTTCATGTTCCCGACCTTATGCCGGGCGGCCTTAACGGGCAATGAACGGCTCGCGAGTTCCCGCGCGTTGTACGATGCCCGTTACGTCAACTCGCGAACTTTTCGCGCTCGGGTGAACACTCATATTTATGGGAACGGCGAAGCAATGGATGGCGGCGGCCCTTTCCCTGAGCGCGGCCTTCGGTTCCGGGGCCCGGTCAGCGGATTTCCCGTTGTCGCCGGCCGAAACCACGAAGCTCGAGAACCGCGAAATCATCATTCGAACGATTCTCGACCCCGGCCAGCGTCGCGGCACCGTGCGCGCGGCGGTGCTCATCGACGCGTCGCCCGCGCTCGCCTTCGAGATGATGACCCGGTGCTCGGAAGCCCTGGAGTACGTCCCGCACCTGCGCGTCTGCAGGGTGCGTGAGCGCGCGCCCGACGGCTCGTGGGAGGTGGTCGACCACGAAATAGACTTCGGCTGGTATGCGCCGCGGGTGAAGTACACTTTTCGCGCCGACTTCGAGGCCGACCGCGGCATCGCGTTCCGCCAGGTCGCCGGCGACTTCAAGACCAACGAGGGACGGTGGGAATTCGAACCCGTGGACGATGGCGCGCGCACCCTGATCCGCTATCGCGCCACGATCGATCCCCCGACGTTCGTGCCCAACTGGCTGGCCCGCTCCACCTTCAAGCGCGAGCTGCCGACGATGCTCATCGACCTGCGCAAACATTGTGAGGCCGAGCAGCGGCGGCGCGCCCGGGCGAGCCAGGACCCGCGCTGAGGCGAGGCGCTCTCTCCTCCGGCCGATTGCGCAGGTACGGGGGTCCCGGCAAGATGCCGGGCCCTCATGAGAGCCGCCATCGACCGCAAGTTCGAGCAGACCCTCGCGGCGCTGGTCAACAGCGGCGAGCCGGGTCTGATTCGCGGCGGGCGCAAGGGTCTCGAGAAGGAATCGCTGCGCGTCACGCCCGACGGCCACATCGCGCAGACGCCGCATCCGCGCGCGCTGGGCAGCGCGCTCACGAACGACAACATCACGACGGATTACTCCGAGGCGCTCATCGAGCTCGTGACGCCGACGTTCACGACGAGCTGGGAACTCCTGCAGTACCTCACGGACCTGCACCAGTTCGTCTACCAGCACCTGGGCGACGAACTGCTGTGGGCCACCTCGATGCCGTCGATCATCGACGGCGACGCCAGCATTCCGATCGCGCAGTTCGGAAAGTCGAACGTCGGCCGCATGAAGACGGTGTATCGCAACGGCCTCGGCATCCGGTACGGGCGCGTGATGCAGGCAATCTCGGGCGTCCACTTCAACTACTCGTTCCCGCAGAAGATGTGGGACGCGTGGCCGGATCTCGTGCAATCGCGCGAACGCGGCCAGCCGTTCATCTCGGATCGTTACTTCCACCTGCTGCGCAACTATCGCCGGCACGGCTGGATCGTGCTCTATCTGTTCGGCGTGTCGCCCGTCGTCTGCAACTCCTTCCTGCGCGGCCGCAATGTCACGCTGCCGCGGCTGTCGAAGGGCACGTCGTACGAACCGTTCGCGACGTCCCTGCGCATGAGCGATCTCGGTTATCGCAACCGCAACCAGGCCGGGCTCTCCGTGTCGGTGAACAGTCTCGATGAATACGTGCGCGATCTCACGCGCGCGATCTCGACGCCGCACGAGCCGTACGAGAAGCTCGGTGTGTACGTGGACGGCGACTGGCGACAGCTCAACGCGAACATCCTGCAAATCGAGAACGAGTACTACAGCTTCATCCGGCCGAAGCGCGTGGCGCGCTCCGGCGAGAAGCCCACCAAGGCGCTGCGCCGCGCGGGCGTCGAGTACGTGGAAGTCCGCGCGCTCGACGTGAGCGCCTTCGATCCGGTCGGCGTCAACCAGAACAAACTGCGATTCCTCGAGGTGTTCCTCGCCCTCTGTCTCATGAAGGACTCGCCGCTCATCGACGCCTCGGAACAGGACGTGCTCGACGCGAACCACGTGACGGTTGCCCGGCGCGGCCGGGAGCCGGGCCTGATGCTCCAGCGCGAGGGGCGGGAGTTCCCGATGCAGGCCTGGGCGCGGGAACTGGTCGACTCCATGGAGGGCATCGCCGAGCTCCTGGACGGGACCGACCCGGCCCGGCCGTACACGGCGGCGCTGGCGGTGCAGGCCGCGAAGATCGACGACGTTTCGCGGACCCCCTCAGCCCGCATGCTCGCGGAGCTGGAACGGACCGACGAATCCTTTTTCGACCTCGCTTTGCGCATGTCGAGGCTCCACAAGGAGTATTTCCTGGCCCTCGAGGCACCCAACGAGGGCCGCCTGGCGGAGTTCAAAGCGGCGGCCGAGGAGTCCCTGGAGGCCCAGGCGGCCGTCGAGGCGGCCGACCGCCTGTCCTTCGAGGAGTACCTCGCGAACTACGAGCGCGGCTGAAAACTGTGACGTGGTTCTAACTCTTGACATATCCCTAAAATCTTGTTCGATAACACTATTTTTTAACAATCGCCGTACTAGAATCCCTGCCAAGAAGACCGAACGGTCCACAGAGTCCAGGGAATCATGAAAACCAAGAATCAGAGCGAGCACGTCATGCTCGAGTTGGCGGTGACCTCCGCGGCCAACGAAGACGGCATCGCGCCCGTCAAATCCCGTGACGCCGCGATCGAACCGCGCAAGGCGGCGTGGAGCCCCTATGAAGTGTGGCGTACGCGCGTGAAGAACCCGGCCCACCACTCCCCGACGGATCCGGCGCAGCGCTGACCGCCGCGCGTCGTCGCGGCTTGCGCCGTGACGGCTGAACACATACAAAGCACCTAGGTTTCGGGAGCCCCAGGCCGCTGCGTATGTCCCCCGTGAAAGTGCCAGTAACGTCGGATGCGGCGCGTCTCCTCGCGCAGGGCTTCCGCTTCCTGCGCTTTCCCGAACCTCTCGAAACCGAGTTCCGCAGCGAGCAGCTGACCAAGCTCCACGTCTGGAACCGCCTGGCCATCTGGCTCTCCGCCTGCACCGTCATCGGCTTCGCGGTGGTCGATCATTTCGTGCTGTCGGCAGAGCATTCGCGCATCACGAACATCGTGCGTTTCGGCCTGCACGTCCCCTGCGTGATCACCATGCTGGTGCTCACTTCGGAGCGCTTTTACCAGCGCTGGTACGAGCTCGGCATATCGATCATCGCGCCGGCATTCGGCATCGGCACCGTGATCATGTCCGCGTTCTCACCGCCGGCCGAAGTGCCGCTGGTTGGCGCGCGCCTGCTGCTCGCGTCGTTCTTCTTCTGCTTCATGGTGGGGCTGCGCTTCCGCGCCGCCACGCGCGCGAACCTCATCGTGTTCTGCGCGCTGGTCGTGGCCTACATCGCCGACACGATGCCCGGCGCGACCGCCACCTATCTCATGGCGCTGCTGTTCGTCGCGAACCTCATCGGGCTTGCGGGTTCCTACGCGCTCGAGCATGCGAATCGCACGGCCTTCCTCGAGCACCGCCAGCTCACGGAGGTCGCGACTCACGACGGCCTCACGACGCTGCTCAACCGCGCCGCGTTCGAGGACCAGATCCGCCGCGTCTGGCAGCAGGCGCAACGCGACCGCCAGACGGTGTCGGTCATCATGATCGACATCGACTGCTTCAAACCCTACAACGACCACTACGGCCACATCGCGGGCGACGAATGCCTGCGCCGCGTGTCGAGCGCGTTGCGCGATGCCGCGCGTCGCCGCCCGCTGGACTTCGTCGCGCGCTACGGTGGCGAGGAGCTGGTCGCCGTGCTGTATGGCGCCGACAGGGCCTACGGCGAGAGCATCTCGCGCAGCCTGCTGACGGCCGTGCGCGACCTGCGCATCCCGCACGCCAAATCGGCGGCGCAGCCTTACGTCACCGTGAGCGTCGGCGTGGTCTCGGTCGATGCCTACCGCATGGCCTCGCACGACGCCGCCGTCGCGCTCGCGGACGAAGCGCTGTACGCCGCCAAGAACCAGGGCCGCGACCAGTTCGTCTGCGCGGAACACGCGCCGAGCCGGCCCGACGCGACGTCGAACACCATCCTGCCGCTGCGCGAGGCCGCCGGGAGTTAGCGCGCGGCTCTTCGCAGACGCCGCCCCGCGCCGCGGAGTTCCGTCACCGGTAGATAGCCACCTCGTTCCGGCCCGCCGAGCTGCGGACTCCGCGGAACATTCCTTCACTGTTGAAGTCGAGCGCGATCTCGCCCTGCGGGTCGATCGCCACGACGCCGCCGTTGCCGCCCAGCGCCTTCATCTTGGCGAGCACGTTGGCCGTCGCCTGGGCCAGCGGGATCTTCAGGTACTCGACCTGCGCCGAGATGTCGTGCGCGAGCACCGTCCGGATGAAGTATTCGCCGTGGCCGGTGGCCGAGACCGCGCAGCCCGCGTTGCTCGCATACGTGCCCGCGCCCACGATCGGCGAGTCGCCGACGCGGCCCCAGCGCTTGCCCGTCATGCCCCCGGTGGAGGTGGCCGCGGCGACGTTGCCGTGCGCATCGAGCGCGACCGCGCCGACCGTCCCGAACGCAACGAGGTCGTTCTGCTTCTCGACCGAACCCGCGAGCAGCCGGTGCAGCTGCGACTGACGGATCGGCGTTCGGAAGTATTCGTTGCTCACGGGCTCGATGCCTTGTCCGCGCGCGAACTCCTCGGCGCCGGAGCCGACGAGCATCACGTGGGGAGAGCGGTCCATCACCGCGCGGGCGAGCACGATGGGATTGCGGATGTGCCTGAGGCCGGTGACGGCACCCGCCGCCTGCGTCCGCCCGTCCATGATCGACGCGTCGAGCTCGGCGACGCCGTCGCGCGTCAGGACCGCGCCGCGTCCCGCATTGAACAAGGGGTCGTCTTCGAGCACCACCACTGCCGCCTGCGCGGCGTCCAGGCTCGTGCCGCCGCGTTCGAGCACGGCGTAGCCGGCATCGAGCGCGGCGTTCAATCCCGCGTGATAGAGCGCCTGCTGCTCCGGGGTCGTCTCCGACCGGGGCAACGTCCCCGCACCGCCGTGAATCGCGATTGCGAACATTCTCTTTCCTCCGCACAACCGATGGGCAGGTGACCGTTTTCGGCACCGAAATTGACGCCGGTGCCGCGCCCCGCATTCGCTAGAATTCGCGCGTCCCCGAGGATAATAAAGAAGCCCCACATGCTGAATCGAATCCGCAGCCTGCTCATCGCGAATCGCGGGGAGATCTCCATCCGCGTGATGCGGGCCGCGAACGAACTCGGCATCCGCACGATCGCCATCTACTCGCAGGAAGACCGGTTCTCGCTGCACCGGACCAAGGCCGACGAAGCCTACCTCGTCGGGCGCGGCAAGGCGCCGGTCGATGCGTATCTCGACATCGAGGACATCCTGCGCATCGCGGTCGAGGCTAAGGCGGACGCGATCCATCCGGGCTACGGCTTCCTGTCCGAGAACCCGGAATTCGTCGAGGCCTGCAATCGCGAAGGCATCATCTTCGTCGGCCCCACGCCCGACATCATGCGGGACCTCGGCAACAAGGTAGCCGCGCGCAATCTCGCGACGAAGGCGAAGGTCCCGGTGATGCCGGCGACTCCACCCCTGCCGGCCGACATCGAGACCTGCAAGCGCCAGGCGGCCGAGGTCGGCTACCCGGTGATGCTGAAGGCGAGCTGGGGCGGTGGCGGCCGCGGCATGCGCGTCATCGAGAACGATGCGCAGCTCGCCGAGCTGCTCCCGGTCGCGCGCCGCGAGGCGAAAGCCGGCTTCGGCAACGACGAGGTCTATCTCGAGAAGCTGGTGCGCAAGGCGCGGCACATCGAGGTGCAGATCCTGGGCGACACGCACGGCAACCTCGTGCATCTCTTCGAACGCGATTGCACGGTGCAGCGACGCAACCAGAAAGTGGTGGAACGCGCCCCCGCTGCATTCCTCACCGATGAGCAACGCGCGGAGCTCTGCGGCTACGCGCTGCAGATCGGCAAGGCCGTCAACTACCGCAACGCCGGCACCGTCGAGTTCCTGCAGGACGCGGACACGGGCAAGTTCTACTTCATCGAGGTGAACCCGCGTATCCAGGTCGAGCACACGGTCACGGAGGCCGTCACGGGCATCGACCTCGTGAAGGCGCAGATTCGCATCGCGGACGGCGCGCGCATCGGCGACGAAGCCAGCGGCGTCCCGGCGCAGGACGGCATCCACCTCACCGCGCATGCGCTGCAGTGTCGGGTGACCACGGAAGATCCCGAGAACGGCTTCGCGCCGGACTACGGCAAGATCACGGCGTACCGTTCGCCCGCGGGGTTCGGCATCCGCCTCGACGCCGGCACCGCGTACTCTGGCGCCATCCTCACGCGTTCTTACGATTCGATGCTCGTGAAGGTCACGGCCTGGGCGCCGAACCCGACCGAGGCGATCGCGCGCATGCACCGCGCGCTGTGGGAGTTCCGCATCCGCGGCGTCGCGACGAACCTGCGGTTCCTCGACCAGGTCATCACGCACCCGAAGTTCGCGAACGCCGAGTACACGACGAAGTTCATCGACGAGACGCCCGAGCTGTTCAAGTGGGAGAAGAAGAAGGATCGCGCCACGCGCATCCTTTCCTTCATCGGCGACGTCGTCGTCAACGGCAACCCCGAGGTGAAAGGGCGCGTCCGGCCCAAACAGATGGCGCTCGCGCGCCTGCCGAAGTTCAACGTGGCGAAGGAGCCGCCGGCCGGCACGAAGCAGAAGCTCGACGAGCTCGGCGCGAAGGGCTTCGCGGCGTGGATGATGAGCCAGGAAAAGGTGCTGATCACCGACACGACGATGCGCGATGCGCATCAGTCCCTGCTCGCCACGCGCATGCGCCAGTCGGACATGACGGCGATCGCGCCGTTCTACGCACACATGCTGCCGCAGCTCTTCTCGGTGGAGTGCTGGGGCGGCGCCACGTTCGACGTCGCGATGCGCTTCCTCAAGGAAGATCCCTGGGCGCGCCTCGAGCAGTTCCGCGCGCTGATGCCGAACCTGCTGCTGCAGATGCTGCTGCGCTCGTCGAACGCCGTGGGCTACACGAACTACCCGGACAACGTGGTGAAAGCCTTCGTGAAGCAGGCTGCGGCGTCCGGCATCGACTTGTTCCGCGTGTTCGATTCGCTCAACTGGGTCGACAACATGCGCGTCGCCATCGACGCCGTGCTCGAGACCGGCAAGCTGTGCGAAGCGGCGATCTGCTACTCGGGCAATCTCTCCTCGCCCAAGGAAACGAAGTACACGCTCGACTACTACCTCGAGATGGGCCGCAAGCTGAAGGCCGCGGGCACGCACATCCTGGGCATCAAGGACATGGCCGGTCTGTGCCAGCCGAACGCCGCGTACACGCTCGTGAAGGCGCTGAAGGACGAGCTCAAACTACCCGTGCACTTCCACACTCATGACACCTCGGGTATCGCGGCAGCCTCCGTGCTCGCGGCCGTGGCCGCGGGCTGCGACGCCGTCGACGGCGCGGTGGACGCCATGTCGGGCTTCACCTCGCAGCCGAACCTCGGGTCCATCACCGAGGCGCTCAGGTTCAGCGCACGCGATCCCGGGATCGATCCTGCCGCCATCCGCGCCATCTCGATGTACTGGGAGCAGGTGCGCAAGAACTATCTCGCGTTCGAGAGCGACATGCGCGCCGGCGCGTCCGAGGTCTACGTGCACGCGATGCCGGGCGGGCAGTACACGAATCTCAAGGAGCAGGCGCGCGGCGTCGGTCTCGACGATTCGCGCTGGCCCGAGGTGTCGCAGGCGTACGCGGACGTGAACCAGATGTTCGGCAACATCGTGAAGGTGACGCCGTCGTCGAAGGTCGTGGGCGACCTGGCGATCATGATGGTGTCGTCCGGACTCACGCGCGAGCAGGTGCTCGACCCCGGGTTCGAAGTGGCGTTCCCGGAGAGCGTCGTGCAGATGATGCGCGGCGACCTCGGCCGTCCCGAAGGCGGTTGGCCCGAAGGCATCCAGAAAAAGGTGCTCAAGGGACAGCAGCCGCTGGCAGACCGGCCTGGCGCCACGATGGCGCCGCTCGATCTCGCCGGGGAACGCAAGACGCTCGACGAGAAGCTGGGACGGCCCGCGACCGACACGCAGTTCGCGTCGTATCTCATGTACCCGAAGGTGTTTCTGGATTACGCGAAAGATCGCGCGGCATTCGGTGACTGCGCGATCCTGCCGACGCCGGTGTTCTTTTATGGCATGGACCCGGGCGACGAAGTCAGCGTCGACATCGAGCGGGGCAAGACGCTCATCGTGCGTTTCGTCGCGGTGTCCGAGGTGCGGGACGACGGTACGCGCCAGGTGTTCTTCGAACTCAACGGCCAGCCGCGCTCGATCGTGGTGGCCGACCGCTCGCAGGTCGCGAAGCGGCCGCCACAGCGGAAGATGGAGCAGGGCAACTCGAAGCACGTCGGCGCCCCGATGCCGGGCGCGATCGCGACCGTGAAGGCGCAGGTCGGCAAGAAGGTGCAGAAGGGCGAGCTGCTGCTCACGATGGAAGCCATGAAGATGGAGACGAGTGTACGGGCGGAGGTCGAAGGCACCGTCGCGGAAGTGCTCGTGAAGCCGGGACAGCAGGTGGACGCGAAGGATCTGCTGGTCGTTCTCTCCTGAAGGTCTTCCCGCCGAAATAAACCGGGACGCCGCCCGGTCCCGGTCATGTACCGTACGAGGAGCCCTGCATGAACCGCCTGGCCACGACCGGATCTATCTCTGCGATCGCCACCCTGATCCTTGCCACCTCGGCGCTGGCCGACGCCCGGCATTTTCCGCTCGTCGGCACCGAAGGCCTCACTCCCCACAACGTCGTGGTCACCCCGGCGACGCTGTCGGGAAAGAAAGGTATCCGCGTGCTCGCGGATCCGCGGGCGGACGTGAGCGCCGCGCGCGCGGTCGCGGGCGGTGGCAACGTCGAGGAGCTCGTCCTCCTGGACGGCACTGAATTCGGTGACGGCGTCATCGAAGTCGAAGTGTCCGGAGACATCGAACCGGGCGCGGATGCCGCGGCGCGCGGTTTCGTCGGCATCGCCTTCCGCGTGCAGAAGGATCTGCAGACCTACGACGCGTTCTACCTGCGTCCGCGCAACGGGCGCGATGCGGACCAGCTCCGCCGCAATCACTCGACGCAGTACATCTCGCATCCCGACTGGACCTGGTCGCGACTACGCAAGGAAACGCCCGGCGTCTACGAGTCGTACGTCGATCTCGAGATGAACACGTGGACGCGCATCCGCATCGAGGTCGAGGGCACGGAGGCGCGGTTGTTCGTGCACGGAGCGCCGCAGCCGGCGCTCGTCGTGCAGGACGTGAAGTCCGGCGCCACGGCGCGCGGCGGCGTGGCGCTGTGGATCGGCCCCCACACCATCGGTCATTTCCGCGATCTGCGGATTACGCCGCGCGCTCCTCTGGCAAACGCGCAGCGACGCGAAGTGCGCGTCGGAGTCGTTCACCGCGACACGCGGGTTCGGCGGGATCTCGATGCGATTGCCGTCGCGCCCGCAGCCTGGCTCCGCGCTTGCAGGAAGGCGTAGATCGCATCCACTTCCGCGGCGGTCAGCCACGAGAACCGCGCCTTCGACGTCGGCGTCATGAGCGCGAACGTCCGGTCGCCCATGCCGGTGCCGTCGCGCATCAGCCGCTCGAACTGCTCCGATGAATACGCCTTCGCGACGGACAGCGGCGGCGAATTCGCCATCGGGATGCCTTCGAGCGTTTGCGCGTGGCACTCCGAACACAGGTTCATCACGAGATGTTTCCCGTGGCTCACGGGGTCGGCGGCGTCGAACGTCTTCACGGGCGCCGGCAGCGTCTCGATCGCGCGCGGCCCCGTCTTGAAGATGCCCTGTGCGAGCAGGAAGCGGCCGATCGGGCGGATGAGCGTCTGCTCGCCGACGCCGTCGGCGCGCGGCACGGTGCGCAGGTAGGCAATGATCTTCGCGACGTCTTCGTCGCGCTTGTGGCGATACATCTCTGCGGGCATGAACAGCATGCCGGTGCCGTCGAACTTCACGCCGTGACGGATGAGGGCTTCGAGCTGCGCGTCGTCATGGTCCTGCAGCGAACCACTGATGTTCGGCGCGACGAAGCGCGCGATGTTCGGGAAGTCGTGGACCATCTGTCCGCCGAGCGCGTCGCCATGGCAATGCAGACAGCCCGATATCCTCGCGAGACGTTCGCCTTCCACGATCGACGCGGCGTCCGTGGGGATCGTGAGCATCGCGCCCCGCGCCACGGTGTGCTTCGCGCCCAGCTCGCGACCCGACGCGATGAATATCCAGAGGATCGCCAGCAGCGCGAGCGCCACGATTCCCGCCGCGACGATCCCCGTCCACTTCAAAAACTTTCTCATCATTCACCCGGCTACCGTTGACAGACGATCATCACGAAGCACGATGTCCCATCGCGCATCGGTTCGCGCGCAAGCGCGATGAATAGGGAATGCGGTGAGTGGGACCTTCCCGTCGGAAAGGTTCCCCGATCGAGTCCTTGATCGTCACTGCGGACGCAGATCCGCAGGAAAACCGGACACGAAGCGTCCGAACGGCAAGCCAGGAGAGAACCGGATGGAGTGTGCCGGCGGCAGGCCGAAGATTCGCGTCCGGTGCGGCTCGCTCACCTCTCCAGAAAACGGCCTGGTCGAAGCCGGCACAGGAGACGCGATGAGAGCTGACACGGCAACGGCGACGCGTGCGAAGCCTGCGAGAACTGAGGAGAATTCCCGCCCGTCGGCTCTGCTCTTCGGGACGCGCGTCGCGGTCCGCTCGATCTCATCGGCGGCCGCGACGCGAGCCAGCGATCAGCCGATCGCCCGTGCACCGGTCACTTCGTTTCCTTCACGAGTTCGGGACCGCCCGTGAATCCGATGACGGTGATCCGCGCCGGCTCTTCCGGATCCACCTGGACGGTGAGTTGCAGGACGTTCGACGTCTTGCGCTCGCGCACCTGGCCCTTGAGCGCGTGGGGGTTCGCCTCCTCGACCTTGATGACGTCGAGTCCGCCGCTCGATTCGAACATCTTCATCGTGTCGTCGAGGACCGCCGCCCGGAGGAAGTCGGGCGGCATGTGGTCGCGCCCGAATGCCTCGATCTTCGCGCGGTCGCCCGTGTTGAACGCGGCGAGGAAGCCGTTCATCTGCAGGCGCGCGGGCGAGGGGGCGCCCGCCAGCGCCAGCACGGCCGCGCCGAGCAGGCCGAGCATCACACCAGACATCTTCGCCAGTCGTTTCATGTCGTCTCCTTGGGTTCACAGGGGTACATCGGGCATCGCCACGCCATACCGCCCGCAGGGCGGCTGGCATTCACTGTTCACGTAGATCTCGAGGCCGTGGCGCTCGGCGAGCCACTTCGTCACGGGCGCGCGCAGCGCATACGTATCGAAGCGCTGGGGATCCCGGATCCGGCCCGCGATGCGCAGGTCGTAGCGCGCGCCGGTCAGCCAGTCTTCTTCGCCCTCTTCGATGAAATGGTCGCCGCGCACGAAGAAGCGATTGACGCCGTAGGCGATGCCGGCCAGGTCGCGGATCGTCGCGTTGCGGATCGTGATGCCGTCCGCGTCGGCGGACACGCGCACGCGCCCGCCCATGCCGGGCGCCGCGGGCTTCATCCGGATGTCGGCCGTGCGCAGCGCCCGGGCGTCGGCGACGAGCTGCGCGTAACGATCCTCGCGATCGCGAACGGCCCCCGCGAGCACGGGCGCGCCGATGACGAAGAACGCCAGCGCGGTGAAGACGAGACCGCGCCAGAAGCCGAGGCCGGGCGCAGTGTCGTCCGGATCGCGCTCCACGCGAATGCGCTCGCGCGCCGTCTGCCAGCGCGCGAGCCGCAAACGCTCGGCCACGAGCCGCGCGCAACTCAGCGTCGCGACGAGCAGAAAGAACAGGCAGGCTGACAGGGCGAACCCGTCGACGCCCTGCGTTTGCAGCGGCGCGAGCCACTCGGTCCAGGAATCGATCGCCGACACTAGGCCCGGCGGCGCGTGCTCCGAGCGGAACCTCACCGGGAAGCCGAGCCACTCTCCGGCCCACACCGCGAGCTGGTAAGGGAGCGCGAATTTGAATGCCGCGATCCGCCACATCGCGAGCCGGACGCTCGCCGAGTTGCGCCGGCTCGCGATTACACACAGTTGTAGTAGACAGAGCGTGAACAACGACTGCCAGAGATGATCGCCGAGCGCGGAGAGCACGGCGTTACCGGGAGATCGAGGTTCTGTCGTGGACCTGGATGTCCAGGTCGAAGCGCGACGCGAGTAGTTTGTTGACGAGTCCGCGCAGCGCGAGAGGATCGAGATCGTCGGGATCGTCGATGGCGTCCTCGATCTCCGCGCGGATGTCGTAGCGGCGGTCGTCGAGCCAGGCGCCGCCGCCGGTGACTTCCACCGGGCGCACGTCGTACGCGTAGGCGACCAGTTCACGCAGCGAGCTGTTGCGCACGATGAGCGCATGCGGCTCGGCGCCGATGTAACGAGGTTCGTGCGGGGAGGCGGTCGCGCTGACTTGGACGACCGCGGCGTCGAGCAGGCGCGCATTGCGGCTCGAAACCTGGAGCCGCTGAGCGCCGCCGTCCACGACGCCCGCGAGCAGCGGCGCGGTGGCGCTGAAGGCGACGCAGGCCGTGAGCGCCAGGGACTTCACGAGGCCCATGGCGGTCGGTGGTGCCGCATTGAGGATGTGACGAATCCGCGCCGTCAGGTCCCCCGACACTGCCGACATGGCCTGGGTCGGCCGCGTCGTGGCACAACAGTGGCGGCACACCGCGAGGATGCCCGCGGCGTACTCGCCCGGATCGTGTCCCCGGTCGAGCACGGCCTCGTCGCAGGCGCGCTCCCGCTCCTCGAGCAGTCTGGCGCCCACCCACCAGACGAGCGGATGGAACCAGAACAGCGTCTCGACGAGCCGGTGCAGATGAGCCTTCAAGTTGTCGTTGCGCGCGATGTGCTCTTGCTCGTGGGCGAGCACGGCGTGCAGTTGGGACGCCGTGAGCCTCCTGAGCAACGCGGCCGGCAACAACACCACCGGATGGAATACGCGCGCGACGGACGGTTCGACATCCGCGTCCGTCACGCGCACATCCGCTGGTGAGTCCGGCGCCGGCCGCGTTGCCCGGGTGAGCGAGTTCGCCGCGCGCCAGCCGCGCAGCCACCGCAGCGCGAGGAACGCGACCCCCGCGAGCCAGATGACCGCGAGCAGATAGCCCCAGGCCGCCGTCTCACCCGCGGGGCCGGGCGTCAACGGCGACATCACCGGCGACGCGGCCTGCATCGCCGTGCTGATGAAAGTCGGCCGGATGTCCACGGGGGACGGGAGTCCGGCCTCGACGCCGACCGTGTACAGCGCCGAAAAGGGGACGAGGAACTTGAGCGAGGCCAGCATCCACAGCTGGTGCCGGATGGCGGCGCCGTTGTGCCGCAACGTGAGCGTGATCAACCACACCGCGACGCAGAAAAGCGTCGACTGCCACAGGTGGTCGAACACGGCGCCGATCATTCGGTGTCGTCCTTGCCGTTCGCGCGGTGCGTCCGCAGCAGCTCCATCGCGCCGTCGATGTCCTCCCGCGTGACCTTGCCGGTCTCGACGAGGTGCACCATCAGCGGTTGCGCGCTCCCGCCGAAAAGGCCTAACAACTCCTTGAGGAGCCGCGTCTGGACCGAGGCGCGTGAGGTCGTGGCCTCGAAGATGTGTGCGTTGCCGATCTTCCGAGTGCGGCGCAGCGCGCCCTTCGCCTCCAGCCGGTACACCATCGTCTGCACGGTGGTGTAGGCGGGCCGGTCGCGCTTGACGACGGACTCGTGGATCTCGCGGATCGAGCGCGCGCCGCGGCTCCAGAACTCGTTCATGATGCGAAGCTCGAGCGCGCTCAACTTGGGTTCGGCCATCATGCCTCCGAGACTACAGCTGTGGTCGACTCTACGACATCTGTAGTTTGGATTGCAACCCCCGTGGCGCTGTCGGTTGCGGGGTGATCCGCGCGGCTACACGGCATCCCTGAGCGACACAGCCGGGTCCGCGAGCTTGAGCGGATCCGGCCGAGCCCGCGCCGGGATCAGCTTGCGCGCGGCCATCTGGTCCTTCGTGTGGTTCACGGTTTCGACCGCGATGAGCTCGCCGGCCTTGAGATAACAGACGCTGAACGTGCGCTCCGCGGCGCCGCCGCGCACGACGACCCGGTCGTGACCCTGCGCGAGCCCGATGATCACCATCTTGAGGTCGAACTGATCGGACCAGAACCACGGCACCTTGTCGTGCGGAGTGGTTAGTCCGAGCAGGTTGAGCGCCGCGCTCGCACCCTGCTCGAAGGCATGATCCACGGACTCCAGGCGCACGCGCCGCCCGTAGTGGATGCTCGGATGCCTCGTGCAATCTCCCGCCGCCCAGATGTGCGGATCGGATGTGCGGCAGTGCTCGTCGACGACGATGCCGTCGTCGCAGTCGAGGCCGGAGTCGCGCGCGAGCGCGTCCGCGGGCGTGACGCCGATCCCGACGAGCACGAAGTCGGCGGGAATTTCGCTGCCGTCGGAGAAGCGGACGGACGCGATGCGCTCGTTGGGCGGCTCCGCTTGCCGTCCGATGAAACCCGCCAGCCGGACTCCGCAGCGCACGTCGACACCGCGCCGCGCATGCTCCGCCTCGTAGAACCTCGAGACCTCGGGCGACACCACGCGCGCCATCACGCGGTCCGCCGCTTCGAGCACCGTCACGTGGATCCCGGCTTCACGGCAGGTCGCCGCCACTTCCAGTCCGATGTATCCGCCGCCGACGATCACCGCGCGCCGGCCGGACACCAGCTCCGCGCGCAAGCGATCCACGTCCGCGACCGTGCGCAGCGTGTAGACACCGGCGAGCTCGGCGCCGGGCAGTGAAATCATCCGTGCACGCGATCCCGTCGCGAGCAGCAGCGCGTCGTAGTCGATCGCGCTGCCGTCCGCGACCTCCACGCGCCGCGCCGCGCGATCGATGCGGACGGCCGCGAAGCCGAGCCGGGTGTCGACGCCGTGGTCGAGATAGTGAGCCGCGTGGCGGAACGGCAATCGATCGCGATCGAGGCTGCCCGCGAGATACTTCTTCGACAACGGGGGCCGCTGGTAAGGCAGCAGATTCTCGTCGCCTATCAGCGTGATCCGCCCCGTGTGCCCGCGCTTGCGCAGCACTTCCACGGCCTGCGCGGCGGCCTGGCCAGCGCCGACGATGACGACTCGCTCCGGCATTGTCATGATCGCGGCATGATTGCACGCCTCGCCCTCATCGTGCTCTGCGCCGCCGCGGCCGCCGCGCGCGCCGAGATTCCGGACATCACCCGCAACGTCGTCTACCAGAAGACCGGGAACGGCTACCGGCTGCAGCTCGTCGAGGCGCCGATGCCGGCGCCGGCCGCGGGCCAGGTGCTCGTGCGCATGCGCGCGGTGGCGCTCAACCGCGGCGAGATCGAGAACTTGGCGCCGGGCGGTCGCGACCGCTCCGGCATGATCGCGGCGTCCGACGGCGCGGGTATCGTCGTCGCGCTCGGCGCCGCCGCGAAGGAGTTCAAGGTCGGCGACCGCGTGACGAGCATGTACTTCAACGACTACCCGGACTACCCGCCGAAGCCCGGGAATCTGCGCGACGCCGTCGGGTCGAGCACGAACGGCGTGTTCGGCGAGTACGTCGTGCTCGACGAGACCGCGCTGGTGCGCATCCCCTCGGGCTGGAGCGACGTCGACGCCGCGACATTGCCGACGGCCGGACTCACCGCATGGAGCGCGGTGATGATCCAGGGCCGCGCGGCGCCGAAGAAGATAGTGTTGGTGCAGGGTACCGGCGGCGTCTCGACCTTCGCATTGCAGATCGCGCACGCCGCGGGCGCCACGGTCATCGTCACCAGCAGTTCCGACGAGAAGCTCGGGCGCGCGCGGGCGCTCGGCGCGACGCACACGATCAACTACCGCACGACGCCCGCGTGGGGCAAGAAGGTGGCCGAGCTCACGGGTGGACACGGCGCGGATCTCGTCGTCGAAGTCGGCGGCCTGGGCACGCTCCAGCAATCACTCGAGGCGGTCGCACTCGGCGGAACGATCTCGATCGTCGGGGGCATCACGGGTTACGGCGGCGAGCTGTCGGCCCTGGGGGTGCTGGACAAGGCGGCGCACGTCGTCGGCATCCTCGTGGGCTCCCGCAACCAGCTCAAGGATCTCCAGGCGTTCATGACGCGGAACAAGGTGAAGCCGGTCGTCGACCGCGTGTATTCGCTCGGCGAGTATGGTGCCGCGGTCGAGCAGCTGCGCTCGGGCCAGTTCGTGGGGAAGATCGTGGTGACTCTCTAGTTAAGAGAGGGGATTGGCCCCAAACGGCCGTTTGGGGCCAATCCCCGATCGCACCCAGCCGCACCATTCTTGGGCGAGGCATGAACAAGCGCGCTAAAGTGGTGCCGGAGATTTCCCCGCCCGCCGGCCCCGAAGTGAAATTGCCGCGTTAATGGGCTTTCCGGATACTGGCACGCAAACTGCACTGCCACTGAGGCTCGCCGATGTCGGCGTTCGAACTGGCACTCAAGAACTGGGAGATAAGAAATGAAATTGGTCACCGCCATCATCAAGCCTTTCAAGCTCGACGACGTCCGTGCGGCGCTGTCCGAGATTGGCGTGTCCGGTATGACGGTGACGGAGGTCAAGGGTTTCGGTCGCCAGCGCGGTCACACCGAGCTGTATCGCGGCGCCGAATACGTCGTCGACTTCGTACCCAAGACCAAGATCGAAGTAGCCGTTCGCAGTGATCTCGTCGATCAAGTCGTCGAAGCCATCCTCAAGGCCGCCAAGACCGGCAAGGTGGGCGACGGCAAGATCTTCATCACCGACATCGATCGTGTCATCCGCATCCGGACGGGTGAGACGGACAACTCTGCCCTGTAAGGCCCGGCAGAAGATCTCCAGCTGCATGAACGGCGGCCCGCCTCTCTTCCGGAGGCGGGCCGCCTGATTACAAGAGTGACTTTCAGCCACCGGACGGCCTGGGGATAGCGAGCGGGCCGACGTTGAGAGTGCGGCGCGGGCCGCTGACGAGAGGGGTTCGAAAAAATGAAAAGTTCTGACTACCGGGCGCCGGCGGCGCTCGGCCTGCTCCTGTGTCCATTGATTTCGTTCGCGCAAGGCGCGGCGCCAGCGGCCGCCGACACGGGCGACACCGCCTGGATCATTGCGGCCACGGCGCTGGTTCTCTTCATGACGCTGCCGGGTCTCGCGCTTTTCTACGCCGGACTGGTCCGTGCGAAGAACGTGCTCTCCATCCTCATGCAGTGCTTCGCGATCACCGGCGTCGTCTCGCTCGTGTGGCTCGCGGTCGGCTACTCGCTGACCTTCTCCGACGGGGGTGACGCGCAGCCCTTCATCGGCAGTCTCGACAAGGCGTTCCTGCTGGGGGTCTCGCGCGACGCGCTCAGCGGCACGATCCCGGAAACCGTGTTCTTCATGTTCCAGATGACGTTCGCGATCATCACGCCCGCGCTCGTCATCGGCGGTTTCGCCGAACGCATGCGCTTCGCGGCGGTGCTCGGCTTCGCGGTGCTCTGGCTCCTGCTCGTCTATGTGCCGCTCGCGCACTGGGTGTGGGGCGGCGGATGGCTCGCCAGACTCGGCGCGATGGACTTCGCGGGTGGCATCGTCGTGCACGTGAGCGCCGGCGTGTCCGCGCTGGTTTGCGCGCTCGTGCTGGGCGCGCGCCGCGGGTTTCCGCATACGCAGATGGTGCCTCACAACCTGCCGATCACCGTGACCGGCGCGGGCATGCTGTGGGTGGGCTGGTTCGGCTTCAACGCGGGCAGCGCGCTGGCCGCGAACGGCTCCGCGGGGATGGCGATGCTCACGACTCACATGGGCGCGTCGGCCGGCGCGCTCGCCTGGATGTTCATCGAATGGAAGAAGTACGGTAAGCCTTCGATGCTCGGCGTGGTGACGGGCGTCGTCGCGGGCCTCGGGACGATCACGCCGGCCTCCGGGTTCGTCGGCCCTCTCGGCGCGGTGGTGATCGGTCTCACCGCCGGCACGGTCTGCTTCTTCGCCACGCAACTGCTGAAACGCAAGCTGCACATCGACGACTCGCTCGACGTGTCGCCCGTGCACGGCGTGGGCGGCCTGGTCGGCACACTGCTGACGGGTGTGTTCGCGGCCGCGTCCCTGGGCGGCAGCGGGTTCCTCGTGCAGCAGGACATCGGCGCGCAGCTCGGCGTGCAGGCGCTGGCGGTGGTCGCCGCGCTCGCGTGGTGTGGCGCGCTGACGTGGGTGATCCTCAAGCTCCTGGGCGCCGTGTTCGGTCTGCGTGTCTCGGAGGAAAAGGAGACGGAAGGCCTCGATCTCGCGGAGCACGGCGAGCGCGGCTATACGCCCTGATCCCTCGACGTGGGGAGTGCGCCAGCGACCCGCGCGCGGGTAGGCTGGCTACCCGACTGGAGAATGCCATGGCCCGCGCGATCCGTATCCACGAAGCCGGCGGTCCGGAAGTCCTGCGCCTCGAAGACGTCGAGGTGCCGGTGCCGGCCCCCGACGAAGCGCAGATCCGGCATACCGCGATCGGCCTCAACTACATCGACGTGTATGACCGCTCCGGGCTCTACCCGCAGGAAATGCCGGCGGGACTCGGCCGCGAAGCGGCGGGGGTCATCACGCTGGTGGGCAAGAAAGTGCGCGGCCTGCGCGTGGGCGACCGCGTCGCGTACGTGCACAACCGGCCCGGCTCGTACGCCGGGCTGCGCAATGTCCCCGCCGCGAAACTCGTGAAGATCCCGGCAGGTGTCAGCGACGAGCAGGCGGCGGTGCTCATGCTCAAGGGCGGTACGGCCTGCTATCTGCTGCGGCGCACGTACCGGGTCGCGCAGGGCGAGGTCATCGTCGTGCACGCCGCGGCGGGTGGCGTCGGGCTGCTGCTCTGCCAGTGGGGCAAGGCGCTGGGCGCGACGGTCATCGGCGTCGTCGGCAGCGAGGAGAAAGCGAAGCTCGCGCGGAAGAACGGCGCGCGTCACGCGCTGGTGCGCGGCCGCGACGACATCGCCGCGACGGTGAAGAGGCTGACGAAGGGCGTCGGCGCGGACGTCGTCTACGACGCGGTCGGCAAGGACACGTTCACCGAGTCGCTCGACTGCCTGCGCAAGCGCGGCCTGCTGGTCGTGTACGGCGCCGCGTCCGGACCCGTACCACCGTTCTCGCTGGCGGAACTCGTGAAGCGCGGCTCGCTCTTCGTGACGCGGCCGACCATGTTCGATTACACGGCGACGCGCGCCGAGCTCGAGGCCGTGGCGCGTGAGACGTTCGCGGCCGCGAAGAAAAAAGTGATCCGAGTGCACATCAATCAGCGCTACCCGCTCGCCGACGCGGCGCAGGCGCATCGCGACCTCGAGGGCCGCAAGACGACCGGCGCCTCCATCATCCTGCCGGCGTGACGTCCCTCCTCAGGAAGTAGGCGTAGTCGGGGCCTCGCACGACGAGTTCGTCGCCGTCGAATCTCAGTAGATAGCCCGTCTTCGGCACCAGGAATTCGCCGCCGCCGTACGCGACGAGCGGGAGCTCCGCGCCCTGGAGGCTCACGACGGGCCCGCCGGGGCGGGCGAGTACGTCGAGGACGAGCGGCGAGTCGGGCGGGCGGAAATCGCGGAACGTCATGCGCGTCGGCGTACCGCTCGCGGATCGCCAGGTGCCGGTGACCGGCTTCTGCTGTGCTTCCGTCAATGTCTGCGGAACGAACGTGGGCGGCTTGCGCTTCGCGTCGAACACCAGCGCCATGGCTTCGTCGACGATCTCGCTCATCGCGAGCACCGGTGCGTTCGTGGTGTAGGCCACCGAAATTTTCCTGTCCGGGAAGTGGATCACGCACGAGCGGAAGGCTTCGATGGCGCCGCCGTGGCCGAATCCGCCCTGTCCGGCGATCCGGTACGGCCAGAGGCCCATGCCGCTGCCGCCCGCCTGGTCGCGCATCGACGCGAGACTGTGGGCGCTCAGGAGGCGGCCGCCGGCCAGCGCGTCCATGAAGCGCACGAGATTCGCGGGGTTCGAGAGCAAACCGCCCGCGCCGCCGTGGATCCCGGGATCCGTCGGCTCGTCGGCGACCCAGCCGCCCGGCGTGAACTCGTACGACACGGGCGATTCACCGTCGGGAGGCACGCCGTAGAGCGTGCGCCCGAGCCCCAGCTTGTCGATGACCTGCTGGCGGACGATCTGCGGATATGGCTTCTCGTAGATCTTCTCGAGGATGAAGCCGAGCAGTAGATAGTTCGAGTTGCTGTATTCCACCCGCGCGCGCGGCGCGAAGCGTGCGCCGCCGGCGCCGATGATCTCCAGCAGTTCGGCATGGGACCTGGGCTGCCGGCGCCACTCCTCGAAGCCGTCGGCCTTCGAGTAGTCGGCGAGACCGCTGCGATGCATCAGCAGGTCGCGGTACGTGATGTCCAGCGCGTTCGGCAGATCCGGGTAGAACTCCGCCAGCTTGCTGTCGAGCGTGATGCTCGCCTTCTCCGCGAGCTGCAGCGTGAGCACTGCCGTGAAGAGCTTGGTGACCGAGCCGATCTTGTAGCGCGTGCCGGGATCGGCCGGCTCGCCGATGGGGGGCGTGAGTTTCGTGAATCCGACGGCGCGCCGGTACTTGACCTCGCCGC
Source organism: uncultured Pseudomonadota bacterium (assembly GCA_902826225.1). GTDB lineage: Bacteria > Pseudomonadota > Gammaproteobacteria > Steroidobacterales > Steroidobacteraceae > CADEED01. Next base: position 24,974 of record CADEED010000011.1, on the reverse strand, counting down.
GCTCGCTGATCGCGATGCTGCCGTTCGCGAGACCCTGGCCCTGGAGCGCGTCGAAGTACGCGTCCAGCTTCTTGAACGTGCCGGCCGAGAGTGCGTCCGCGGCGTGGGCGGCGGTGGCGCCGAGGAACAGCAGCGCGAACAGGGCCATCCTGGCCCGTCGAGCGACGGTCACCGGACGACGTGCAGCGCGCGCGCGTTGCGCCCGACGGCGAGCGCGCCCGAACGAACCACTTCGACGATGTCGGTGCGATCGCCGAGGTCGCTCACGAACTGATTGACCTCGGCCTCCGACGCGGTGAGCTCGACGACGAATCCCTCGGGCGAAGGTTCGAGCACCCGCCCACCCGCGCGCACGACGTAGCCGCGGACGGAGTCGATGAGCTGCGGCTCGACGCGCAGCTTGAGCACCACGAGCTCGCGCTCGATGTGCTCGCCGCGCGTGAGGTCCTCGACCGCCACCACGTCTATCAACTTGTTGAGCTGGTTGACGATCTGCAGGATCACGCCATCCGCGCCCTTCGTGACCAGCGTGACACGGGAGACGGACGGATCGTCCGTGGCGGCGACCGACAGCGACTCGATGTTGTAGCCGCGGGTCGAGAAGAGGCCGGTGACGCGCGTGAGTGCGCCGGCCTCGTTCTGCAGGTGAATGGCGATGATGTGGCGCATGTTCGGGGCTGGCTGAAGCCGGGCTGACACGGCAGCCAGAATAGCGGTTTGCGGCGAACCCGTTCAATGCACGGGCGCAATTTGCTAGTCTCGGCCGCACCCATGGCTAATCCCCCCAGAATCCGTGACTTGGCGTCGCCTGCGAAGGCGGCGAGCCCCTCCATCCGTCATCCGCTCGCGGGCCAGAAAATGACCGGCGCGGAGATGATCGTGCAGGTTCTCGCGGACGAAGGCGTCACCACGATTTTCGGGTACTCGGGCGGCGCCATTCTGCCCACCTACGACGCGGTGTTCTGCTTCAACGAGGCGCGCAAGGAGAAGGGCGAATCGCAGATGCCGCTCATCGTGCCGGCGAACGAACAGGGCGCGGGCTTCATGGCGGCGGGCTATGCGCGTGCGAGCGGACGGGTCGGCGTGGCCATCGTCACCTCGGGCCCGGGCGCCACGAACACCGTCACTCCGATCCGCGATTCGCTGGCCGACTCGATCCCGATGGTCGTCATCTGCGGCCAGGTGCCGCGCAGCGCCATCGGCACGGACGCGTTCCAGGAAGCGCCGGTGCCGTCAATCATGGGTTCGGTCGCGAAGCACATCTTCCTCGTCACGGACTGCGAGAAGCTGGAGGCCACGGTGCGCACGGCGTTCGAAATCGCGCGCACGGGACGTCCGGGACCGGTGGTCATCGACATTCCGAAGGACGTGCAGAACTGGACGGGCGAATTCAAGGGCGCGGGTAGTTTGCCCATGCCGGGCTATCGCAAGCGCCTCGAGACCCTGAGCACCGACATCATCGACGCGACCGAGGCGAACCATTTCTTCGAGATGCTCGGCGAGTCGCAGCGTCCGCTCATCTACGCGGGCGGCGGCGTCATCAATGGCGGGGCGGCGGACGAGCTGCGCGCGTTCGCCGAGACCTTCGACATCCCCGTGGTCACCACGCTCATGGGCATCGGCGCCGTCGACACCACGAACAGGCTTGCCATGCGCATGCTCGGCATGCACGGCGCGGCCTTCGCGAACTACGCCGTCGACGACTGCGACTTCCTCATCGCCATCGGTGCGCGCTTCGACGACCGCGTCGCTGGCACGCCCGCGAAGTTCGCGCCCGGCGCCAAGGCCATCGCGCACTTCGACATCGACCGTGCCGAGATCACCAAGGTGAAGCGCGTGCAGTGGAGCCACGTCGGCATGCTGCCCGAGGCGCTGTCGATGCTCACCTCGCATGGCGTCCGCGCGGGCTTCAAGCGCGACCGCTCGAAGTGGCTGGCGTATCTCGACGACATGCGCAAGACCTACGCGTTCAACTACGACCGGGCCAGCGAGAAGATCCAGCCTTACTACGTGCTCGAAGAGATCAATCGCATCACGCGCGGCGAGGCGATCATCACCACCGGCGTCGGACAGCACCAGATGTGGTCGGCGCAGTACTTCGATTTCAAGCGGCCGCGCCAGTGGCTCACGTCGGGGTCGATGGGCACGATGGGTTTTGGTTTGCCGGCGGCGATCGGCGCGCAGTTCGCGAACCCGGGCAAGCTGGTCATCGACATCGACGGCGACGCCTCGGTGCGCATGAACATCGGCGAGATGGAGACTGTCACCACGTACGGTCTGCCCGTGAAGATCGTCGTGCTGAACAACAACGGCGACGGCATGGTGAAGCAGTGGCAGAAGCTGTTCCACAAGGGCCGACTCTCCGCGTCCGAGAAGTCGCTGCACACCAAGGATTTCATCAAGGCCGCGCAGGCGGACGGGTACAAGTACGCCGTGCGCCTCGACAGGAAGGCGGACGTTCCGCAGGTGATCGCCGAGTTCCTCGCGTTCGAAGGCGCCGCGTTCCTCGAGGTGATCATCGATCCGGATGCCGGCGTGTATCCGATGGTCGGCCCGGGTCAGCCGTACGAGGCGATGATCACGGGCGACTGGATCCCGTCGCGCAAGAAGGTGGACGTGAAGCCCCCGGGCGCTTCCGAGATGTTCTGAACCTTCATGAAGACCCACCGCGAAGCCTCACGGATGGCGTCGCTTCGGCGCCGTGATGAGTGGCGCGTGAGCGCCTGAAATGAAATACCTGCACACCATGGTGCGCATCACCGACGTCGACGCATCGCTCAAGTTCTATTGCGACGCGCTCGGCCTCGAAGTCATCAAGCGCAACGATTACCCGAAGGGAAAGTTTTCGCTCATCTTCCTCGCCGCGCCCGGCGACAGCTCGGCGCAGGTGGAGCTGACGCACAACTGGGAACCCGAGCCGTACGGCGGAGGGCGGAACTTCGGCCACCTCGCGTACGCCGTCGACGACATCTACGCGGCCTGCGAACGGCTGCAGAAACACGGCGTGACGATTCTTCGGCCGCCGCGCGACGGGCGCATGGCGTTCGTGCGTTCTCCCGATGGCATCTCGATCGAACTGCTGCAGAAGGACGGCTCGCTTCCGCCACGCGAACCGTGGGCGTCGATGCCCAACACCGGCAGCTGGTGAGCGGCCTCGCGCGCGAGCGTCGCGCCGCGTTCCGCGCCGGCACGCGCGCGATCATGCCGTCGATCCCGGGATCGGCCGCATGGTCGGTCATCGCGGGTGTCGCGATGCTGAAAGGCGGCTTACCCGCGGGTTGGGCCATCGCCTGGGCGTTCAGCGTGTACGCGGCGTCGGCGCAACTAGCCGTCCTGCCGCTGATGATCGCGGGCGCACCGCTCTGGGTCCTGGTGGCCACCGGCTTCATCACCAATCTGCGTTTCGTCATCTACAGCGCCGCGCTGCGCCCGTATTTCGCGCACCTGCCGCTGCGCCGGCGGCTCGCGCTCGGCTTCTTCATGACCGATTTCACGTTCCTCATGTTCATGCGGAACTCGCAGGACAAACTACTTCCGGAAAAGCACGTCGACTCGTACTTCGCGGGCATGTGCGCCGTGAACTACATCACCTGGCAGGTGTTCTTCATCGTCGGCGTCGTCGCGGGCAGCTACGTGCCGACGGAGTGGGGCATGGAGTTCACGGGGACGCTCGCGTTGATCGCGCTCGTGGGCCCGGCGCTCAACGCGCGGCCGGCCGTCGTCGGGTTCATCGTCGCTTCGCTGGTCGCGCTGATCACCCACGCGCTGCCGTTCAAGCTCGGCATCTTCTGTGGCGCCATGGCGGGCATCGTTGCGGCGACGCTGGCGGATCGCTGGCGCCTGCCGCCGGCGCAGGAGGGCATGTCGTGAGCGAGACGGTTCCGTTCATCACGCTGCTGCTCGTCACGATCGGATTGTCGGCATCGACGATCTTCACGCGCACCTGTTTCCTCGTGGCCGGCAATCGCATCCGTCTTTCGCACACCGCGGAAGTGGCGCTGCGCTACGCGCCCGTGTGCACGCTCGCCGCCATCATTGCGCCGGACGTGTTGCTGCAGGGCCCCGGCGGTTCGCTCGACCTGTCATCGCTCAACCCGCGGCTCGTCGGCGCCGCGGCGGCGGCGGTGTTCCTGTGCTTCTCGCGGCACATCGTGGGATGCATGCTGGTCGGCATGGTTGCCTACTCGGTGGCGCGCCTGTATCTGTAGAGTGCGCCCATGGACAAACCCAGCCTCAATATCGTGCGCGCCGCGGATATCGCCGCGCACTCGCAGGAGTTCGCGCATCCGTGGAATCCGGCCTCGCAGATGATCGGCATGCAGGTCTCGCGCAGCGTCGGGCTCAAGCGCGCCGCGGTGAACTTCATCCGCGTGCCGGCCGGCCGCGAGTCATACGTCTATCACTCGCACCAGCATGAGGAAGAGTGGATCTACGTGCTGTCGGGGCGCGCCGTCGCGTTGATCGACGACGAGGAATACGAGGTGGGCCCGGGGGACTTCATCGGATTCCCGACGCCGTCCGTCGCGCACCTGCTGCGGAATCCGGGGCCGGACGAGCTGGTCTATCTGATCGGGGGGGAGAATCTTCCCTACGACGTCGCGGATTTTCCGAAGCTCGGGAAGCGGATGATCCGCACGGGCAAGGACGTCGAGGTCGTGGAGACGGGTGACAATGCCTAACAGGGAACCAGGCTTGCGACCGACCCGATCGATTCCAGGCCGGCATTCACGATGCGCGTGGTCGCGCGGCCGCGATTGAACGCGATGTCGCACACGAACAGGAACGCGATGCCGAGGTACGCGGCGTACGCAAAGCCGACGTAGCTGCCTTCGACGATCGTGAGCAGCCAGTTCTGCGAGAACACGTACAACCACGCGCAGAACAATGTCGAACACAACAGCAGCACGCCCGGAAAGAACAGGTGGCGCGCGGCGCCGGGCTTCGCGAACGACACGACCAACAGGAGCAGGAAACATGCCGCGTTGACACCCGTGAAGATGCGGATCTCGTGCTTGAGATCCGCAACGACGTTCATGTACGTGCCCTGGATGAAGCGGGTAAGCCGCTCGGTGCTGGCGCTCAGCAGGGCCGCCTCTATCCAGGTTGACTCTGCCGCCATCCGCAGGCGGCACGCGCACTCGGGATTTCGCACCTGCGCGATCGCTTGATCGAGCAATTGCTGGGCGCGTGCGCGAAGCGCGGCAACTCGCTCTTCGTTGCGGGCGCGAAGTTCCGCGGCGACCCTCGACAAGACGCCCTGCGCGGTCTCGGGCACAACGTCGAGGGATTGCTCGACACGCTCCGCGACGCGCCCCTTGAGGTAGCCGGAAGCGAACTCTTCCACCCAGAGCGGTGTGGACCAGGTGATCGCGAAGAAGAATGCGAATGCCGCGAGTCCCAGCAGGCCCGCGGCGCGCAGAAAGAGTCTCTCGAGGCGCAGCGCCGTCATCGACGCCAAGACTATCCGAAAGCGGTGTCTAACTCTTCTTCGCCTTCCACGCGGCGAGCACCGTCGCTTCCTTGTCCGCCGCGATGCCCGACTTGAGCTTCTCCTGCTCGTCCTTCGGCCGTGTCAGGTGCCATTCCAGCGTGTCGTCCACGGTCTTCGCGATCGGCGTGATCTTCAGGCCCTTGGCCAGCGCGGCGGCATTGCTCGTGCTCGCGAACGCGGCCTCGTCGCCCTTCGCGGGCAGCCACACGGGCATCTCGCTCCACGGCTCCACCTTCTGCTCCTCGAGGAAGTCCGTCGGTAGATAGACAGCCTTGGGCTCGGCCGCCGGCTTCGCGCGCTTCTTCGCCGACGCGATGCACGCGTCCGTGAGCTCGCCGAACTTGAAGCCGTTGACGTTCGAAACGAGGTTGTAGGTGCCGGCGTAGCCGTTCTCGACGGCGTTGATGGTGAACTCCGCGAGGTCGCGCACGTCGATGACCTGGAACGCATCCTTCGGCGATCCCGGCGCGATGAACTCGCCGCCGCGCGCGGCACGCGCAGGCCAGTAGGTGAAGCGGTCTGTGTTGTCGTCCGGCCCCACGATGAGTCCGGGCCGGATCACGGTGCCACGCCCGCCGTACACGTCGAGCGTCGCCTTCTCGCACAATGCCTTCAGCGGTCCATACGTCTCGCCATCCACCTTCTCGACGGTCTCGTCGGCGAGTTTGCCTACTTCGGATTTCTCGCCGCGCGGCACGCTGAAGTTCGGATACACCGAGATCGAGGACACGAAGACATATCGCTTCACGTTGGGCGCCAGCAACTCCGCCGACGCGCGCACGTGCCGGGGCACGTAGCCTGAGTTGTCGATCACGACGTCCCATTTGCGATCCTTGAGGCCGTCGATCTGTCCATTGCGGTCGCCCAGGATGCGTTCGACGTCCGGGTAGCGATCCGTCTTCGTCTTGCCGCGATTGAAGAACGTGAGGGTGTGGCCGCGCTCGAGCGCGTACGACGTCATGTGCAGACCGATGAAGCGCGTGCCACCCAGGATGAGGATCTTCAACGGCTTGTCGGCCTTCTTCGTTTTCTTCGCAGCCCAGGCGGGCGTCAGTGCGGAGACGGCGCCGGCGGCGGCGAGCGAGAGCAGGGTGCGGCGTTTCATGTGCGATTCCTTTTCTATTTCGCGCCCGGCGGCGCGTACTGCGCGACCCAGTCACGCACGGTCTGGTACCAGAACAATGAGTTCTGCGGCTTTAGCACCCAGTGGTTCTCGTCCGGGAAATACACGAGCTTCGACGGCACGCCCTTCTTCTGCAGCGTGTTGAACAGCTCGACGCCGTGGTTCACGGGCACGCGCAGATCCTGCTGGTTGTGGATGATCAGCGTCGGCGTCTTGAAGTTGCCGGCGAGCGTGTGCGGCGACACCTTCGCGAACTCCTCGGGCTTCTCCCAGAAGTTGTAGAACCGTTCCTTCTGCGCGGCGAAATCCGCGCCCTGCTGCGTGTACAGGTTGTAGACGGCGGCATGCGCCACGAGCGCGTTGAACGGATGCGGCCGTCCCAGCAACACGGTGGCGAGGTAGCCGCCGTAGCTTGCGCCCGCGGCCACGGTGCGCTCGCGGTCCACGTAAGGCTGCGCGAGCATGTACTCCGCCGCCTTGATCGTGTCCTCGTACGGCATCGTCACCCAGTCCGGATTGATCGAATCCGCGAAGTCGTTGCCAAACCCGCTCGAGCCGTGGAAGTTGTGCCACGTCACCACGTAGCCCCAGCTCGCGAATACCTGCGCGTTCCAGCGCCACTGCACCGCGTCCTGGATGCCGTTGTGCGGGCCGCCATGCAGCAACGCGAGGTAGGGATACTTCTTCGCGGGATCGAAGCCGGGTGGATAGACGATCCACATCTGGATGTCGTCGTTCCGCGCGCCCTTGTACGTGACGCTCTCGACCTTGCCCTGCGTGAGCGCCGCGAGGGCGGCGTCGTTGAACGTGGAGAGCTTCGTCGCCTTGCCGTTCGCGGCCAGCGACACCAGGGTCGGCGGCTCACTGAACGCCTGCCGGATCGCGACCATGGCTTTGCCGTTCTTCGACAACGACAGCGCGCCGAAGCTCGACTCCTTCGTGATGGCCGTCGGCGCGGCGTTGCCGTCGAGACGGAAGCGATACACGCGGCGCGTGCCGGCGTCGTCGATCGTGCCCAACAGGCCGCGCGAGTCGCGTTCCCAGACCAGGCCGTCGACCGAGCGATCCCACTGCTCCGTGGCGCCGACGATCGTGCCGGCATTGCGGTCCAGGATCATCAGCCGCTGCCGGTCCGCGTAGAACCCGACCAGGCGCTGCTGCTCGAACGCGAGGCGGCGGCCGTCGGGGCTGTACTTCGGACTGCCGTCGTCCGCCTTGTTCCCGGGCGTGAGGTTCTTCGCGGGCTTGCAGCCGCACGTCGGCAGCAGGATGAGGTCGAAGTTGGAGTCGATGCCGCTCTTGTCGGTCTCGGCCGAGAAAGCGACTTCGAGCCCGTCCGGCGACAGATCATAAGAAGAGGAGTCGTACTCCTGCTTCGACAGGAAGTAACCCGACATGCGCGTGATGGCCGTCGGCTCACCGCCCTCGAGCGGTATCGAGAAGAGGTGCGGCTCACGGTCGTCGAGGAAATGGTCGAAATAGCTGATGGGCGCCTTCGACCACACGCGCGCCGTCATCTTCGAATCCGCGCGCTGCTTCTTGCGCGCCGCCTGGTCTTCCCAGCGAACCAGGTCCGGCCAGATCTCGGTGACGAACGCGAGTTGTTTGCTGTCCCCGAACCACTTGGGCGCGGAAATACCGGTCGGGATGTTCGTGACACGGCGCGCCTCACCGCCGTCGATGGCGATGACGTAGAGCTGGTTCTCCGTGTCGTCGCCACGCTTGGAGACGAATGCCACCCACTTGCCGTCGGGGCTGACCGTCGGTTGAGTGTCGCTGGCCTTGTCGCTGGTGAGCTGGCGCGCCGCGCCGCCCGCGACCGGCACGATCCACAGGTCCGTGAGGCCTTTGTTCTCGTTGATGTCGTACGTGGTGACGGGCAGCACCGCGAGCGCGCCGTCCGGTGTGATCGACGGGTCGCCGAGGCGTTTCAGCCCCCACATCTTCTCGGCGGTGAGGAGCCGGGAGGCATCGGCGGGCGGGGCTGACTGCGCGAAGGCGGCGCCCGCCAACACGAGCGATGCGAGAGCAAGTGAACGGAGCATGGGATTCCCGGAGATGGCGAGGATGCGGCATTCTCCGAGCGGGGTTTCACGCGCGCAAGCCGTACGGAAACGTCCCGGCGAACTGGCCCTTCGTTTGGTCTCGCGCGATGAGAGAATCCGGCCGTGAAACCGACCGCCAACGACACACACCGCTTCAACGAATTCGGCCAGCCCATAGGCTTTGCGCTGCCGGACTGGAAATCGCCGCCTTTTCCGCCGCGCGCGGTACTCGCGGGGCGCTATTGCCGGGTCGAGCCGCTCGATGCGGCCCGACATGCGCGAGAGTTGTTCGATGCGCAGCGCGAAGACTCGAGCGGCGAACGCTGGACGTATCTCTTCAATGGGCCGTTCACCGAGTTCGCCCCGTACGAGGCCTGGGTGCGGGAATCGCAGGCATCGCACGACCCGCAGTTTCATGCATTGGTCGACATCGCCACGGGCCGCGCCGTCGGCGTCGCCGCCTACATGCGCATCGATCCGAAGCACGGCGTGATCGAGATCGGACACATATATATGTCTCCGCGCCTGGCAAAGACCCGCGCGGCTACCGAAGCCATCTACCTGTTCCTTTCGAATGCATTCACGCTGGGATACCGGCGGTTCGAATGGAAGTGCGACAGCTGCAACCTCCCTTCGCGCGCGGCGGCAACGCGATTCGGGTTCACGTACGAAGGGACGTTCCGGCAGGCGATCGTGGTGAAGGCGCGCAACCGTGACACCACGTGGTTCTCGATCATCGACGTCGACTGGAAGGGCGGCCTGCAGGACGCCTATCTACGCTGGCTGGACCCGGCGAACTTCGACGCGGCGGGCGAGCAGCGGTTGAAGCTGTCGGCGCTGACCGCGCCCTTCGTTCATGCGGTGTCGGGTTAGCCGGCCGACAGGAAGTGGGTGACGTGCTTCGCGACCAGGGCGGACTGGGTTTCCAGCACCCGCTTCTCCTGCTCGGGCAGGTCGACGACTTTCGCGCCCGGCAGCAATTTCGCCAATCGTCCGCCCGCATCCCACCACGAGTCTTTCGGCCGCAGCAGCAGCAACGGCTGCTTGACGAGGGCGACACGGGACTCGCCGCGCCAGTCTGCCAGCGTCGCGCGCACCCACGTCGCGCCCAGGGTGAGTCCTTCCGGCGCCGACAGATCCTTGTACGACTTTCGTTCGTCCGCATCGAGGATCGGTGCGCCGATCATCACGACGCGCCGCACGATCTTCGGCCGCGCGAGCGCGAGCTCGATCGCGATGCCGGCCGCGTTGTGCACGCCGATGAGGTCCATCTGCCGGAACCGCATGGAGTCCGTGAAGTCCGCGATGGCTTCCGCATAGCCCGCCATCGGCAACGCCTTCGGCGGCGCATCGGATTCGCCGCAGCCGGGGATGTCGGGGCTGTAGACGGAGCGCGATTGACCGAGCACGCGGGATAGTTCGAGGAACGACCGTCCCGTGGTGCCGTGCGCGTGCAGGCAAACCAGGGTCGTCTGCTCGTCGAACCCGCCGCCCGCCGGGATGGCGTTGTGCACGTGCAGCTGGCCGTAGCGGCACTCGAAATAGGCACGGCGCAGCCGCGGTGCGGTCACTCCCTGATTCATGGCGCAACGATAACCCAAACGGGCAGCAGGCCTGTCGGTCACGGCCTACGCCCGTGGCGAGTACGCAGGCTATTTGACAGAAATGCGAAGCCGGTTCGCATTTCGGCGGGCTGCCGAAAGTCTTCATCCTTGCCGGCTTGGGCCGCAGCTAGAATCCGCCGCAGAACGACGAACGAACGGGGATTTCCCGCGATGCCACCGGTGAAAACCAGCGCGTCTCACCCTGAGGTGGACAACGAGATCACGGCCGAGCTGCCGGTTCTCGATGTTGCCGCCTACGAAGCGACGCTCGACACGAGCAGCCACACCGACAACTGGGTGCGGCCGCCGGACGTCGACCCGCACGAGTCGACGCAGGTGATGCCCGCACTGCCGGCCGCGCGCGGCGCCGAACTACCGGCCGCCAAGGACATCGAGCACAGCGGCACGCACGAAATGCCGGCGTTGCCGCCGCAGAAGCCGGCGAGGCAGCCGGTCAAGCGCCCGGCCGCGCAGACGCCGCTGCCGCCCATCACGGCAACTCCGTCGCCCGCACCCGCGCCGCGCACGCCGGCCGCCGCGCCCCTGGTCGAAATCCCGCCGTCGCCACCGCTCATCGAGGAACTCCGCCAGGCGCTCGCCGTCGCCGAGCGCCGCATCGAGGAGCTCAACGAACGCGCACGTATCGCGGACGTCGAGCGCCATGTCGCCGTCGCCCGCGCCACCGGCGAGGCCGCCCAGCTGCGCGAGCAGTTGGGCCTGCATCTCGAGTCCCTGCACACCGCGCGCGAGCGCCTGGGCGTTCAGGCCGCGGACGAGGCCGGCCTCGTCGACGAACTCTCCGCTCGTGCCGCCCGCATCGCCGCTCTCGAACGGGACCTGGCCGAGGGCGGCCGCCGGTTCGACGAGAAACTGAAACTGCTCGAAGCCGCCCGGCTGCGCATCGAGTCTCTCGACGCCGAGGGCATGAACCTGCGCGCCACCATCGCGCGGCGCGACGCGCAGATCGGCATTCTCGAGGCGGACATGCAGGCGCGCCAGCAGCGCGAAGCGCAGACGACCACGCGGCTCACCGAGGCGCTCGCATCCACCGATCCGCACATGCCGCAACTGCGCGGCGAACTCGTCGCGCGCGAGGAAGAGATCCGGCGCCTCACCGCCGAACTGCGCGAGCTGCGCACGCAGATCGGCGAGAAGGATGACGACCTCCAGGTCGCCGAGGAGAACATCCGCCATCTCGAGCTCGAGGTGCGCGAGAAGTCCGGCAAACTCGACGAGGCGAACGTCGCGGTGGACGAATGGCGCGCGGTCATCGCGGAGAGCCAGCGTTCGCTCCTGCAGCGCGACCATCGCATCCACGAGCTCGAGGCCGACCTCGAGAAGCGGGTTGCGCAGGCCGATCTCGCCGCGCAGTCGGGCGAACACGAGGTGGCGCTCGAAGGCCCGGCCCGCGTGCTCATCCGCACCGACGGCAATACGGATTTCGTGCACGTGCTCGGCCGTCGCACGCGCATCGGCCGCGCGCCCGACAACGAGCTGATGATCGACACCAAGCACATCAGCCGCTATCACGCGGTGTTGCTCGCCGGTCCGTCGCACACCTCGATCGAAGATCTGAACAGCACGAATGGTGTGTTCGTGAACGGCAAGCGCGTCGCGCGCCAGGCGCTCAAGGACGGCGACCGGGTCACCATCGGCCGCTCGCAGTTCCGGTACACCGTCCGCGGCTAGCCATCTTGTCAGGTAGCGGAGGGCTCGTCAGGGCCTGCTATTCTCCGCCGCTACCTATGTCCGACGACTACATCGAGCGAATCCTCAAGGCCCGCGTCTACGACGTGGCGATCGAGTCGCCGCTCGAACCCGCGCCGCGACTCTCGCGGCGGCTGGGCAATACCGTGCTGTTCAAGCGCGAGGACCTGCAGCCGGTGTTCTCGTTCAAGCTGCGGGGCGCGTACAACAAGATCGCGCATCTGTCCGAATCCGTGGCCAGCCGCGGCGTGGTCTGCGCCTCGGCCGGCAACCACGCCCAGGGCGTCGCGCTCGCCGCGCAGCGGCGCGGTATCCCGGCGATCGTCGTGATGCCCGAGACGACTCCGCAGATCAAGGTGAGCGCCGTGCGCAGTCTCGGCGGCGAGATCGTGCTGCACGGGGACGAGTACGACAGCGCGTTCGACCACGCGCAGACCATCGTGCGCGAGCGCAATCTCGCATTCGTGCACCCCTTCGACGATCCGGACGTCATCGCGGGGCAGGGCACCGTCGGCGTCGAGATCCTGCGCCAGTCGCGCGGCGAGATCGACGCGATCTTCGTGCCGGTCGGCGGCGGCGGACTCATCTCGGGCATTGCGTTGTACGTTAAATACCTGAATCCCCGGATCAAGGTGATCGGCGTCGAGCCCTTCGACGCGGCGGCGATGCACGATTCGCTGCGCGAGAAAAAGCGCGTGACGCTGGAGCGGGTCGGCATCTTCGCCGATGGTGTGGCGGTGAAGCGGGTGGGCGAGGAAACGTTCCGCATCTGTCGCGAACACGTCGACGAGGTCGTGCTCGTCGACACGGACGAGATTTGCGCCGGCATACAGGACATCTTCGAGGACACGCGCGCGATCGTCGAAGGCGCCGGGGCGCTCGCCGTCGCCGGCATCAAGAAGTATTGCGCCCTGAATCAGTGGAAGGACAAGCGTCTCGTCGCCCTTAACAGCGGCGCGAACATGAACTTCGACCAGCTGCGCTACGTCGCCGAGCGCTCGGACGTCGGCCAGGCGCGCGAAGCCCTGCTGGCGGTCGAGATCCCGGAGCGGCCGGGCAGCTTCCTGCATTTCTGCGAAGTGCTGGGCTCACGCGCGGTCACCGAGTTCAACTACCGTTACGGGGCGAAGGAGCGCGCGCAGATCTTCGTGGGTTTCGGCCTGGCGCGCGGGCGGATCGAGCGCGACGAAGTGATCGCGAGCCTCAAGGGCGCCGGCTACGGCGTCACCGACATGACGGACAACGAGATTGCGAAGCTGCACGTGCGCTACATGGTGGGCGGTCACGCGAACGGCAACGTCGCCAATGAGCGACTCTACCGCTTCGAATTCCCCGAGCGGAAAGGCGCGCTGCTGAAATTCCTGCAGGCCGTGGGCACGCGCTGGAACATCACTTTGTTCCACTACCGCAACCATGGCTCGGATTATGGCCGCGTGCTGGCCGGCATCGACGTGCCGCAGGCCGATACGGAGGAGTTCCTCGATCACCTCGATGTGCTGCACTATTCCTACAGCGACGAGACTAACAATCCGGTGTACCGCATTTTCCTGGGCAGGTAAGCAACGTCGCAGGGATCCGCCGTCACTGAAACAAGGGACGTCAGCGGGGAACCACGGGGCGCTTCGCCCGGTCTGTGTAAAATGCCGCCCGCAGCCGCCATCAGGTCTCTATTGGTGTTCGACGACAAGCACCCTCTGTTCGGCACGTACAAGATCGCCAAGCGCATCGCCATCGGCATCGTGGGCGGCACGGTGCTCCTGGTGGGCGTCGCCATGATCGTCCTGCCCGGGCCCGCGTTCATCGTCATCCCGGCCGGTCTCGGCATCCTCGCGATCGAGTTCGCGTGGGCGCGCAGCTGGCTCAAGAAGGTGAAGGCGAAGGCCGAGTCGGTGGGGCAGCGCTTCACCAACCGCAACGGCGGACCGCCGCCGCCCTCGCAGCCGCCTCCCGCGCCCTAGCTACTCGATCGGCAGGTCGAACAGGAGCTGCCGCACGAACCGCACCGGCGGAGAGCCGAACGACAACACCTTGTCGTGGTAATCCTTCAGGTCGAACGCCGTACCGGCGCGCTGCTCCGCCTCCGCGCGCAGCGCCGCGTGCTCACGGGCCCCGACGAAATACACCGGCAACTGCGCGGACGTGAGCTGCGCGCGAGTCCACTTGCCCGCGGCCTCGCGCTCTTCCTGGAAGCCCGAGTCCATCATCAGCTTCATCGCCGCCTCGCGCGACATCCCGTCGACGTGCACGGCCTGGTCGAGCAGCGCGTTCACGATCGTGCGCACGTACCACTTGAGCTGGATCAGGCGCATGAGCGGGTCGCCATCGAGGTAACCCGCGTCCACCATGACCTTCTCGGTGTACACCGCCCAGCCTTCGATGAACGGACCGGACGCCAGCACGCGTCGCAGCGTCGATGGATACCGGTTGGCGTGCGCGAGCTGCAGGTAGTGGCCGGGCATCGCCTCGTGAATCGTGAGATTGTGGATCGACCGCGAGTTGTACTCGCGCAGGAACGAGTTCGTTTGCGCGCGCGTCCAGTTCTTCGGGATGGGCGACACCGCGTAGAAGGTTTTCTGGCCGCGATCGAGCGGGCCCGGCGAGTCGCAGTAGGCGAGCGCCACGCCCTGGTTGATCTCCGGCATCTCGATGATCTCGAGCGGCTCGGTGGGCAGCGTGACGATCTGCTTCTCGCGCACGAAGTTCGTGGCGTCGCTGAGCGTCGCGCGTGCTGCGTCGAGCACGCCGTCGCGCTTCGGACGCTCGGCGTACGCGAGCTCGAGGGCCGCCTTGATGGCGCGCAGTCGCTGATCATCGCGTGGCTTGTCCGGCAGCGGCGGCGCGCTGCGTTTACCCTTGAGCACGGTGCGCGAGATCTCGTACATCGCCGCATGGGTCGCGGCGAGCTCCGCCTCCGCCTGCTCTCGAATCTGCTGCCGCGTGAGCGGCGAGAACAGCGCCAGCTCGAGCTTGCGGTCGTAGAGGGTCTCGCCGAGCCGGAATTCCCCTTTGGCTTCCGGCGTCAGCCGCTTCTCGAGCCAGATCTGGTGCTGGGACAGCGCGCTGCGCGCCTTCGCGATGCTCGCCTTGAGCTTCTCCTGGTCCGCCGCAGGCAACGTCGCCGCCTGCCTGGTGATCTCGCCGTCCAGGAGGTTGATGAGCCCGGAGTTCTGGCGAGTGGCCGTCTCCGCATGGATCTTCGGTACGCGCGCCGGCACGAGCACCTCGCGCACTTGCGCGAGGAAGCGCGGCATCTCTTCGAGCCGCGCGCCGATGTTCGCGAAGCGCTCGGGCAAGGGCGCGAACTCGCGCGCGAGCAGGTCGTTGATGCTGCTCCCGGCGATGCGCGTATAGATGAGCGGATCCCAGCGCCAGCTCTCGAGCGTCTGGATGCGCCACCGGTCGGAAGACAGCGATTGCTTCAGCAACAGCGCGTCCACCTGGTTCGCGCGCGACAGCTGCGAGAGGTCCAACGGCTCGAGCGCGGCTAGATAGAGCTCGTCGAACACGACTTTCGCCTGCCATCCCTCGGCACTGACGTCGTCGAGCTTGCCGTCGAGGCGGTGGTCGCCGAGTCCCGTGGCGTTGACGGGCGACTGCTCGGGCAGCTCGCGCAGGTAGCGCGCGGCCAGCGCTTCGAATTGCTGATCCGCCGTGGGCGGAGGCGGTGCGGGCGGCGGAGCCTCCGCCTGCTTCGGGACGGGAGCGCAGGCGCTCAACAACAGGGCCGTGGCAACCAGGGTGCGACAGTTCATTTGCTCGTCTCGCTGACGTCTCTGGGGTGGACGCTTTGGCAAACGGACGGAGACGTTACCAGCTAAAGTGCGTCCACCCCAACTTCCCCGTCGACCCTTGAGCATTTCCGAACGATCACCGGCGTTGCAGGCGCTGAGCCAGCGCGATTTCGCGCGCTACGCGTTCGGGCGCCTCGCCGGCACCCTGGCCTGGCAGATGATCAATGTCGTCGTGGGCTTCCAGGTCTGGAAGATCACGCGCGACCCGCTCGACCTCGGGTTCATCGGCCTCGCGCAGTTCCTGCCGTTCCTTGCGCTCGTGCTGCCGGGCGGCAACATCGCCGATCGCTTCGACCGGCGGATCATCATCTCGATCGCGTATACCGCCGAGCTCACGGGCGCGGTGATCCTGCTCGCCTTCACGCTGTCGGGCAGCAATCGTGTCGAGATCGCATTCGCGGCCGTCGCATTGTTAGGTCTCGCGCGCGCGTTCTGGGCGCCGGCGGGGCAGGCGATGACGCCCAACCTCGTGCCCAAGAACCTGCTCCCGGGGGCGGTCTCGGTGAACGCGGTGCTGTTCCAGGTCGGCGTCATCGTGGGTCCGTCGATCGGCGGACTGCTCGCGGTGTTCGGCTATCACGTGGCGTACGGCGTCGCCTGCGCGTTGCTCACGTTCACGGTGCTCATGGTGTCGAGCGTGCGGCCGGTGCGGCCGCAGTGCACCTCGACGCAGTGGCGCTGGCACGCGGTGCTCGATGGATTCAGGTTCGTGGTGAGCAAGAAGCCGTTGCTCGGTGCGATCTCGCTCGATCTCTTCGCCGTGCTGTTCGGCGGCGCGACTGCG
Organism: uncultured Pseudomonadota bacterium; assembly: GCA_902826225.1. Lineage (GTDB taxonomy): Bacteria > Pseudomonadota > Gammaproteobacteria > Steroidobacterales > Steroidobacteraceae > CADEED01. Next base: position 8,429 of record CADEED010000011.1, on the reverse strand, counting down.
CTGCTGCCCGTGTACGCCACGGACATCCTGCACGTCGACAGCGTCGGCCTCGGATTGCTGCGCGCCGCGCCAGGCGTCGGCGCGGCCGTGGTGGCGCTGTGGCTCGGCCTTCGTCCAATCCAGAACGACGCGGGCCGCTGGATGTTCGGCGGCGTCGCGGCATTCGGCATCGCGACCATCGTCTTTGGGCTGTCGACGAGCTTCTGGCTGTCGATGTCGGTGCTCGTGGTGCTCGGCGCTGGCGACATGGTGAGCGTGTTCGTGCGCTCGCTGCTCGTGCAGCTCGAAACGCCGGACGCGATCCGCGGCCGCGTGAGCGCGGTGAACTCGATGTTCATCGGCGCCTCGAACGAGCTCGGCGAGTTCGAGTCAGGCGTCGTGGCGAACTGGCTCGGCGCCGTGCGCGCGGTCGTGTTCGGCGGCATCGGCACGCTGCTCGTCGTCGGCGCGTACATGAAGCTCTTCCCCGAGCTCCGCAAGCTCGACCGCTTCCCGGATCCGGTCCACTAAAGGGGACAGGCCCCTTCAGTTCGTACAGTAGTCGGCTGCTTCGACTACTGAATTTACGGCGCGCTCCGCCGTTCCTACAGTCCGCTCCATGACTGTCTCGATCAAAGGCCGTGGCGCACTGTCGCAACCTCCCGGGCGCTTCGACAAACTGACGAAGACCCTGGAGCAAGATGGCTGGTACGAAGACGAGCAAGTAGATAGGAGACCGGAGACAGTCGTGCTGCCAGAGCCCGCGCGCTCGATCATCAGCCGCAATCAGTCTCCGGACGTCAGCTTCGGGCAATCTATCAATCCCTATCGTGGATGCCTCCATGGGTGTGTTTATTGTTTTGCGCGCCCCAGCCACGCCTACGTCGGCCTCTCGCCCGGCCTCGATTTCGAAACCAGGCTCTTCTACAAGCAGGACGCCGCGCAACTACTCGAAAAGGAACTCGCGGCGCATTCCTACAAGTGCGCCACCATCATGCTCGGCGCCAACACGGATCCTTACCAGCCGATCGAGAAGACACACAAGATCACACGCTCGATCCTCGAGGTGTTGCTCCGCTGCAAACACCCGGTCGCGGTGACGACGAAGGGCGCGTTGGTGGCGCGCGACGTCGACCTGCTCGCCGCGCTCGCCAAGGACGGCCTGGTCCACGTCAACTTCAGCATCCCCACGTTGAACAGCGAGCTGAAGCGCATCCTCGAGCCGCGCGCCGCGTCGGCCGCGGCCAAGCTCAAGGCCATGCGCGTGCTGGCCGATGCCGGCGTTCCGGTCGGCGTGCTCGTCGCGCCGATCATCCCGGTGCTCACGGAACACGAAGTCGAGGCCGTGCTGGAGGCCGCGCGCGAATCCGGCGCCTCGTTCGCGGGATACACGATGCTGCGGCTGCCATGGGAAGTGAAAGACCTGTTCCGCGAGTGGCTGGCCGAGCACTTTCCCGAGCGGGCGGCGCATGTGATGTCGCAGGTGCGCGGCATGCGCGGCGAGCGCGACAACGACCCCGATTTTGGGACCCGCATGAAGGCCACCGGCCCGGTCGCGCAGCTCATGCGCCAGCGCTTCAGGCTCGCCTGCCGACGGCTCGGCTTCCCGGAGGGCCACAGTCGCCAGCTACCGACGAATCTGTTTCGCCCACCCGGACGTAATCACCCCCAGATGTCGCTGGATCTCCTTTAGCGCACCCGGGAACCCCGGCGCGTCCGGGGAGGTCAGAAAGTAGCGATGCTGCAACGTGGCATACTGGCCGTGCCCGTCAGATTCCCCGCATCGAGCAAGGGAGACTCTCCATGAACGCACTCCGGATCACGTCCGCCATCGTCGGATACTCGGTCGGACTCGCGTTGCTCGGTGGATGCATGCAGGCGCGAATCGAAGAGTCGCGCGAGCTCGCGACGCCGGTCGCCAAAGGCGAACGAATCGTCATCCTGGCCAAGCCGCAAATCGAAGGCGCGGGCGCCGAAGACGAATTCATGGATTGCATCAGCGAGGGCCTCGCCGGCGGTCGCAACCACCTCGAGGTCCACGACAACAACGAGTTCGTGGACAACATGTTCCCGTGGTTCGAGCCGAGCACCGCGCCCGGCAAGCCGGAGTCGATGAGCGCGTTGCTCGCCCGCCCGGGTGTGGCGGACAAGGTCACGCAGAGCGGCGTGCGTTATGTCGTCTGGCTCGACGGCAGCACCCGCAAGGTGGACGGCGGCGGCAGCCTGGCCTGTGGCGCGGCGCCCGGTGGAGCGGGCTGCATTGGCTTCGGCTGGTGGCAGAAGGAGTCCGCCTACGAGGCCACGATTTGGGATTTGAAACAGTCGAAGTCCGCGGGTAGCGTCGGAACCAACGTCACCGGGACTTCGGCCATTGTCGGGGCGATCGTCCCCTTGCCTTTCATCGCGCGCGTGCAGGCGACCGCATGCAACCGCATGTCGAACCAGCTGCGCAGTTTCTTCTCGGGAACCGACGAGACAACCGCCGGTACCCATTGATCAACGCAGGAGATTCCCATGCGCACACCCTGGCACTCGATCGGCGCTGCCCTCGCGGCAGTTGTCCTCGCCGGCTGCGCAACCGGCGGTAGCTCCGGCGGCGGTATGCCCAGCCCCTCGGGCGGCATGCCCGGTGGCGACGGCGGCTCTTCGGGCGGTGGATCTTCGGGCGGCTTGCCCGGTGGAGGCGGCGGCATGCCCGGCGGAAGCTCGGGGATGCCGGGCGGCAGCTCCGGAATGCCCGGCGGCAGCAGCGGCATGCCGGGAATGCCGGGCGGCAGCACCAGCAGCGGATTGCCGGGTCTGCCCGGTGATGGCTCGTCGTCTGCCTCGAAATCCGGCCTGCCGGGCGAGAGCGGCGGAGAATCGGGCGACGGAGAATCCGGCGATGGCGAGTCCGGCAGCGGCGAGTCCGGCAGCAAGTCCAAGGGCTCGAAGTCTGGCACCGCGTCGACGGAGGGCCCCGGCGGCGAGGGCGGCAGCGGTTCGGGCGCGCAGACTTCCGAAGAGCGGCGCCAGGCCGGCGACAAGGCGCTCGAGGATTCTCTCGGCGACTTCGACAAGACGCTGAAGAAGGAACAGGAACGCGTCGCGAAAGAGCGCGACGCGCGCGGAGGCAGCGCCGAGGGCGAGAACCCGAGCTCGGACTCCGGCACTTCGGACAATGCCGGCGGTGGCAGCTCTGGCGCGCCCGGCACCCGCGAAGGTGATCTCAAATCCGATGCGAGTGCGACGAGCCCGACGGGCGGCGACAGCGGCCAGAAGAGCGACGGCAAGGGCGGCAACACACCGGGCCAGGGCGGCGGCAGCGCGAACCGCAACGTGGCGATCGGCAGCGACGACGACATCGTCGCGCGGCGCCTGCGCAAGGCGGCCGAGGAAGAGACGGATCCCGAGCTCAAGGAACGCCTCTGGAAGGAATACAACGACTACAAGAAGTCGGCGAAGTGATTCGATGCGCGAGGTGATGTCATGAACCTGAAACTGATCGCGGCGTTGACGATGACCGTGGCGCTGGTCGGTTGCGTCACCAGCGAGACGCGGCCGCCACCGAAGGTCGTGGCGAAGCAGGCGACGGTGCACATTCCCGAGTCGGAGCTGCTCGACGTCGGTATCCGCGTCTTCGACCCGGGCATCCCGAAGAACATCGAGAACGACGACGAGGCGCTCGCGAAGAAGCGCATCTATCCCGACCTGCGCAAGGCCGAGGCGCGCTACATCCCCACGCTGTTGCGCGAGACGCTCGAAGGCACCGCGCAGTGGGGCGCCGTGCGCGTCATCCCGGAGTCCGCGGACTTCGTCGACGTCATCGTCACGGGCCAGCTCGTCGACTCCAACGGCGGTTTCCTCGCCATCGACGTCACGGCGGTGGACGCCGCGGGACGCGTGTGGATCAAGGACAAGCGCTACAGCAGCATGGTGGATCTCGGCGCTTACAAGACGACGGCGTCGCTCAAGGCGCGCGATCCGTTCCAGAACGTGTACTCCGAGGTCGCGAACGATCTCGTCCTCGCGCGCGACAAGTTGACGTCGCTCGACCGCGAGAACATCCGCAAGGTCGCTTCGCTGCGGTTCGCGGAAGATCTCGCGCCCGACGCGATGGCCGGCATGACGGCCAAGGACAAGAACGGTATCGTGCAGGTCGCGCGCCTGCCGGCCGAAGGCGACCCGACGCTCGGGCGCATCGAACGCATCCGGGAACGCGACACCGCGGTCGTCGACACGGTGAACGACTACTACGCGAGCTTCCACGACTCCATCGAGGACTCGTACGGCAGCTGGCGGCAAACGAGCTTCACCGAGCTCGAGAAGGAAATGCGCGCTCGCTCGAGCGCGCGGACGCGCACCGTGCTCGGCGCCGCGGCGCTCATCGCGAGCATTTTCGCGCCCAATTCGTGCAGCACGTACGACAGCTGCCGCATCAACAACGCCATGCGCAACGCGGGCACCATGGGCGGTATTGCCGCCGTGCTTTCGGGCATCAAGAAGTATGCTGACGCCCGCACGCACGCCGACGCGCTCAAGGAACTCACGTTGAGCTTCCAGTCCGAGGTCGCGCCGCAGGTCGTCGAGGTCGAAGGCCACACGCTGCGCCTCAGCGGTACGGCGGAAGACCAGTACCGCGAATGGCGCAAGCTGCTCAAACAGCTCTATCAAGAGGAAACCGGCACCGCGGCTGCGCCGCCGCCGGCAGCTCCCGCCGCGCCCGCCACCACGACGACCACCACGGGCGTCGCGCCACCTCCATCCGGCTGAAGAATAGTTAGTTAGTCCAGGCGATCGTGACAAATCAGATTCAGGCGGGCACGAGGCTGTGCGGCCGCTTCGTGGCTCTAGAGAAACTCGGCGCCGGCGGCTACGGCGAGGTCTGGCGCGCGCGCGACGAGCTGCGCGACACCGACATCGCGCTGAAAGTGCTCTATTCCCAGTTCGAGAACTCCGAAGCCGCATGGCAGGTGTTCCAGCGGGAATTCACGCTGACGACGCGTCTCAACCACCCGGGCGTGCTGCGGGTGTTCGAGCCCGTTCGTACGCAGGACGCCACCGTGCTGCCGATGACGCTCGCCCCGGGCGGCGACCTGCGGCAGATGCGCGGTGCGTCGTACACCCGGATCCTGCCGCTTCTCATCGATATCGCCGCCGCGCTCGAGCATGCGCACGGGCGGCGCATCGTGCACCGCGATCTCAAGCCGTCGAACGTACTGCTCGACGGCGCGGGCCGTCCGCTGCTCGCGGATTTCGGCGCCGGCGCCTCGGAAGGCGACGACACGACCGGTCCGCCCGGTTCGCCTTTCTCCGCGAGTCCGCAGCAGCTGGCCGGTGAGCCGGCGCGCCCGGCCGACGACATCTACGGGCTCGGCGCGCTCGCGTACGAGCTGCTCTCAGGCTATCCGCCGTTCTATCCCGCGTTCGATGCGAAGCGCATCTCGACCGAGCCAGTGCCGCTCATCAAGCCCGTCAAGCCGATCCCGCCGCGCCTCGAGCTGCTGGTCTCCTGGCTGCTCGCGAAGCAGGGGCGCGAGCGCCCGCCGTCGATGCGTCACGTCGCCGACGAGATGAACGCGATCCTGCAGGACACGCTCGGCTTCGAAGGCACCGCGGCCAGCACGGCCGCGGAGAGCGAGGCGGCGATCCTCGGTGCCGCGGCGGAAAATCTCACGCCCGCCGTGATGGCGGAACCGTTCATGGACCCGGTGGCGCCGGACGTGCGCGAGCTCGAGCAGATCGATCCCGGGATCCTGCCCAGGGTCGACGAGCTGCGCGCGCAGGTCGTGCGCGAGCAGCGCGCGCAGAACCGCCGCCGCGGCTGGATCATCGCCGCCGTGCTCGTCGCGGCCACGGGCGGCGTCGCGTTCCTGCTGCCGAAACTCGCGAGCCAGCAGAAGGTCGACGTCGCGGCGCTCGACGTGCCCGCCGGCCCGACGGAAGCGGAGCTCGCCAGCGAGAAGCTCGCCGACGAACTTGCCGGCAAACACACCGACCTCAGCACGCGCGCGCTCGAGCTCGACTCGCGCGGCGCCGCGCAGTGGGCCGGGACCGACTTCGCCGCCGCGCGCAAATCGCTCGACGAGATCGGCGGTGACCTCGAACGTCGTCAGTACGGCGCCGTCGCCGCGCCGCTCGAAGCGCTGGACAAGCAGATCAAGGCGATCGAAGACCGCGCGCCGGAGGCGCTCGCGGCGCACTTGCAGGAGGGCAAGCGCGCGCTGCTCGCCGGCGAATTCGAGAACTCGCGCCAGGCCTACGACACCGCGCTGAAAATCGAACCCGGCAACAATGAAGCCAGCGAGGGCCTGGGCAGGCTGGCCGCGGCCACCGGCGTACTGCCCACGCTGTCCGACGCCGAGAACGCCGAGCATGCGAAGGATCTGGCGAGAGCGCAGACCTTGTTCGCCGACGTCCTGAAGCGCAATCCGGGCAACGTCGCCGCCACGGAAGGGCTCGCCCGCGTGAAGCGCGCGATGTCCGAGAACGAATTCAACGCGGTGATGGGCGCCGGGCTCGCCGCGCTCAATGGCGGCCGGCTGGCCGAGGCGCGCACGCAACTCGAGAAGGCGCGCGCATTGCGGCCGGACAGCGCCGAAGTCGCCGCGGCCCTGCAGCGCGTCGGTGACACCGGCGCGGGTCGCAATCTCGCGGATATCGAAGCCAGGGCCGCGCGCCTGGTGGCCGAGGAGCGCTGGACCGAGGCACTGGCGATCTACGACGAGCAGCTCGCGCGCGACCCGACACTGCAATTCGCCGTCGCCGGCCGAGCCGCCGTGGCACCGCGCGCGGACCTCGGTAATCGGCTGCAGGCCCTGATCGACCGCCCCGAGCGCCTGGCCGAAGACAACGTCCGGCGGGAGGCGGAGCGTCTGCTGTCACGCGCCGATGCGCTGCCCAGGAAGGGGCCGGTCATCCGTTCCCAGATGTCCCGGCTGGAACTCCTGCTGCCCACGTTCAATCAATCAGTCATGCTCGCCCTCGAATCCGACAACGTCACGGAAGTCGCCATCCAGCGCGTCGGCTTCTTCGGAGCGTTCGAGCGGCGCGAGGTCGAGCTCAAGCCCGGCCGGTACACCGTCACCGGCCGACGCAGCGGCTACCGCGACGTCCGCCGCGAGATCACCGTGGCGCCGGGACAGGGCAACCAGATCATCGTGATCCGCTGCCTGGAGCCCATCTGATCGTGGAGCCGTCCCTCTCAATCGACGCCAACATCGTCCTGCGCAGCGCGCAGGGCGAGTCGCAGTACGGCGCGCGTGCCGCGCTCGACGCGCGCACGGGTGTGCTCACGGCGCAGGTGGAGGACATGCCGGCCGACGAAGAGGCGGGCCCGCTCGTCTCGCTGCGGTCCGTGTCCGGTCGCTGGTTGCTCGACGCGTCTGCGGACGCGCGCGTGAGCGTCAACGGCGTCCCCATCGGCGGCGCGCGCATCGTCAGCGCGGGCGACGTGCTGACGGTCGCGGGATCGCAGATCCTCGTCGAGGAGGCGACGTCGAAGTCGCTCGCGCTGCGCCGCTTCGAGCTCGAAGGAACGGATACTCTGCCGCCTGTCGGCGACAGCGTGAAACTGCTTGCGCCACCGGCCGAAGACGTCGCGGTCGAGATGGGCGAGGTGCCGCGCATCGACGGCGTGCGCGCGCCGCGCGTGGCGAGGGCAGTCGCGCGCAGCAGGCTCAACTATGCCGCGTGGTTCATGGCGGCCGCGCTGCTCGTCGTGCTCGCCATGTTCGCGTTGCTGAAACCCATCGCGCTCGACCTGCGTCCCGGCGACGCGGAAGTCACTTCGGTCGGCAAGTTCTCGTGGCAATCGGCCGCGAGCGTGTTCGTGTTCCCGGGGGAGCACCGCCTGCGCGCCGAGCGGCCGGGCTATCTACCGGCCGAGACACGCGTGACGGTACGGGGCTCGCAGCCGATTCACGCGCTGATCCACCTGGTCAAGCTGCCGGGCAAGCTCGAAGTGGATACCGGCGGCGTCGGCGCCGAGATCTCCGCCGATGGCGCGAAGCTGGGGCGCGTGCCCGGCGTCGTCGACGTGCCGGCGGGCGATCGTACGCTCACGTTCAACGCGCCACGGTATCTCGACCACGTCGAACGGCTCACCATCGCCGGCGGTGGCGAGAAGCAGCAGCTCAAGGTCGCGCTCAAGCCGAATTTCGCGGTGATCTCGCTGGCCTCCGTTCCGGCGGGCGCGCAGATCGAGGTGGACGGCAAGCCCGCCGGTGTCACGCCCGCGAAGGTCGAGATGGATTCGGGCATCCGCCGCGTGCAGGTCGCGGCGCCCGGCCTGCGGCCGTGGACGTCGACAGTCGTCGTGGCGGCGGGCGTCGCGCAGACGATCGGCCCGATCGAACTCGGCGCCGCGGACGCGCGCGTCACGGTGCGCTCCGTTCCGTCGGGTGCGACGGTGACGACGGGCGGCAGCTTCCGCGGACTCACGCCGGTCACGATCGACCTGTCCCCCGGCG
>CADEED010000010.1 GCA_902826225.1 uncultured Pseudomonadota bacterium | reverse complement strand
ACCTGATTTTCACGGACGGCGACTGCATCCCGCACCCGGAGTTCGTTGCGGGGCACATGATGCTCGCGCGGCCCGGCCACTTCGTCTCTGGCGGCTGCGTACGGCTGGGCCCGACGGCGACGAGCGTCGTGGAAGCCGAAGATGTCCTCGCGGGCCGAGTGTTCGACTCGCGCTGGCTCATGCAACGCGGTGAGTCGGCGGCGAACCTGCGAAAGCTGCGGCTGTCGGTCGAGCCCTGGCGCCACATCATGAACTCACTCACCACCACGAAGCCGACGTGGAACGGCCACAACTCCTCGACCTGGCGCGAGGAAGCGCTCGCGGTGAAGGGCTTCGACGAACGCCTGGGTTATGGCGGACTCGACCGCGAGTTCGGCGAACGCCTCGAGCGCTGTGGCATGAAGGGCATCCAGGCGCGGTACTCGCTGATCTGCATGCACCTCGACCATCCGCGGCCTTATCGCGCGCGTGAAATCATGGATGCGAACATGAGGATCCGCCGTGACAATGCCCGCGGCAACGTTCGGCGGACGGCGCATGGGCTCGATAGCCAGCGCACGACTTCCTGATCGCGACGAGCGCGCGCGAGATGCCGCGTTTGGCGCGCTTGCGTCAACGCCCGCGTACGCCCGCCTGATCGCGCTCGCGCAGCGCGCACCGGAAAACGCTCTCGGAAAGCAGTTTGCGCGGCTTCTCTGCAGTGTCTACCTCAGGTTTGCGCCATTGCCGGCGGACGTGGTCGTCGAGCGCCTGCGGATGCGCTGCTGGCTGCGGGACAACACCTGCGAACGCAAGTTCGTGTTCACGCCTTGGCGCTTCGACGCCCTGGAACGGCGCGCACTCGCGGCAGCGCTGCCCGTCGACGGCGTGTTCATCGACATCGGCGCGAACGTCGGAATCCATACCTTGAGCGCCGCGTTGCGCCTCGGCGACTCCGGGCGTGTCATCGCGTTCGAGCCTCATCCTGCCGCGCGGGCACGGCTCGCGTTCAACATCGCCGCCACGCGGGCGGGGCTCGGTGCCTGGCCGCGCATCGACGTGCTGCCGATCGGCGTGTCGGATTCGGCGGGCCGCTTCGAGCTGCGGATCGACGCGGGAAACCTCGGTGGCGGCAGTATCGTGGAGGGCGATGCGCGTTTTTCCGCCGCAGGCTCGGTGGATCGCGTGATCATCGAGTGCCGGCCCCTGCTGTCCCTGCTGAAGGAACAGCACGTCGCCCGCATCGATGCCCTCAAGATCGACATCGAAGGCGCGGAGGATAGGGCGTTGGTGCCGTTCCTCGAAGCGGCGCCGGACTCGCTGCTGCCGCGCTGCCTCGTCATCGAAAACTCGGATCGACTCTGGAAACGCGATCTACGCGGGGCGATTTCGAAACGGGGGCTGCGGGAAATGCTTCGGACCCGCCTCAACACTGTCTACGAGCGATAAGGCGGTCCTTCCGCCCTATTTCCCGCGAACGCCGCCGGTGAGGACGATGCGCATCGCCTGCTCCACCTTGAGGTCCGTCTCGTGCAGGTGCTTGCGCGACACGTACAGCGTGTAGCCGCCGATCTGGTAGCTCATCGGCAGGTAGACGGCGACGAGATCGTCGTCGCCGCCGATGCCGAGCGAACTCGCATGCTCCTGCGTCACGAACCCGATGAGCCGGCCCGGACCGTAGTCGAGGGTGACCACGCGATCGAGATCGCCCTTTTTCTTGTCGGTGTTCACGAGCCGCGTCATGTCGCGGATCGCGCTGTACACGGTCTTCACGACCGGGACGCGCAGCAGGAGGTCTTCGCCCAGGCCGAGCACGCGGCGAACGATGAAGGCGTTCACCGCGAGCCCGACCAGGAACAGCAGGACGAAGCCCGTGACCAGGCCCATGCCCGGCCAGTAGTTGGCATCGTCCAGCACCCACTTGATGGGCTTCGACAGCAGCTCTTCCGTCGTGATGCCCAGCCAGTAGACGAAGTAGATCGTGAGCCCGATCGGCAGGATCGTGACGAGGCCCTTGAGGAGGATGCTGCCGACCTGCTTCATCAAACTACCGTCTCCCTTACTTCTTCGGCTTCACGAAGCGCAGCGTCATGCGGTCGGATTCGCCGATCGCGTCGTATTTCGCGTGATCGAAATTCGGATCGGAGCCTTCCTTCGCCGACTGGCGGACCGGCGGCAGCGTCCACACGCCGAATGGATGGTCCTTGGTGTCCTTCGGATTGGCATTGATCTCGGATTTCGCGTCGAGCTTGAAGCCCGCCTTCTCGACCTGCTCGATCACCACGGATTCCGCCACGTAACCGGTCGACGCATCCGAACCCGGGGCGCCGCGATGCTGCTCGATCGCGAGCACGCCGCCCGGCTTCACGCCGGCATAGATCGTCGCGAGGTTCTTGTCGACCGCGCCGGCGCGGATCCAGTTGTGGAACATGCGGCCGACGAACACGAAGTCGTACTTGTTCGCCGGCAGCGGCTTCGCGTTCGGCCCCCAGTTCACGAGCGTTATATCGCCGTAGATCGCCTTGTCGGTGTACTTCGCGGCGAAATCCGCGCGCCCTTTCTTCGCGCCTTCCGAGACCTTCGGATCGTCGAGATCCGCGGCCGTCGCCGAGTACGAACCCTTCGTGATGCGGGCGTAGGGCGCGAGGATTTCCGTCCACCAGCCACCGCCGGGCGCGACTTCGAGGATGTGCGCGCCGGGCTTCACACCCCAGAACGCCAGCGCTTCGGCCGGATGACGGAAGGCATCGCGCTCCTTCGCTTCGGGCTTGCGCCAGTCGCCGTTCACGGCCTGTTCGATCGCCTTCGAGCTCTTGGCGTCGCTCGCGGCGAGGCTCGTCGTCCCGAACGCGAACGCGGCGACCAGTGCCGCGGCAGCAATGCTGGATTTCATCGGAAGTCCCTCTCGATTCGATTGCGGGGGCAGCATGCTACCGCAAGACCCGCGGGCCGCCCTAAGCCACTTGGCCGGATTTGCGCCTGGACGATGTTCGTATCGATGAACCCGGGTTTCTCATATCTGAAGAGGTGTCGTCATGTTCGGAGTTCATCGGTCCGCCATCGCGGTGCTCGTCGGCAGCTGTCTCCTTGCCGGATGCGGGGGTGGCGCGGCCAAGGACTCGAGCGCACTCATGGATCCGGACGCCGAACCGGATTCCGGGGAAATGGGAATGTCACCGGAGAAGGCGGCGTTCGTCGGCGCCTGCAACGAAGCGCGCGGCGCGCTGTACCGGCTCGGACAGATGGCCAAGGGCGAGCAGCCGATCCACGAGAGCGACCTGAGTCACGGAGCGGGGTTCATGCGTGCGCTCGCGGAGAACCGCCAGGCATCCGCAGCCATTTTTCGCAGCGTGGACGAGTGGCGCGCCGCGGTGGTCGCGCGCTCGAAGGAGATCACGTCTCTGCCGCCACGCATCGAAAATGGACGCGTGATCGAGCCCGACACGACCGACATGGATCGGCGAATGCTGGAGCGCGTCAAGCCGCAGGGAGCGGCGCTCTACCCCTGGGTGCTCGAAGTGTGCGGCAACGTGGAAGATCCGTTCGCCTGACGCCACGGCCATGGGCCGATGAGCGGAGATCGATGGAGCGGGTGATGGGAATCGAACCCACGTTAGTAGCTTGGGAAGCTACAGTTCTACCATTGAACTACACCCGCGCCGGGCGGCGAGAATAACCCGAAATCCCGTGGATCGAACAAAACCGTTGATCGTCATGGCGTTGGCCGCGGAGTCGCGCGGCCTGCTGGAAGCTGCGGGCGCGACCGTGCTCTATACGGGCGTGGGCAAGGTGAATGCCGCTGCCGCGCTCGCGCGCCGGCTCGCGGAAATCCGCTGCACGGGCGAGGCGCTGCCGTTGGTCGTGAACCTGGGGACGGCGGGCAGTCGCGATCTGCCGGCGCACACGCTCGTCGCGTGCACACGCTTCACGCAACGCGACATGGACGTGAGCGGCCTCGGGTTCGCCGTCGGCGTCACGCCGTTCGACGAAACGCCGCCGGTCATCGAATTCCCACCGCAGTTCACGAACCTGCTGCCACATACCTGCTCCACCGCGGACTCGTTCGCGACCCATCGTCACACCGTCGATGGCGACGTCGTCGACATGGAGGCTTTCGCACTCGCGCGGGTCTGCGTGGCGGAGAGAGCGCGCTTCGCCTGCGTGAAGTACGTGACGGATGGCGCGGACGCGGATTCGGCGGTGCACTGGGAAGCGGCGCTGGAGGCGGCGGCGCGTGCCTTCGTGGATACCTACAGGAGTTTCACCGCCGCATGAACGACCTCCGCAACCGCTCGATCCGCAGCTTCGTCGTCCGCGCGGGCCGGCTCACCGCCGGGCAGGCGCGCGCGCTCGACGATCTCTGGCCCCTGTACGGCATCGAGTACTCCGCCACGCCGCTGGATCTCGACCGGCTCTTCGGGCGCTCGGCGCCGCGCACGGTCGAGATCGGCTTCGGCAACGGGGAGCACCTCGCGAACCTCGCGGCGGCCCATCCGGGGCGCGACTACCTCGGCATCGAGGTACATCGTCCGGGCGTCGGCCACCTGCTGATGCTCGCGGCAGAGCGCGGCCTCACGAACGTGCGCACGAGCCAGCACGACGCCGTCGAAGTCCTGCGCGACCAGATCCCGCCGGCGTCGCTCGACGAGGTTCTCGTGCTGTTTCCCGATCCCTGGCACAAGAAGCGGCACAACAAGCGCCGTCTCGTCCAGCCGCCATTCGTCGAGTTCATCGCGACGCGCCTGCGCGCGGGCGGTGTCCTGAGGCTCGCGACGGACTGGGAGGAGTACGCGCACCAGATGCTCGAGGTGATCGGCGCGTCGCCGCTGTTTTCGAACCTGTCGCCGTCGAATGACTGGATGCCGCGCCCGGAAGAGCGCGCACCGACACGCTTCGAGAAGCGCGGCGCCCGGCTCGGGCACGGGGTGTGGGATCTCGCGTTCCGCCGTCTCTAGCCAGGCGCCCGTCGCGGGCAACCACGGCCGCACGGCCGAGTTCATTGCAGGCTGAAGCTCGCGCGCACACCGTCGACGATGAACTGGACCGCCAGCGCGCCCAGCACGACGCCGAACAACCGATTCGCCACGTTGGTGCCGGTGACGCCGATGACTCTCATCAACGGTCCCGCCACCCACATGGCGAGCAGGCAACAGGCGAGCACCACGAGCGCGCAGAGGAACATCAGCGCGAACTGCACCGGGTGTTGCGTGACCGGGATCGGCCCGAACCAGAGCAACAGCGTCGTCAATGCGCCGGGACCGGCCATGAAGGGGAACGCCAGTGGGAAAACCGAGATGTCGGCGCGCTTCCTGCTCTCCACCTTCTCGTCACTCGACGTGCGCGTGCCCGATTCGCGTGCGAACACCATCTCGAGCGCGATGAGGAAAAGCAACAGTCCGCCGAAAATCCTGAACGAATCGATGGCGATGCCCATCGCCGTCAGAAAACCGGCGCCTACCAGTGCGAAGAGGAGAAGTATTCCGCTTGCGACCAACACCGACTTCAGGGCCATCTTGTGTTTGTAGCCTTTGCTCGCGCCCTCGGTGAGCCCCGAGAACACCGGGATGAGCGAGATCGGTTCCACGACGACGAAGAACACGATGAAAAACTTGATGGCCTGTTCGAGCATGATGCTTTGCGGGAGAAATTCGTTCTTGTACTCGTCACCTTTCGGGAGCACCATGAAATGGACTCGACGAAAGGCACGCGCAGCATAGCAAACCGCTTCGGAGGGACTCGATGAAACCCGTCATCGGCAACTGGTACCGCATCCAGGGCGGTGAGTCGTTCGAGATCGTCGCGATCGACGACGACGACGGCACCATCGAGCTGCAGTACTTCGACGGCACCGTCGAGGAAATGGACATCGAAGACTGGCGTGCGGAGAAGGAGAACGGCGCGCTCGAGGAAATCGAGCCGCCGGAAGACTGGACCGGCTCCGTCGACGTCGATCCCGAAGAAGACGATGCGCGCGGCACCTCCGGTTACGGCGAGGACGACGATCGCCGCCAGAGCGCGAGCAAGCTCGAGGGTCTCGATCTGTTCGAGTAGCCGCTCGCGCGGCTAACTACAGCGGATCGTTCGCGAGCCGCTCCACGTCCACGTCCGCCCCCAGCAGCACGTAGCCCGCCACCACCTCGATCGCGACCGCCGTCAGCGATTGGCCCGCGCACGGGCCGGCGATGCACAACCCGCTGTCGCGCGCGAACAGCGCGCCGTGCGAATGGCACAGGATCAGGTTGCCGTCCGACGTCAAGAACCGGTGCGGGCGGAAATTCAGCGGGTGACCCGCGTGCGGGCAAAGGTTCACGTACGCCGCGACGCCGCTCGCCGTCTTCACGACGAAGCCGCGCAGCGGCCAGTCGCCCTCGCCCACGGCGAAACCGCGGCCGCCGGTCACCTCGAGTTCGGCCAGCGAGCAGAGCACGCGCGTGGTGTCGATCTCGCGCATCCGCGTGTCATCCTTCCCGCGCTTCGGCTCAGGTCGCGGGCTGTCGATCGAGGTCTTCGATGCGACGCCTCATCATCCAGATCATGAGGATGCCAGGGATCGCCAGCGCGAAACTCGTCCAGTAGTAAGTCGTCCAGCCGCCATGATCGGCGATCCAGCCGGCGGGATAGCCGAGCGTGTAGCGCGGCAGGAGCGCGATCACCGACAGCAATGCGTACTGGAACGCGCTGAAGCGTTTGTCGCAGATCGCCATCATGAGCGCGACCGAGGCGATGTTGCCCATGCCGCTCGCGAGCGCGTCGAGCGATACGGCGCCGATCATCACCGCGTAGTTCTTGCCCGTGGCCGCGAGCAGCAGATAGCCCAGGTTGGTCAATGCCTGGACAATGGCGAAGATGAACATCGAACGTCGCAGGCCGAGCTTGATCATCCAGATGCCGCCGAGCAGCGCGCCGAGAATCGCGCCGCCGGTGAGGAAGGCCTTGATGAGCAGGCCGACCTCTGTCTTCGTGAGGCCGACGTCGAGCATGAACTTCGTGAAGAACTTGAGCGCAAACGCGTCGCCGATCTTGTAGAGCAGGATGAGCAGGACCAGCGCGACCATGCCGCGGACGGCGAACAGCTCGCGCAACGGCTCGATCACCGATTCCCACAGCGTCGGGACCCGGTTGCCGCGCGGATCGTCGGGTTCGGGCGCGAGGATGGTCGCCGGGATCAACAGCAGCGTCGCGACCGCGATCGTCAGGAAGGCGGCGCGCCAGCCCCACACGTCGGCGACGATCAGCGACACCGCGAGCGAGCCGTACGACAGCGCGCGGTAGCCCAGATTCGTCGCCGCCGCGGCCGGCCCGCGTTCCTCCGGCCGCGCGACGTCCGTGCGATACGCGTCGATGACGATGTCCTGCGATGCCGACAGGAAGACGATGGCCAGCAGCACGCAGGCGATGATCGACAGGTGGTTGGTCACGTCGCCGAACGCGGCGAGCGAGGCGATGGCGCCCGCGAGCAGGAACTGGAACGTGACGATCCAGCCGCGACGGCGGCCGAGCCACGGCGGCGTGTAGCGGTCGAGCAGCGGCGCCCACAACGGCTTCAGCAGGTACGGCAGCGCCACGTACATCAGCAGGCCGATCTGGGTGTTGCTGATGCCGAAGTCCGAGAACCACGCCTGCATCGTCGCTTCCGACAGCGGATTGGGCAGGCCCGACGCACCACCTAACAACAATATCGCGAGCATGCGCGGCTGGCGCAGCACGTCGCGTATGCGGGGCTTGGCCGCGGGCGTTCCGGCGGACATATCGGTGCTCAGGGGGCGTCCGTTATCATGCGCACCGCCGCATCATACGGAAGACGCCGACCGTGCAGGAATATCAACGCACCTTCATCGATCTCGCCCTGTCGCGCAGTGCGCTGCGCTTCGGTTCGTTCAAGCTGAAATCCGGACGCGAGAGTCCCTACTTCTTCAACGCGGGCCTCTTCAACGACGGCGAGGCGATCGCGGTGCTCGGACAGTGCTACGCCAACGCCCTCGCGCGCTCGGGTCTCGAGTTCGACATGCTGTTCGGGCCTGCCTACAAGGGCATACCGCTCGCGACCTCGGCCGCGATCGCGCTCGCCGATCATCACCATCGCAGTGTGCCGTGGGCGTTCAACCGCAAGGAAGCGAAGGAGCACGGTGAGGGCGGCAACATCGTCGGCGCGAAACTCGCCGGGCGCGTGATGATCGTCGACGACGTGATCACGGCGGGAACGGCCATCCGCGAATCGATCGACATCATCCGCGCCGCCGGCGCCGAACCCGCGGGCGTCGCTCTTGCGCTCGATCGCCAGGAACGCGGCCAGGGCACGCAGTCGGCGGTCCAGGAAGTGTCGGCGCAATTCGGTTTGCGCTGCGTCAGCATCGTCACCCTCTCCGACCTAATCGAGACCTTCTCGCGGTCGTCGGGCGAGAGCCCGGGTGACGCAGTTCGCATTTCTCGCGAACAGTTCGCCGCATTGCGTGCGTACCGGGAGACGTGGGGTGTTTCTGCCATTTCGCCCGGCGGATGAGCTGGGGCAGAATACCGCGCATGCGCAAAGCCACCCTTGTCCTGGCGTTGCTGTCCGGCCTCGTCGCAGCCGGCGCCACGTACGGCCAGAAATCGAGCTCCGACTCGAAGACCACCTACAAGTGGGTGGACGAAAAGGGCGTCATCCACTACGGCGACAGCGTTCCCGCGGAGTACTCGCAGCGCGAGCAGCGCGTGCTGAACTCGCAGGGTCTCGAGGTCCAGAAACGCCAGGCCGAGATGTCGGCGGCCGACGCTGCCGCCTACGCCGCGAAACAGAAGGAAGAATCGCAGCGCAAGCAGCACGACATGTTCCTGATCTCCACCTACCCGTCGGTCAAGGAGATCGAACAGGTGCGCGACGTGCGGCTCGACCAGATCAACGGACAGATCGTCGCGTCGGAAGCCTACATCGCAAGCCTGACGACGCGCGTCGACGGCTTGAAGCAGCGCTCGCTGCTGTTCGCGCCCTACAACACGAGTCCGAGCGCGCGCCGCATGCCGGACGACCTGGCCGAAGAAATGGTTCGCGCGCTGAGCGAGCTGCGCACGCAGAACGCGGCGCTGACGACGCGCCGTGGCGAACTCGCGGAAGTGAAGGGCCTGTTCGACGCCGACATCAGGCGGTTCAAGGAACTGCGCGCCGCCGCCGCCGCCCGGCTGGCCGAAACGTCGAAGGGAAAGAAGTAGACCCGAAAAGCTAGTTGCGTCCCGTGTGCCCGAAGCCGCCGGCACCCCGCGAACTCGCGGCGAAATCCTCCACGACCTCAAGCTTCACCTGCACCACCGGCACGATCACCATCTGGGCGATGCGCTCACCCGGCTGCACGGTGAACTCCACTGCGCCGCGATTCCAGCAGGACACCATGAGCTGTCCCTGGTAGTCCGAATCGATGAGTCCGACGAGATTGCCGAGGACGATGCCGTGTTTGTGGCCGAGCCCGGAGCGCGGCAGGATCACGGCCGCGAGACCCGGATCGTCGACGTGAATGGCGAGCCCCGTCGGGACGAGCTCCGCCTTGCCGGGCCCCAGCACCAGCGGCGTGTCGAGGCAGGCGCGCAGATCGAGACCCGCGGAACCCGCGGTGGCGTACGCCGGCAGCGGAAATTCCCGGCCGATCCGCGGATCGAGGATGCGGACCTTCAGGGCACGCATGGCGCTCGGGTTCGCGGCATGGGCAGCAACGACGGCATTCATGCCGAGATGCTAGCAAGCCTCGCGCCGGATTTGCGCTCCGCGTAACGCTCTGCGATCAACGCGACGAGGTCGCGCGCGAGCTGCACCTTCGGTGCCTTCGGCAGGTCGCGCCGGCCATCGCGCCAGAAGACCAGCAGCGCGTTGTCGTCCTTCTCGAACACCTTGTCGTGGCCGACTTCGTTGGCGGCGATCATGTCGAGGTTCTTCTTGAGCAGCTTCTGCTTGGCATACTGCTCGACCGAATCCGTCTCGGCGGCGAACCCCACCACGAACGGCCGCGCCGCGCCCACGCGCGCGGCGACCGTCGCGAGGATGTCGACGGTACGTTCCATCTGCAGGTCCATCGACTCGGAGGTCTTCTTGATCTTGCACTCCACGGGACAGGCAGGCCGGTAATCGGCGACGGCCGCCGTCGCCACGAAGATGTCCACGCCGTCGAGATGGCGCATCACGACCTCGAGCATGTCGGCCGCGCTCTCCACGTCGACGCGTTTCACGCCGGGTGGTGTCGCGAGATTCACCGGGCCGCTGACGATCGTCACGTCCGCGCCGAGATCGCGTGCCGCCGCGGCCACCGCGAAGCCCATCTTTCCGGAACTGCGGTTGCTGATGAATCGAACCGGGTCGATCCGCTCGCGCGTCGGACCCGCGGTGAGCAACACGCGCTTGCCGGCCAACGGACCTGAGGGCGCGATGGCGTTGACGGCCAGCGCCGCGAGTTGCGTGGGTTCGAGCATGCGGCCGGCACCCGTCTCGCCGCAGGCCTGGTCCCCTTCGCCCGGACCCCAGATGTGCACGCCGCGCGACTCGAGCGTCGCGACGTTGGCCTGTGTGGCCGCATTCGCCCACATCAGGCGGTTCATCGCGGGAGCGAGCGCGATCGGCCGGTCCGTGGCGAGACAAAGCGTCGTCAACAGGTCGTCCGCCTGGCCAGTGGCGAGGCGCGCGACGAAGTCCGCGGTGGCCGGCGCGATGATGATCAGGTCGGCCCAGCGCGCGAGCTCGATGTGCGACATCGCTTTCTCGGCTTCCGGATCCCAGAGGTCGCTGCGCACTTCGCGGCCGGAGACGGCCTGGAACGTGATGGGAGTGACGAACTCGCGTGCGCCGGCCGTGAGCACGACCTGCACTTCAGCGCCCTGCTCGCGCAGTCGGCGGACGAGATCGGGGCTCTTGTAGGCCGCAATCCCGCCGGTCACACCGAGAAGAACCTTTTTGCCCTGCATGGGCGCGAATTATCCGCGTGCGAACGCGGCCCGCCAGTTCACTTTGGTTCGGGCTCTAGTTCCTGAGGTTATAGCCCTCGTTATTGCCCATTCGCGCGCGTTTGGCGGCTGGGCAGGCGACCCCGGCCGACGCCATGATTACCAGATGGATCAGCCACTTATCCGCGATTGGCCACGCGGCGAAAGACCGCGGGAGCGGCTCGTCGAACTGGGGGCCCAGGCCTTGTCCGACGCGGAACTGCTCGCCGTGATCCTGGGCACGGGCGCGGCGGGCGCGAACGCACTCGAGGTCTCCCGCCAGCTGCTGCAGCACTTCGGCAGCCTGCGGCGGATGCTGTCGGCACATCGTGCGGCGCTGCTCGAGCGGCGCGGCCTGGGTCCGGCACGCTACGCCACGCTCATGGCGGCGCTCGAGCTCGCGCGTCGCCATTATCGAGAGGCGCTGCGCGCGGGACCGGCGATGAGTGCTCCCGCCGCCACGCGGCAGTTCCTCACCGCGCAGTTGCGCGATCGCCCCTACGAAGTCTTCTGCTGTCTGCACCTCGACAATCGCCACCGCCTCATCCAATTCGAGGAAATATTCCGCGGCACCATCGACGGCGCCAGCGTCCATCCGCGCGAGATCGTCCGGCAGGCGCTGCAGTACAACTCCGCGGCGCTCATCTTCGCGCACAACCATCCGTCCGGGGTCGCCGAGGCCAGCCAGGCCGACGAACTCATCACGCGCCGCCTGCGTGATGCGCTCGCGCTCGTCGACATCCGCGTGCTCGATCACCTCATCGTGGGCGACAACCACTGCCTGTCGTTCGCGGAGCGGGGGCTAATCTAACTTTTCCGCGAAAGCAACAATCGTTCCGCCAGATCAGTGCTTACCCATTCTTCCTTGATGAGGTCATTCATGAACTGACTGACCACCATGTCGCGCCACGTGATTTGCTGGCCAGTCGCCGGAAACCCCTTGAACGCTCCGGTTTGCGTTCCGGTCATCGTTCTTTGCCACGCAATGCGATCTTCTCCCTCCAACAGAATCAGAACATCGACTTTGACATGCGAGAACGCACTATGGACGGCGCGAAGTACATTCTGAACCGCGCGATGACCTGCGGGCGAATCCTGACCAGTGAAGTGTGCGACATAGTCGGAAGTGAAGAACTCACTCACTGCCTCGAGATTTGAATGAGCGAGTAGCACCGTATTGGCCCGGTGAATTCTCGCTGCTAGTGAACGACTCATAAATCGAACTCTGCCGCAGACGCGGCGGATCCGCGCGCCACGCTCTGGCCTTCTGCGCGCTTCTCAATCGGAAACTCCAGCCTGGTTTGCAGCTTGTCTGCATTCACCGCTCTCGGATCGTTCAGGTAAATCTCTCGCGGCGGGCCGGCCACCTCGTAGTCATTCTCGAGAATCCATGCGCACAAGCTGTGGTATGCCGATGACAACTCTTCATACGGGCCATGATGTACCGTCGTTGCGGTGTTTCCTCCGCCCAGTTCGTGACACTCAAAGCCACTCCTTCCGGCGAACGCGCTGTGGATCGGGATACATACCTCGATGTCACCGCCATTCTCGTCGTCAATCACATCATGATAGACAAGCATAGGCGGACCCGAAGGCGTACATCGGAACTCACCCATCCCCAGCATGACTTTTCTGAACCCCACAGCAACGTCCGCCTTGATGGTAGCGATTTCAGTGTGCAGTCTTACTCCGGCAACCAGCTGCGAGGTTGTGGATATGACGGTGATTTCGTACGGCACGATTCTCTCCTGACTATCAATGAGTGCTTCCAAGTAGAGAAGCATGCGTTGCTGGGTCCTGAGGCGTTCCTCCATGCGCCGACGATGTTTGAGAAGTTGGTCCTTGGCCATATCGGGTCTCGCAGCGTCGAGGACTTCCCGAATCTCATCCAGCGCCATATCCACTGAACGAAGGACGCGAATGATTTCTGCGCGCTTGGCCTGTGAAGGGCTGTAGTAGCGGTACCCATTTTCAGGGTCGATGTACGCCGGAGGGAGCAGACCCCTCTCTGAGTACAGCCGCAGAGCCTTGATCGACAACCTGACCATCTTCGAAAACTGTCCGATCAGTATCAGCATGGCATTTCTCGTCTCCCGCTCAAGAGTGTCAGCTCTGCCCTCGGGGGAGAGTCAACTGCCTGTCGTTCGCGGAGCGTGGACTCCTGTGAGAGCTCAGGGATTTCGCCGCGAGTCCAACCTCTAGTGACGGCCCGGGAGCCGCGCCAGCAGGATTTCGACGACCAGGACCGGGGTCTTTTTCATGGTTTTTCCCGTCGGCGAGGCGCGCGCCCTCGCGTGCCCGCCCCGGGCGCCGCAAGTCGAAATCGACATAGTTGGCTCATGAAGTTGCTCGCCATCGGACCGGCTGGTATAAAGACGGCCCTTTCGACGGCCGGAAACCCGGGCGCTCGAACGATAACTAACTGATTCGTCGAGAATTTTATGAGCCGCGTCTGTGAAGTCACGGGCAAAAGCGTTGCCGTCGGCAATCGCGTGTCCCACGCCAATAACAAGAAGCGTCGCCGCTTCCTGCCGAATCTCCACACCCAGCGCTTCTGGCTGGAGACGGAGCGTCGCTGGGTCAGCCTGCGTGTGTCCACGCGCGGTCTGCGCACCATCGAGAAGAACGGCATCGACTCGGTCGTCGCCGATCTGCGTGCGAAAGGCAAGAAGGTCTAAGCCATGCGCGAAAAAGTGAAACTGCTGTCGTCCGCCGGCACCGGCCATTTCTACGTGGCCACCAAGAACAAGCGCCTGCACCCCGACAAAATGGCGTTGAAAAAGTACGACCCGGTCGTGCGCAAGCACGTCGAGTACAAGGAAACGAAGATCAAGT
Source organism: uncultured Pseudomonadota bacterium (assembly GCA_902826225.1). GTDB lineage: Bacteria > Pseudomonadota > Gammaproteobacteria > Steroidobacterales > Steroidobacteraceae > CADEED01. The sequence continues at coordinate 44,186 of CADEED010000010.1, read as the reverse complement.
AGGGCGCCGTTCAGCGCACGAATGCGAAAGAGGCCCCGTTCTCGCGAACGGGGCCTTTTTCTTTGCTCACTCCACCAATCAAGCAGTCAACGATCGTGGGCTGCGGCCGCTGGCAAAGCCCTCTTCCGTGCTTTGACAGAAGTCGCCACAAGGGGCAGCGGCGGGAACTCGTGTATTCGCTCTTTCGAGCAAACCCACAGGTCTCTTGCAGGAGGGTCCCGCCGCCACCCACAATCGTTCGTGCTTCTATTGACGCGCGAGCCTCGTAAAACGTTGCAGCCCGCGCGATAGAGGGTGCGTTTGCCACGACGGGTCGACCCCGTGTTCCCCAGTGCCTGAATTACCCGAAGTAGAAACGACTCGGCGTGGAATCGAGTCGCATGTGGTCGGCCGGCGTATCAGCCGGCTGCTCGTGCACGACGAACGGTTGCGCTGGCCGGTCGACCCGAGAATCGCGCGCGCGATCGCGGGCGCGTCCGTCCGGCGCGCAGGCCGCCGCGCGAAATACCTGTTGATCGAAACGGACGCGGGAACGCTGATCCTGCATCTCGGCATGTCGGGCAGCCTGCGCGTCCTGCCCGTGGCGACGCCGCGCATCGCGCACGACCACGTCGACATCGAGCTCGATTCCGGCCAGACGCTGAGGTTCAACGACCCGCGGCGATTCGGCAGCCTGTTGTACACGGCCGGCGATCCCGCGCTGCACCCGCTGCTGAAGAGTCTGGCGCCCGAACCCCTCGAGCCCGATTTCGACGGCGACTATCTCCATCGGGTGACGCGCCGCCGGTCGGTCGCCATCAAGCTGCTGATCATGAATTCGCGACTGGTCGTCGGTGTCGGGAACATCTACGCGTCGGAAGCGCTGTTCCGCGCGCGCATCCGCCCGCGCCGGCGGGCGCGTTCCCTCTCGCGGGCGGAGTGCGGCAAGCTCGCGCGCGCCATCAAGGCCACGCTCGCAATGGCCGTGAGGGTCGGCGGCACGACGCTGCGCGACTACGTGGGCGCGGACGGCAACCCCGGGTACTTCCGGCAGAAGCTCTACGTCTACGAGCGCGCGGGCGAACCGTGCCGGGTGTGCGGCAACGCGGTCAAGCAATTCAACCAGGGACAGCGGTCTACCTACTGGTGCCCGCACTGCCAGAAATAGCCGAGGTCCGATGAACGCTTCCGCTCCACCCACTGCCGCCGAGATCGCCGCCTTCCGCCGCCGGCTCGGGAAGATCGACCCGGTGCTCGCGAATCTCATCCGCGCCGCGGGAAAATACACGGTGCAACCCGAGCCGACGCACACGCCCTTCCACGCGCTCGCTCGCGCCATCGCGCACCAGCAGCTCAACGGCACCGCGGCCCAGAGCATCTTCGGACGTTTCGTGGCGCTGTATTCGCAGGAGGGCCAGGCCGCCGAGGCCGCGCTGCTCGAGGCCGAACTCGTGCTCGCGACTCCGGACGAGAAGATGCGCGCCGTCGGCCTGTCGTTCGCGAAGATCGCGAGCATCAAGGATCTCGCGCGCAAGACGCTGGCGGGAACGGTCCCGCCGTACGAGATCCTCCACACGCTCGACGACGACGACATCGTCGAGCGGCTCACTCAGGTACGCGGCATCGGTCGCTGGACCGTCGAGATGCTGCTGATGTTCCGCCTCGGGCGGCCCGATGTCCTGCCCATCGACGACTTCGGCGTGCGCAACGGCTTCCGCCTCGCGTACGGACTGCGCGGCATGCCGACGCCGCGCGCGCTCGGAGAATACGGCGCGCGCTGGGCGCCCTACCGCTCCGTCGCGGCATGGTATCTGTGGCGCGCCGTCGACCTGCACAAGGCGGGCAAACTACCGGCGCCCGAAGTGAAGACGCGCATCGAAATCGTGAAGAAGAAGGCCGTGGTGAAGCGCGCGAAACGGATCCTGAGGAAGGTCGCGCGACTGAAAGCGCGAAAGGCGAAATAGCCCGACGCCCGGCTAGTAGACGAGTCCCACGCCCGCGCCGCGCGGATCGGACGCGGCTTCCACCTTGTTCGTGGCGTAGTCCCACGTGACCACCTGCATGTTGCCCCACTTGCGCGTGCCTTCGCGCAACGTGTGGCCGCGCGCTTCGAGCGCCTTGCGCTCCTCTGGCGTCAGCGCGTCGGATTCGAACTGCAGCACGTCGGGCGAGAACTGGTGATGGAAGCGCGGTGCGCCGGCAACCTCCTGTGCATTCCTGCCGTCCATGAAGTGGAGCGTCCCCAGGATCACCATGCCGGGGATGTAACTGCCGCCGGGTGACCCGAGGATCATCAACCCCTTCGGGCCCGCGACGATCGTGGGCGTCGACGACGACAGCGGCCGCTTCTTCGGCAGGATCGCGTTGGCGTCGCCGCCGATGAGCTGGAATCCGTTCGGCACGCCCGGCTTCACGGAGAAGTCGTCCATCTGGTTGTTGAGCAGGATGCCGGTGCCGGGCACCATGAGGCCGGAACCGAAGAAGAAGTTGAGCGTGATGGTCGCCGCGACCATGTTGCCCTTCGCGTCGAGCACGGAAAAATGCGTCGTCGACGGTCCGGGCGACGGCGCATCGACCCCGGGAAGCATCGCGCTCGGCGTCGCCTTGTCGAGCCGGATCGACGCGCGCTGCCCGGCCGCGTAGTACTCGTTGATGAGGCGCGCGACCGGCACGTCGACGAAATCCGGATCGCCGAGATAGACCGCGCGATCCCGATGGACGCGACGCATCGCCTCGACGATCACGTGCGTGCGCGTGACCTTGTCCACCTTGTCGAGATCGAATCCCTCCAGGATGTTGAGCGCATCGATGAGCGCGACGCCGCCCGACGCCGGCGGGGACGCGGAGATGATGCGCGCGCCGCGGTAATGGCCGATCACCGGCGCGCGTTCGACGACCTTGTAGTTCGCGAGATCCTGTTCGGTCCAGTTGCCGCCGAGCGATCTCACGCCGTCGACCAGCTTCTTCGCGAACGCGCCCTTGTAGAACCCGTCGGCTCCCGACTTCGCGAGGATTTCCAGGCTCGCCGCGAGCTCGGGCTGGCGGATGATCGCGCCGAGTGCCGGCACTTCACCGTCGACGAGGAACACGCGCGTCGCGTCCGGCGTCTTGAGGAATGCGTTCTTCTTGAATTCCATGCCGCCGCGCAGGCGCGGATACAGCGGGAATCCTTCGCGCGCGAGCCGGATCGCCGGCCCGAGGCTGGTGGCGAGCGGCAGCTTTCCGTACTTCTTCGCGAGGTGCGCAAAGCCCGCAGGCTCGCCCGGGATGCCGGCCGCGAGCGCGGAGTCGCGCGAGAGTCCCGGTACCGGGTTTCCGTCCCTGTCGAGATACATGTCGCGGGACGCGGCGCCCGGCGCCATCTCGCGCAGGTCGATCATGGTCTCGAGACCGTCGCTCGAGCGCCGCAGCAGGAAGAAGCCGCCGCCACCCAGGCCCGAGCTCGACGGCTCGACGACGGCGAGCGCCGCCGCCACCGCGACCGCGGCATCGAACGCGTTACCGCCCTTCGCGAGGATTTCCTTGCCCGCGTCGCTCGCGAGTGGATAGGCGCTCGCGATCGCCGCATGACCCGGGCCGGCCGCCGGGATCTTCGTGGGCACGGGCGCGGCCTGCAGCGCGAGCGGCAGGAACAGGACGACGAGGGATGCGCGCAGGCGCGCGAGCGGGTGCAACGGGCTCAAACGCGTTTCTTCTTCTTGAGCTCGGCGGCGACCAGCGGGTGCACGAATTCCTTCACGTCGCCTCCCAGGATCGCGATCTCGCGCACGAGCGTCGAGGAGATGAACGTGAATTGTTCCTGCGGCGTGAGGAAGACGGTCTCGAGATCGCGATTCATGTGCCGGCTCATGTTCGCGAGCTGGAACTCGAATTCGAAGTCGGACACGGCGCGCAGACCGCGCACCACGATCTGCACACCCCGCTCACGCGCGAAATCGACCGTGAGACCCGCATAGCCCACGACTTCGACATTGGGGATGTCCACGAGCACCTGCTTCGCGAGCGTGACCCGCTGCTCGAGCGGAAACATCGGCGCCTTGTTGGGGTTCGACGCGATCGCGACGATCACCTGGTCGAACACCGACGCGGCACGACGCACCAGGTCCTGGTGGCCGTTGGTGATGGGATCGAACGTTCCCGGGTAGACGACGCTTCGCTTCATGTGGCGTAGAGATGATACCCGACCTCGCCCGCGCGCCCCGATCGCAGGCGCTTCCAGCCTTCCGGCAACGCGGGCAACGCGTCGCGCGCGCGGCTCTCGACGAACACGCGCGCGCCGGGCGCGAGACGCGCGTGCGCCACGAGCGCGGCGGCGGCGGCTCCGAGCACACCGGCGTCATAGGGGGGATCGAGGAACACGATGTCGAACGCGCCCACGGGCCGGGCCAGCCAGTCCAGGGCGTCGGCCGCGAAGACCTCGATGCCGCTCGCGTCCCACTCGCGCGCCAGCGATTCGATCGCCGCGGCCGCACGCCGGTCGCGCTCCACGCAGATCGCGGCGGCCGCCCCGCGCGACACGGATTCCAGCGCCAGCGCGCCGCTGCCGGAGAAGAGGTCGAGCACGCGCGCGCCGACGATGCGCGGCTGGAGCCAGTTGAATAGGGTCTCCCGCACGCGATCCGGCGTCGGCCTGATGTCACTGCCCGCCGGAAACCGCAGTTTTCGACCGCGGTGGCGGCCGCCGATGATGCGCAAGACGCGCGAGCGCGAGCTCGGCTCGCGCGCACCACGATCCGCGTCATCCCCGCGCGTCGTGGCGGCTTTCAGTCTGCTGGATTTCGACCTTGTCACCGGCTTGCCACCTTTTGGGGACGAAGCGTAACCTACCGTCCCAACACGACAAGTTCGGCGCATCGTTCTGTACGACGAGGGAATGCGACCGACCCTTCAGTCCCAGTTTTTCCGAGGAGCGAACTCATGAAGAGGCTTTCTGCGGCCGTCACTCTCGTTGTGGCCCTGTCGGCGTTGCTCGCTGCGGGCTGCTCGAACTCGGTCGGAGATCCTTCCGATGTCGGTCCGACGGACCCGACCTCCGGCAACGGTGTCCCCGGCGGCGGCGGCACGCCCCCGACCACCACCGCGGCCACGGCGGCGCTGTACCAGCCCGCGCAGGGCGTGTTCCCGTTTCCGAACGATCTCTACTTCTCGGGTACGACGGACGGGACCATCAATATCCAGCCGGCGAACTCGCTGATCCCGAACCAGGTCGGCCTCAACGCGCTCGACGGGTGGTCGACCACCGCGCCGATCCGCATCCGCTTCGCAAGCGCCTTGAGCGCGGCCTCGTTCAGCGCCGCGAACATCCGCGTCTACCAGGTGACGGTGAGCAACACGAACAAGGCCGTCTCCGGCTTCACGCGCGCGCTCGCCTACGGCACCGAATACTCGGCCGCCCTGGCGACCGACGCGGGCGTGGGTCCGACGGTGCTCGAGATCAAGCCGCTCGTGCCGCTCGTACCTTCCGCGGGTCCGGCGGGCCCCGGTCAGCCGGTGCCGGACGGTGTCGGCTACCTCGTGCTGCTGCTGAATGGCATCCAGATGGCGAACGGCACGGCAGCGACGCCGGACCAGGACTACGCAACCATCAAGTCCACGCTCTTCCCGGCCGGTGCCACGACACCGCAATCGACGCGCTGCGCCTCGCTGCCGAATGCGGCGATGCAGGGTGCCTGCGGCTTCACTGCCTCGCACATGGCGGTGGCGCTGGCCACCGGCGTCGCGCAGGCGAACGTGCTCGTCTCGTTCCACTTCTCGACGCAGGCGACGCGCGACACCATGCGCGCGCTCGGCCTCACGATCTTCAACCCCGCCTTCCCGGTACCCGCGATCGCGGTGAACCCGATGGGCACGCCGCTCAACGGCATCAACCCGGCGCTGCCGGCCACCGCGAGCGGATACTTCGGCACGGTGACGGTGCCTTACTACTCGTACATTCCGACGCCGCTGGCGCCGGGTGGAATCAGCAACGACACACTGACCTTGCGCACCGCCTGGCGCGCGGCGGCGGCTCCACCCGCACCGCTCGCCGACCCGGCCAACGAACGCAACCTCACGCGTTTCAACCCGCTGCCGGAGCTGCGCGCGAGCAAGGCGATCCCGCTCGTCGTGGTCACGCCGAACAACGTGGCGAAACCCGCGGGCGGCTGGCCGGTGATCATCTTCCAGCACGGAATCACGCGTGACCGGAGCGATGCCTTGGCCCTCGCGCAGGCTTTCACGGGCGCAGGCTGGGCTATCGCCGCGGTCGATCTGCCGCTGCATGGAATCACCGCCCCGGCGAGTCCGCTCTACCAGGCTTCCAACGAGCAGACGTTCAACCTGGATCTCGTCGTCAACACGACCGGCGCCTCCGGCCCGGATGGCGTGATCGACTCGACCGGCACGCACTTCATCAACCTCACGTACCCGCTGGCGAGCCGCGACAACGTCCGCCAGGGCGTCGTGAACCTGCTCGCGCTGACGCGCGCCCTGCCGGCGCTCGACATCGACGGAGATACGGTCGCGGACATCGACCCCGCGCGCATCGCCTTCGTCGGCCAGTCGCTGGGTTCGATCGTCGGCACCACGTTCGGCGCGGCTTTGCCGACGCCGGCCGACCTGCCGCCGGGCGTTCCGACGGTGAATCCGATTCGCATCCCGACGATGGTCCTGTCGGTTCCCGGTGGCGGTCTCGCGGAGCTGCTGCGCGATTCGCCGACGTTCGGGCCGCGGATCAACGCGGGGCTGCAGAGCCTCGGTCTGTTGCCGGGCACCTCGCTGTACGCGCAGTTCATGCGCGACGTGCAGACGATCGTCGACGCGGGCGACCCGCTCAACTTCGTGACGCAGACGGCCGCGAAGCGCTCTATCTACTTCCAGCAGATGGTCGGCGGCGGCGCGGTATTGCCGGACCAGGTGATCCCGAACGCGGCGACACAACGGCTGATCACCGCGATCACCAACAACGGTCTTGCCGGCGGCCTGCCCTTCCCGCGCGCGGTTCCCGGCGGCCCGGTGTCGGGCGACGGGTACGTGAATTTCGTGCTCGGCGATCACGGCTCGCTGCTGAATCCCGCCGCGAGCGCTCCGGCCACCGGAGAGATGCAGACCGAAGCGGTGATCTACACCGCCGGCGCCCCGGGACCGATCCCCGCCGGCACGATCGTCCCCGGCGCCCTCACGCCAGCGCCGGTTCAGCCTTAAACTCCGCAACCTTCGAGTCACAGGGCGGTCCGTTACTCGGACCGCCCTTTTCATTTCCCCACCGGGGCCAATGGCCGACGAAAAGAAATCCTTCTTCTCGCGCATGCGCGCGAAGATCAACCGCCCGGGATCGTGGCTCTCCTACGATCTGGCGAATCTCGTTCCGGGGCGCGCGATCGACGCGCAGGTGCTCGATGAGCTCGAAACCCGGCTGCTCACGGCCGACGTCGGCGTCGAAGCCACCGAGCAGATCCTGGAAGGCCTGCGCAGACAGGTCGCGCGCAAGGAACTCGACGACGTCGACACGCTCATCGCCGCCCTGACCGACGCGATCACCACGATCCTGCTGCCCTGTCAGAAGCCGCTCGACATCGGCGGTCACCGGCCGTTCGTGCTGCTCGTGGTCGGCGTCAATGGCTCGGGCAAGACGACGACGATCGGCAAACTCGCGCGCCGTTTCGCCGACGCGCGCAAGCAGGTCATCCTGGCTGCCGGAGACACGTTCCGGGCCGCGGCGATCGAGCAGCTCGGCGTGTGGGCGCAGCGCGCGAACGCGGACATCATCCAGCAGCAGGCCGGCGCCGATCCCGGGGCGGTCGTGTTCGACGCCGTGACGGCCGCGCGCGCGCGCAAGGCGGATATCGTCATCATCGACACCGCCGGACGGCTGCACAGCCAGTCGCACCTCATGGACGAACTCAAAAAGGTCCATCGCGTGATCAGGCGGGTGGATCCGACGGCGCCGCACGAAGTGCTGCTGGTGCTGGACGCCAACCAGGGGCAGAACGCACTCACCCAGGCGACGCAGTTCCACGAAGCCGTCGGCGTGACGGGACTCGTGCTCACCAAGCTCGACGGCACGGCGAAGGGCGGCATCGTGATCGCCATCGCGAGCAAGCTCGGCCTGCCGATCCGCTTCATCGGCGTCGGCGAACAGGCGGAGGATTTCGGAGAATTCGATGCGCGCGCCTTCGCGACGGCGCTGGTCTCCGGCAATTCGCAGGCGGCGGGTTAGACTCGGGCGATGATTTCGTTCGAGAACGTCGCCAAGCGCTATCCGAACGGCCGCGAGGCGCTCGGCGGCGTGACCTTCACGATCCAGCCGGGCGAGTTCGTGTTCCTGACGGGCCGCTCCGGTGCCGGCAAGAGCAGCGTGCTCAAGCTGATCGCGCTCCTCGAGCGCCCGAGCCGCGGCACCGTGACGGTCAACGGCCAGAACACCGGCAAGCTCAAGGCGGGGAAGATTCCCGCGTTCCGCCGCGCCATCGGCGTCGTATTCCAGGATCACAAGCTGCTGCTCGACCGGCCGATCTACGACAACGTCGCGTTGCCGCTGATCGTGTCGGGTACGCCGCTCAAGGAAGTGGATCGCCGCGTGCGTGCCGCGCTCGACCAGGTCGGCTTGTTAGGCCGCGAGCGTTCCTCGCCGCTCGAGCTGTCCGTCGGCGAACAGCAGCGCGTCGGCATCGCGCGCGCGGTCATCAGCCGGCCGCAGCTCATCATCGCCGACGAGCCGACCGGCAACCTCGACCCTGGCCTGGCCGTCGACATCATGTGGGTCTTCAAGCGTTTCCAGGAAGTCGGCGTGACGGTGATCATCGCGTCACATGATCCGCACCTGGTGGACCAGTTCGGTGAGCGCGAGATCGTCCTCGATGCCGGGCGGATCGCCGCCGACACCTACCGCGAGCGCCATGCCAAGCGCATGACCGCGCTCGCACCGCAGCCGTCCGTGCTCCCCGACATCGACCTGCGCACGTGAGCGGCATCACCTCATACGGCACGCGGCACCTGCAGGCGCTGTTCGGCTCGGCAGGGCGGCTCGCACGCTCGCCGCTCGCGACGCTGCTCACGCTGATCGTCATCGCCGTCGCGCTCGCGCTGCCCGCGGGCCTCGCGCTCGTCGTGAACAACGTTCGCGTCGCCACCGGCGACCTCGGCGGCGCACTCGATTTCACCGTGCACTTCAAGCGGGGAACGCCGATTGAACGCGTGCAGCAGCTTGCCAGGGGCGCCCGCGAGCGGCCGGGAATCGATTCGATCACGGTGAAAACGGCGGATGAAGCGCTCGCGGAATTCCGTGAGGCCTCCGGCTTCGGCGACGCCTTGTCCGCGCTCTCGGACAATCCCTTGCCGCACCACCTCATCGTCCGTCCCGCGAAATCGGCGAGCGGACCGGCGCAGATCGAATCGATGCGGCGATACTTCGCGGCATTTCCCGAAGTGGAGCTCGTGCAGCTCGACCTCGACTGGGTGCGCCGGCTGCACTCGTTGCTCGACGTCCTGCGGCGGGCCCTCTGGGTCGTGATCTCGGTGCTCGGACTCGGCGTGCTCGCCGTCATCGGCAACACGATCCGTCTCGAGATCCAGCACCGTCGGCCGGAGATCGAGGTCACCAAGCTCGTCGGCGGATCGAACGCTTTCGTCCGCCGCCCGTTCCTCTACACGGGCCTTTTCTATGGTGTCGGCGGCGCGTTGCTCGCCTGCCTGATCGTGATCGGCGGCCTCTCGTACCTGGAGCAGGCTGTCGGCGAACTGTCCGCCCAGTACGGCGGCCGGTTCGTGATGACCGGCCTGGGCGCCCGCGGGGTGGGCATCCTGGTCGGTGCCGGCGCCTCCCTGGGGTGGCTCGGCGCCCTCATCTCGACGGGCCGGCACCTGCGCCGGATCGAACCGCGCGCCTGAGTGCTGTTCCTTCTGGCTCAATAACTTACCGTTCTGGTACCTCCATCGAGGGATGGAACTCGGGGGGTACTTAGCACTCTAATCCCTCGACTGCTAAGATCCCCCGGCCCGCCAGGGCCCCCTCGAGCGTTCCAGGAGGTTTCGTCCAGATGACCGCCACTGCGTTGATCACCCGCAAGAACGACTTCGTCCTCTCCGGTCCCGTCGGCAGCTTCGACGCGTACATGGACAAGGTGAGCCGCATCCCCGTGCTGACGCGCGAGGACGAGCTCGTGCTGGCGAATCGTTTTCGTAACGGCGGCGACCTCGAGGCTGCCCGCCAGCTCGTGATGTCCCACCTGCGTTTCGTGGTGCACATCGCGCGCGGTTACTCCGGGTACGGCCTGCCGTTGGGCGATGTCGTCCAGGAAGGTAACGTCGGCCTCATGAAGGCCGTGAAGCGTTTCGACCCCACGGTCGGCGTACGCCTGGTGTCCTTCGCGGTTCACTGGATTCGCGCCGAAATCCACGAGTACGTGCTGCGCAACTGGCGCCTCGTGAAGGTCGCGACCACCAAGGCGCAGCGCAAGCTCTTCTTCAATCTGCGCAAGATGAAGAAGAACCTCGCCTGGCTGTCGGCCGAAGAGACCGAGACCGTGGCGCGCGAGCTCAAGGTATCGCCTGCCGAGGTGACGGAGATGGAAAAGCGCCTGTCGGCGCGCGACCTCTCGTTCGATCCCGTGCCCGACAGCGGCAGCGAGGACGGCGACGAGACGTACTCTCCGGCTGCCTACCTGCCGGCCCAGGATGCGGATCCTGCCGTGCAGATCGAGAACGCGGAGTGGGACGACACCACCGGCAACCGTCTCAAGTCGGCGATGCAGACGCTCGACGACCGCAGCCGCGACATCGTCGTGAGCCGCTGGACGGGCGAAGCGACCGCGACCCTGCACGACCTCGCCGGGAAGTACGGCGTGTCCGCCGAGCGCATCCGGCAGATCGAAGCGAACGCGATCAAGAAGCTGCGCGGCCTCATGGCTGCGTAAGGAACAGACTCGGATCGATGTGATGACGGCGGCCGCCTGGCCGCCGTTTTTTTTCGTCCCACCGTCGGACTTCCTGACAGAGGCGCGCACGCCACAGGTTTGCGACCCGGGATTTCGCGACGAACCGAGTGGCCGGGCCCGACTTTTTTTGGCCGATCCGTGAACGTCATCACGCGGCCGAGCGCCCGTCGACGCGGATCCGCGGCGCCGCGCGGCGCATGGCATGGATGCTGCTCATTCCCCGGTTGTATCCATTCCGGGAGAAGTTAGACGTGCAGATGTCGGGACCCAAGGGCGTTATCGTCAAATCAATCGCGCTGTTCGCGTTCGGAGCCGGCGCGAGCCAGGCGGCGCTCATCGATCGTGGCGCGGGACTCGTATACGACGACGTCCTCGACGTGACCTGGATGCAGGACACCCGCTACGTCGTAAACAGCGGATTCAGCGCGGACCCGCTGCTGACGTTCGACCAGGCCCTCGAGTTCGCCGCCGGCGCGGCCTACTACGACCGCGTGCGCGAAATGACGTGGAGCGACTGGCGCCTGCCAGGCGTCTCGACCGGCGCGACCCAGGGCTGGGATCCCACCGGCGCGAGCAACGAGCTCGGCCACATGTATTACGAGAACCTGGGCCTCGTCGCGCACACCGATGGCACCAAGGCCGAGCTGAAGGGCAACCCCTGGTTCGATCTCGTCAATCGCCATTACTGGACGGGCGACGTGCTCAAGCCCGACCGCGCAATCTGGGCCTTCGGGTTCGGCAGCGGCGATCTCACGACCACGGGCGGTGGAGACCGGTTGTTCGTCTGGCTCGTGCGCGACGGCGATGTCGGCGCGCCGCCGAAAGGCGTGCCGGAGCCCGCCACGCTGACCCTGCTGGGTGTGGGTTTGCTCGGCGCCGCGCTGGCGCGCCGCCGTCGTAGCGCCTGACGAGGGTTGCCCGGTCGAGGCCCCCGTGGATTAATCGGGGGCGCATGTCCCAGGTCAATCTCAATCCACAAGGCCAGCAGATGGCCGACGAGTCGATGGTGCGGACCTTGGCCGCGCAGATCGAAGCGATCTGGCCGCAGGAGCAGCGGCTCATCGAGCGCTACCGGTTGCCCGACGAGGCGCGAGTGCTCGACGTCGGCGCGGGCACCGGCGAATTCAGCGCGCGCATCGCGGCGGCGTACCCGCAGGCGCAAGTCACCGGCGTCGAGCTGCTGCCGGCGTCAGTCGAGCTCGCGCGGTCGCGTCATGCGGGCATGGGGCCGAGGCTCGCCTTCGAGACCGGCGACGCATTCAATCTCGCGCAACCCGATGACGCCTTCGATCTCGTCGTGAACCGGCACATGATCCAGTCGGTGCCGCACGTCGAACGCGTGCTCGCGGAGCTCGTGCGCGTAACGCGCCCGGGCGGCCGCGTGCACGTCCTTGCCGAGGACTACGAGATGCTGCACATGATGTCGGGGCCGCTCGACCCGGACGTGTTCTGGCGGAAGGGTCCCGTGGAATACGCGATGCGTACCGGCACCGATGCGCGCATCGGCCGCCGCGCGTGGACGCTGCTGCGTGCCGCGGGCTTGCAGGACGTGCGTGTCGACTACGTCGTGGTCGACACGCTGCGCGTGCCGCGCCAGGTGTTCGCGGACATCATCGCGGCCTGGCGCGACGGTTACACCGAGCCCATGGCGACAGCGGAGTTTCCGCCAGCGCTGGTGCGGACGCATTTCGACCAAATCGTCGGGAGCATCCTGGACCCGGAGCACTACGCCGTCTGGTTCGTGCCCATCGCGTCGGGCCGGAAGCCATGAGGGACGGCGGCCCCAAGGCCACCGTCCTCTACCGTGGCGCGGGAGCGCCCGGGGATATCAGCCTTCGGTGATGGGCTGGAGCTTGAGTTCGACGCGGCGGTTCTGCTGCTTACCGTCGGGCGTCGTGTTGCTCGCGACCGGACGGGCTTCACCGGCGCCGAACGTCACGATGCGCTGACCGTTCACACCGTGCGACTGCAGGTAGGTACCCACCGAGTTCGCGCGGTTGAGGGAGAGCTGCTGGTTGTACTGGTCGCTGCCGTCGCTGTCGGTGTGACCTTCGACATCGATGATCGTCTTGTCGAACTCCTTGAGCACGAGCGACACGGAGTCGAGCACGCCGAAGAAATTCGCGTTCAGGTCCGCGCTCGCGGTCTTGAACGTGATGTTCCCGGGCATGTTGAGGATGAGGTCGTTGCCACTGCGCGTGACGGAAACGCCCGTGCCCTGCAGCTGCGCGCGCAACTTGGACTCCTGGCGATCCATGTACGCGCCCACGCCCGCGCCCGTGAGCGCGCCGACGCCGGCCCCGATCAGCGCGCGCTTGCGACGCTCCTTGGAGTTGTCGCCGGTGGCCGCGCCGAGGACGGCGCCCGCGAGCGCGCCGATGCCGGCGCCCTTCGTCGTCTTGGTGACCTTCTTGTCGCCGGTATAGGCGTCGGTGGTCATGCAGCCGGTGAACGTGAAGGCCGCCACGACGGCTAACAAGGTGCTGCGGACGAGGGTCGATGTTTTCATTGGAATCTCCTTACGAGGTACTCGGCATCGGGCAATCATCGCGGCGTGCATCTGAACGCCGAATGAACTCATTTTCCGTGAGACAGTTCTCAGTCGGTCTCAGTCCACGTTTTCCGGAGAGGCCGGCGGCGTCGTCGCGCGTCGATACCCCTTCGGCCGGATCGCCACCGTATTGCGAACTACCGAACAACGCACATTGTCCTTGCGAACGTACGCATACTCGAATGTCGGCGTGGAGCGACCGTCGCGCTCCAGCTCCATCCTGATTTCCGCTTCCTGCGCGGGCGTCAGAACGAAGCGCAGTTCGAGGTCGGAATTCCCGCCATGGTCGAAGGAGATGGACATGGCGCGCGTCCAGACGGAGTAGCCGGGGAAAACCCGGGCACAGGCCAGCGCCGCGATGGGGTCTGCGAGCGCCGCCTGGTAGCCACCGAACATGACCCCACCCGGATTGCGCGACAGCGCATTCAACGGCAGCAGGATCCGCACCTGGCGCCAGGTGTCCGAGATCTCGAGCACGCGGATCCGCATCGGCCGGAACGGCGGGTACAGCTCCAACAGCCGCGCGTCGGAAACGATTCCGCTGCGCGACATGAACCGCATGAAACGCGCCATGAGCGGCATGGGCACTCCTTGTTTGCCCCATTCTTGCAGAGCCGGGGCGACGGGCGTAGCGTGCCCGCCATGCGCACTGTGCAGCAGTGGTTCGACGAATACGGCGAGAGCCACCGCAACCCTAGCAACGAACTGCTGCACATCATCTGCGTCCCGCCGATCGTCATGACCGTCATCGGCTTCCTGTGGGCGATTCCGGTGCCGCCGGCCGTCGCGGCGATCTCCCCCTGGCTCAACTTCGCGACCCTCGCGGTTGCCGCGGCCATCGTCTTCTACTTCCGGCTGTCCGTGGCGTTGGGGTTTGGCGCCGTCGTCGCGTTGACCGCGCTGCTGTTCGTCGTCCGCTGGCTTGACACGCTGTCATGGCCTCTGTGGGCGACGTGCCTGGTGATCTTCATCCTGGCCTGGATCGGCCAGTTCGTCGGCCACGCCATCGAGGGAAAGCGGCCGTCGTTCGCGAAGGACATCGTCTTCCTGTTGATCGGCCCATTGTGGCTGCTCGGGCACGTGTATCGGCGGCTGGGCATCTCCTACTGAAGATAATGGGGTCAGACCCCTTTAGAATCGGGGCATGCTGAATCCCCTCGATCTCTATGACGTGCGCAGCCTCCTGACGGACGACGAGCGCATGATCCAGGACTCGGTCGGCCGCTTCGTCGACGAGCGCGTACTCCCCATCATCCAGGACTGCTTCGAGAAGCATCACTTCCCGAAGGAGCTGATCGCCGAGATCGCCGACCTCGGCCTGTTGGGCTCGTCGATCCACGGCTACGACTGCGCAGGCCTCAACGCCGTCTCCTATGGCCTCATCTGCCAGGAGCTGGAGCGCGGCGACTCCGGCATACGCAGCTTCGTCTCCGTGCAGAGTTCGTTGTGCATGTACCCGATCTACGCGTTCGGGTCGGCAGAGCAGAAGCAGCGCTGGCTGCCCGACATGGCGCGCGGCCGGAAGATCGGCTGCTTCGGCCTGACCGAGCCGCATGGCGGCTCCGATCCCTCGAACATGAAGACGCGCGCCGTGCGACAAGGCGGTGACTGGGTCATCAATGGCGCCAAGATGTGGATCACGAACGGCGCCATCGCCGACCTGTGCATCTGCTGGGCGATGACGGATGACGGCATCCGCGGCTTCATCGTCGAGAAGGGCATGAAAGGTTTTTCCGCGCCCGAGATCGAGCGCAAGTTCTCGTTGCGCGCGTCCGTCACGTCGGCGCTGTTCTTCGACAACGTCGTCGTACCCGCGGCCAACATGCTGCCCGACGTGAAAGGCCTGAAAGGCCCCCTGTCGTGCCTCACGCAGGCGCGCTACGGCATCACCTGGGGCGTCATCGGCGCCGCGCAGGCCTGCCTCGCACAATTGCTCGAGTACACGAAGGATCGTCAGCTCTTCGGCAAGTCGCTCAATTCCACCCAGGCTATACAGCTGCGTCTCGCCGAGATGGCGCGGAAGATCACCGGCGCCCAGCTCATGTCGCATCAACTCGGCCGCCTCAAGGACCAGGACAAGATGCAGCCGGCGCAGGTCTCGCTCGCGAAGTGGAACAACTGCCGCATGGCGCTCGACATCGCGCGCGATTGCCGCGACATGCTGGGCGGTTCGGGCATCAGTGCCGAATACGTGCCGATCCGGCACGCGCTGAATCTCGAGAGCGTCATCACGTACGAAGGTACGGAGACGATCCACCAGCTCACGATCGGCCGCGAACTCACCGGAGTGAGTGCGTTCTAGAGTTCCCCGTCTCTACCCCGACGGCGCCGCGAAGGCTTCGCGAGTTTCCTGGAACGCGGGCAGCGATTCACAGCGCGCGGCGAGCGTGGCCAGCGATTCGTACATCACGCGGTCCTCCGCTATGCGCAGCGCGTCATTGAGGAACGTGAATGCGCAGGTCACGGTGATGTCGGCCTGGGTCATGCGCCTGCCGACGAGCCATTGCGAGGCGCCGCGTTCCCCCGTGTACCGGTCGATCGCCGCGAGCGAAGCGCTCATCTGCAGCCGGCATCGTTCCACCCACGGCGGGTGTCGTTTGTCCTCCGGCCGGAAGGCTCGCTCGTACAACTGCATGAGGCCCTTCTCGGCCGCGCCCGTGGCCATCGCCATGAGATTGAGCGCCTGGCGGCGATCCGGGCCGGACGGCGGCAGCAAGGCCCGTTCGGGTCCGGCGTTCTCGTCGAGCCAGTCGAGGATCGCCGACGATTCGAACAGCCGCTCGCCGGCGGGGGTGACCAGCGTTGGTACTCGGCCGAGCGGGTTGTACTCACGGATGCGTTCGAGATCCTTGCCAACCGACCAGTTGGCGTGCTCGAACTCGAGGCCGAGCAACCTCATCGTCACCGCGACGCGCCGTACGAACGGTGAATCGAACATCCCGATCAGCAACATCAGGGCGCGTACCAGTACCAGTAGATGAAGGCGCCGACCACGAGCGCGTCCACCACGAAGAACCACAGGAAGATCTTGCGCCGAGTCTCGCGTCTCCGCGTCTCGAGCTGCACGCGCAGCAGCGGGTTTTCAGCGATGAAGGCATCGACACGCGTGCGCGCCTCGCGGGAGCCGATGTCCTCGGAGTTGCGCAACGCCCTCACGGCCTCCGCCGGCCGGCCTTCCTCGAGCAGCGTCTGTGCCTCGATCGTGATCGGTCTGTATCGATCGCGCCGGTCTGCCCTCATGCGGCGCCCCGCAGGTCTCGACCCCGCCATACGCTGGCGCGCGTTTGCCGCAGATGGAGGTGCCCCATGTCAACCGAGTCCCTGGCGGCGGAGCCGCAGCTCAACGCCACGCCGTTGATCGATGTCCTGCTCGTACTGCTCGTCATGCTGATCTTCACGCTGCCCGTCATGACCCACGCAACGAAGCTTAACCTGCCGGCCGGCAGCTCCGGCACCCGGCATCCGCAGGTATTCCATCTGCGGATCGAATTCGATGGCGTCATGCGCCTGAACGACGAGCAATTCACCTCGGTGGCCGCGCTCGAAAGGCGTTTGCGGATTCTCGATGCGGTCGAACCCGCACCCGTCGTGCACTTCAGCGCGGATTCACGCGTTTCCTACGAACCGGTGGCCCAGGCGCTCGCCGCGACGCAGCGCGCGCGGGTGCGCAACCTGAGCATCGTGAATCTCCCGCGCCTGTGAGGGGTTAGAGGCCACGGGCGGCGCACAAAGACGCCTCGGCGATCCAGCAGCCGACGAGCACGCCGATCGCGAGCCAGGCCCAGGGCGACGACATCGACTCGTCCCGCGGGGTCACAGCGGCAACCAGTTCGTCGCCGTGTGGCGTCGATGCAGGTAGACGAAGCGCGCCCGCGACAGCCGCGACGAGAAGTCGTTGCTCCGGGTGCCTACGCGTTCGAGGAATCGGCGCCAGCGTTCGCCCGGGACGGGACCGAACTGTCCGGCGGCAGCCTGGCGGGTGTCGATCTGATGGCGTTCGTTCATGGCGCTCTCTCCATGTTGGGACGCTGTGATTTCGCGCCCCCGCGCCGGCAACGCCGTGGCGGGTTTAAGGCGGCTCACGGCCGGAAAGTGACCAAATGTGGCCCCGCCCCCGGCCCGGCCGCCGCTCGCTTAAACTCGCCCGCCATGAAGAAGACGATTGCGATCGTGGAAGACGAGCGTGCCATTCGCGACAACTACGCCGCCGCGTTCTCGCGCGAGGGCTACGCCGTGCGCGGCTATCCCAACCGCCGCGAGGCCATGGCCGCATTCGCCGCGCGGTTGCCGGATCTCGCCGTCATCGACATCTCGCTCGAGGACGAACCCGAGGGCGGATTCGAGCTGTGCCGCGAACTGCGTGGGCTCTCCGCCGAGCTGCCCATCATTTTCCTGACCGCGCGCGACAGCGAGCTCGACGCCGTGTCGGGCCTGCGTCTCGGCGCCGACGACTTCCTCACCAAGGACCTCTCGCTCGCGCACCTCAGCGCGCGCGTGAACGCTCTCTTCCGCCGTGTCGACGCGCTGCGCCGGCCGACGGAAGAAAAGCAGGTCATCCGCCGCGGCGCGCTGTCGCTCGACTCCGAACGCATGTCCGTCACCTGGAACGGCGAGGTCGTGCTGCTCTCGCTCACGGAGTTCTGGATCGTCTTCGCGCTGACCAAGCACCCTGGCCATGTCAAGAACCGGCAGCAGCTCATGGACGCGGCGAACGTCGTGCTCGACGACAACACCATCACCTCGCACATCAAACGCATCCGCCGCAAGTTCCAGGTGGTCGACGACAAGTTCGATGCCGTGCACACCGTGTACGGCATGGGCTACCGCTGGGTCAGTTGAGGGGACACGGTGGGCCGCGTCGCCGATCTGCTGAACTTCGGACCGATCTCGCCGTTCCGCCTCCGCACCAAACTACTGATGCTCGCGCTGACGACGCTCACGCTGCCGTGGGCGGGCTGCCAGTACGCCCGCGAGATGGAGTCCGTGCTGCGCGAGAGCGAGAAGCAGTCGTTGCTCGCGGTGGCCACCACGATCGCCGGGTCGCTCAAGGGCCGGCAGGAACTGCTGTTCCGCGCGGATTCGCTGCCCGCGCTGGATCGCCATTCCGAGCGCGACCTCACGCCGGTGGTGATGTCGGGCGCTCCGCTCATCGACGGACGCGCGGACGAATGGGATCTCGACAATCGCAACCTCGTGCGCGTCGCGGGGCCCGGCGGCGATTCGCTGCGCATGCTCGCCGCCACGCACGAGCGCTGGCTCTACCTGGCGCTGCTCGTGAAGGACGACAAGGTCGTCTACGACGGTTCCGAGATGGCGCCGCTCGACCCCGACACGCTCGGTGACCGCGTGTGGATTGCGTTCGACGACAAGCGCGGCGGTCAACAGCGCCTGTTCTTCGGCAGCTCGGGGGCGGGCAGCGCGCGCGGGCGCCGCATCGAGACGCGCGAGTACGGACGCGAGGAAGCCGTCGGCGAGCCGCGCATCGAGGCCGTCTGGCAGCGCTCGCGCGATGGCTACGTGCTCGAGATCGGCATTCCGCTGTCGCTCGTCGGGCAGCACATCGGCGCCCTCGTGGACGACCGCGATCGTCGCGGCAGCGCACGCGAGAGCTATGGCACCCTGGACGCCGCCGACCTGCGCGCCACCGGCCGGCTCGTCGCCGCCTCGCCCGATCTCAACATCCACCTGGATCAGTTCACTCAACCCGGCGTGGAGCTCACGGTGACGTCGGCGACGAACGCCGTGCTCACGCGCCTGGACGCGCCGGCGCTGCCCGGCGATTACACGCGCCTGCGGGGCTTCCTGCCGCGCATGTACCGGGTGTTCCTCGACGGCGGCGCAATCCCGCGCAGCGTCTCGCAGGTCGAGCGCGCGAAGGCCGCGCAGGCGCTCACCGCGCGCGCGGCGCGGGGCGCACCGGCGTCGGCATTGTTCGCCGGACCCTATGAAAACCGGGTGATCGTCGCCGCCGCGGCACCGATCTACTCCGCCGACGGCCAGCACGTCCTGGGCGTGATCCAGCTCGCCCAGACGGCGGATCGCTGGCTTACGCTGCGGGACCGGGCGCTCACTCGCCTGCTGAACCTCACGCTGTTCGTCACGTTGTTCACCGTGATCGCCGCCTTCTGGTTCGCCGGCCGGATGACGCTGCGGATCTCGCGACTCGGCGCCGCCAGCGAGACCGCGCTCGGCCGCGAAGGCAGCGTGTCGCGAACGTTGCCGGAGAGCGAAGCGAAGGACGAGCTCGGCGACCTCTCGCGCAGCTTCTCTTCTCTGCTGGGCCGACTCGACGAATACACCGGCTATCTGCGGACGCTCGCCGGCAAGCTCGCGCACGAGATCCGCACGCCGCTCACGATCGTCCGGTCATCGCTCGAAAACCTGGAATCCGAGGCCCAGGCATCGGCTGCGGCAGGTCAATCCGGGATGGGCGAAAACGCGAAGATCTACATCGCGCGCGCCCGCGAGGGCAGCGAACGACTCGGCGCCATCCTGACCGCCATGGGCGCCGCCACCCGCGTCGAGGAAGCGATCGCACACAGCGATCGCCAGCAGTTCGATCTGGCGGTGCTCGTCCGGGCCGCGGTCGATGCTTATGGCGCGGCATTCCCGCGGCGGCAGTTTGCGTGCGATGTCCCCGCCGAACCGCTGCTGTTCACCGGCGCGCCCGATCTCATCGTGCAAATGCTCGACAAGCTCGTCGACAATGCCGTGGATTTCAGCGCGGATGGCGCCACGATCCGCGTGAGTTTGCGTGCCGATGCCACGCACGCGGAGCTTTCGGTCGCCAACCCCGGCCCGCTGCTGCCGCCAGAGGCCGCCACGCGGCTGTTCGAATCCCTGTGGCAGTCCCGCGCCGAGACCGACAAGCGGCCACATTTCGGACTTGGCCTCTACATCGTCCGCCTGATCGCCGAATTCCACGGAGGGTCGGCCGAGGCGGCGGACCTGCCGGACGGATCGGGCGTGGTGTTCTCGATCCGCCTGCGCCGCGGCGATCGTTTCCGCGCATCCGACGGGCTGCAGAATTCGTAGCTCCTGCCGTTACCAGGGGCGGATTGTCGCGCGGTCGAGACATTGTGGGACTGGCGATTCGGCGTATCATCCGCTCGGTCGAGTTCGACAAAGCGTGCTTAAGTTGCTGAAAACAGCGTCTCTGCAACGACTTTGTAACGATGACGAGGGTAAGCTCTCCCGCGTTGCATCATGAAGTGATGCGCGCGAGAGACAAAGATTTCGAGGACATAGAAACTTACGGATTTGCTCACGAACACGGGTTCAGTCGGTAGCACGCGTTATGGCTACTGGTGAGGACGAAAAAGGCGTGGATCGACACGCGGGCTTAACTGTTTAGCCGGGGGCCGACAGGTCACCAACGTCCCAGCCGCAATATTCAAGTTCGTGTAGTCGACATGGTCGGCTGACAGCGATTACCTAAGTCGACGACGACTAACTACAAGCCCCGCTTTGCGGGGCTTTTTTTTCCCGCGTGGTCGGCGCCCTGTTTCGCCACAGTTCGTCCACCGTTCCGCCGCTTTCCGGGCCCATCATCCCGGCAGGGTCGAAACCAGGGAGCGTCATGGAACCACCACCATTTGCCGGGCGGCATGCGCCCGTGCGCCGGGCCTTCGCGTCGGGGCTGTCGTTGTTCGCGGGCGTGCTGCTGCCCTACGTCGCCATCGGCGTCGAGCTCATCACGAGGCTGTGCGCCCAATCGCTGTTCGATCCGGTGCCGACGCTCGCGCACCTGGCGCTCGTCGTCGCCGTGCCGACCGTAAACCTGCGGCTCTGGCTCGCGCGCCGCCGCGAGGAGCCGCTCACGCGGCCGTGGCTTTTCGCCGGCTGCGCCGCGGGCGGCATCGCCCTCTGCTACTCGCTGTTCTTCCTGCCGATCTACCCGTTCGCGGCCATCGGCATCGTCTTCTTCGGGCTCGGCCTGCTGCCGTTCGCGCCGCTCGGCGCCGCCGTGTCGGCGTTCGCGCTCGTCCGCCGCGGCGCGCAGGAATCCGTGCGCCCGGTGCGCGCCCTCGCCGTCGCGGGCGTGCTCAGCGCCTTCGCGGTGCTGCTCGCGCTCGACGTGCCGACGGTGATCACGCGCGAGGCCGTCCGCGTCACGTCGGGCAGCGACCCCGCGAGGATCGCGCGCGCCGTCGGCCTCATGCGGCGCTTCGGCGATCGCGACGTGCTGCTGCGCCTCTGTTACGACTCGAGCCGGCAGAACGCCGGTCTGCTGGGCTTCCTCTTCGAGAGCCGGCACTGGCTGTTCGATGATCGCGCCGGCAATGGCTTCGTCTCGCCGCCGGCCGCGCGCGAGCTGTACTACCGCGTCAGCGGCGACCCGTTCAATTCCGTGGCGCCGCCATTCGACGAGGGCTCGTGGGGATTCGCGCGGAACTGGCAGTGGGACGGGGATCAAGGCGGCACGGAAGTCGGCGGCCGGCTGCGTGGACTGTCACTGCGCGGCTCGCGCCTCGACGGATCGATCGACGCCGATGACGCGGTGGCCTACGTCGAGTGGACCGCCGAGTTCATGAATGCCTCCCAGCAGCCACACGAGGCAAGGCTCACGCTCGCGCTGCCTCCAGGGGGAGTCGTGTCACGAGCCACGCTGTGGGTGAACGGCGTCGAGCGCGAAGCCGTCTTCGCGACGCGCGAGGCCGCGCGGGCGGCCTACGAATCGGTGGTGCGCACCCGTCGCGATCCGCTGCTGGTGACGACCAACGGCGCCGACCAGGCGTTCGTCCAGATGTTTCCCGTGCCGGCGTCGGGAAGTTCGAAGATCCGCGTCGGGATCACCGCGCCTCTCGAGCTGGACGGCCGTGGACGCGCCACACTCGCGCTGCCCGCCATCGTCGACCGGAACTTCTCGATCGACGCCACGCTGCGCCACGCCGTGTGGATCGAGGGCGACGCGCGCGAGGTGGTCGCGGACAGCGGCTTCACGCTCGATGCCGCCGGCAAGACGGTGCGGCGACGGGCGAGCTACTCGGACGAAGAGCTCGCATCTCGCCGGCCGCGGCTCACGCTGTCGCGGGACCCGCTCGCCGAGCGCGCCGGCTCGGGAGCGATCGTGCAGACGATCCGCCGCGAACCCAGCGAGCCCGCGGGCTCCCTGTTCATCGTCGTCGACGGATCGAAGCGGGCACTGCCCGCGCGCGAGGCGCTGCTTGCCGCCGTACGGGAAATTCCGGCCGGGGCCCGCGTCGGTTTCGCCGTCGCGGGTGCGCGGACCGACGTGCTGGGATTGGCGCCGTGGAACGTCGAAAGGCACGCCGAGCTCGAGAAGCTGCTCGCGCGCCAGTCGTTCGCCGGCGGAGAAGACAATCTCGGCGCGCTCGCCGAAGCCGTTGCGGCGCTCGAAGGAGAACCGGTCGCGACACTCCTGTGGATCCACGGCCCGCAGCCGCACGAGTTCATCGATCAACGGGGCGCGCTCCAGCAGGCGCTGGACCGCGGCCGTCGCCTGCCCGAGATCTGGCTGCTGCCCGTCGGCGCCGGGCCTAACAAGCTGCTCAGTCATCCGCGCCTCTTCCAGCTTGCGCGCACGCGCGCCTGGAGCGGAGATCACGTCGCCGACGTCAGGGCCGCGTTCGACGACCATTTCGCCACGGGCCCGCGCTGGACCGTTCGTCGATCGGTCACGCAGGCCGATTCGCTCAAGGGCTCGCAACACATCGAGCGTCTCTGGGCACTCGACACGGTCGAAACGCTCATGGCGCAAGGTGGCCCGGCAGCGGCCGCGCAGGCCGCGAAGCTGTCCATGCAATACCAGCTCGTCACCCCGGTGAGTGGCGCCGTCGTCCTGGAGACCGACATCGAGTACGAGCGTGCCGGGCTCGCGCCACCCGATCCGTCGCTCGTGCCGACGATCCCCGAGCCGGGCGAGTGGGCGCTGCTGATCGTCGCCTGCCTCGCCTTCGGCTGGATGGCCTGGCAGCGGCGCCGCGCACCCGCATGAATCCCTGGCTCGCACTCGTCGTCGTGCTCGCTGCGTGCTGGCAGGCGTGGACCCTGCTCGCCGCCCGGAGCCCGGACCTCGTCGCGACAATGCCCCTGCTGCTGATCGGCGCGGTGCTGCTTGCACCGTGGTTCCGGCATGCGCCCCGGCGGCTGTCGCCGTGGCCACTCAGCGGACTGTTGATGTCGTATGCCATCGCGACGCTGACCCTCCCGCCCCTGCTGCGCATCCTCCCGGCATCGCTCGCCGTCGCGTACTGCCTGCATGCGGCCGCGCATCCGCCACACGAGCGGCCCTCCGCCGCGTTCGTTGGCCTCGTCGCACTCGCGCTGCCCGTCGTCGACTCGCTCGAGTTCTTCCTCGCCTGGCCCGCGCGATTCCTGGCGCTGCAGGCGAGCCTCGGCCTGCTGCGCATGAACGGCGTCGCCGTCGAGACGGAGGGACTGGCGCTGAGATTCGGCGACGAACTCGTCGAGTTCGACGCTCCCTGCAGCGGCGTGCGGATGCTGTGGGCGTGCTGGTTCCTCGCGAGTGCGCTCGCCTACCTGTATCGCCTGCGCGCCGGGCGCTACGCGCTCGCGCTGCTCGCGGGCACCGCGATCGCACTGGCCAGCAACGTCCTGCGTGCGACCAGCCTCTTCTATCTGGAGACCGGCCTGCCCGAGACGCTTCGATTCGAGTGGCTGCACGACGCGATCGGCGTCGCCGCGTTCTGCATCACGGCCGTGGCGCTGTGTACGTGGATCTCGTGGAGCAACCGCACGAGGGCAACGTGATGCGGGTGGCCATCTTCTGCGCGGTGGCAGTGCTCGCCGCCCTGACGCCGGTGCTACCGCGGCCGGAGACGCAAGCCACTCGAGTCTCCACGTTTCCGGGCTGGCCCGAGGAGTT
Organism: uncultured Pseudomonadota bacterium; assembly: GCA_902826225.1. Lineage (GTDB taxonomy): Bacteria > Pseudomonadota > Gammaproteobacteria > Steroidobacterales > Steroidobacteraceae > CADEED01. Next base: position 19,894 of record CADEED010000010.1, on the reverse strand, counting down.
CGACGGTGAAAAACTGGATCGCCTCCCACCGGGCCCACAGGACGACTGGTTCGCGCGCGACTTTCCCGGCCGCGTCGCGCGCTTCGCGACCGCTGACAAACAAGTCGTCGTGCGCTGGATCGATGCGCCCACCCGGCGCCTCCATCCGGCGAGCCACTGCTTCCGGGGTGCGGGCTATGCGATCTCACCGCGCCCGATGCGCGTCGCGCGCCGTGGCGGCGGAATGAGTTGCTTCACCGCGACCAAGGACGGCGAGTCCCTGGAAGTTTGCGAGCAGATCCGCCATCTGGACGAGGATGACGATGGCCGCACATGGCCGGACGTGTCATCGTGGTATTGGAGCGCAGTGACTGCGCCGGCGGAGGAGAGCTGGTGGTCGTACGTCGTCGTGACGCGCGAACGCTGAACTTTTCCGCGCGAATGTGGCAAGGTTCGCGGCCATGCTTCGCCCTTGCCTCCTCGCCCTGCTGCTCATTCCCGTCATTGCGTCCGCACAGCAGGTCGTCCCGCTGTGGGAAAAGGGCGCTCCCGGATTCGAAGCGCGGCGCGATGAGCCCGAACAGCACGACCAGTGGTGGTTCAAGAACATCCACAACCCGTCGCTGACGGTGTTCGCGCCACCCGCAGGCAAGTCGAACGGCACCGCGATCATCGTCGCGGCGGGCGGCGGTCATCGCGAGCTGGTGTTCAACCCGGAAGGCGTGGGGCCGGCGCAGTATCTCTCGAGCCTCGGGATCACGGCGTTCGCGCTCAAGTACCGGCTGTCTCGCGAAGACGGTTCGAAGTACACCATCGAGCACACCGCGCAGGACATCCGTCGCGCGATGCGCACGGTGCGGGCGCGCGCGGCGGAATGGGAAGTCGATCCGCGGCGCATCGGCGTCATGGGCTGGTCGGCCGGCGGAGAAGTGGCGGCGCTGGTCGCCTATCCACCCGTCGGCGGGAATCCCGTCGCGCAGGATCCCGTCGAGCGCGTCAGCGCGCGGCCGGACTTCGAGATCCTCATCTACCCGGGCCCGCTCGGCATACCCGCCCAGGTGCCCGAGGATGCCCCGCCGCTGTTCCTGCTGGGCGCGGCCGACGACGAGTACGTGGCCGACGTGCTGTTCGACATCGCGCGCAAGTACCATGCCGCGAACGCGTCGATCGAGACGCACATCTACGCGCAGGGAAAACACGCGTTCAACATGGGTCAGCGGTCCGGCTACGCGAGCATCCGCGCGTGGCCGCAGCGCCTCGCCGACTGGCTGCAGGATCGCGGGCTGGCCCCGGCGGTGAAATGATGGATTTCGAGCGCACCCCTGCATCCCTCGCCATCCTCGGCATCATCGTCGTCGTGAGCTTCCTCGCGCTGCGCGTGAGCCCGGGCCTGCTGGAACGCAACCTGCTGCGCCCGTACTGGATGCTGCGCAAGAAGACTTACGACACCCTCGTCACCTGCGGCTTCGTCCACGGCGATTTCGGCCACCTGTTCTTCAATGCGCTCACGCTCTTTTTCTTCGGGCCGAACCTCGAGTACCGGATCGGCACGGTGAAGTTCGTGGCGCTGTATTTCATCGGCCTGCTCGTGAGCAGCCTCGGAACCGTGTGGAAGCATCGGGGTGATCCCAACTACGCGTCGCTCGGCGCGTCGGGCGCCATCCTGGCGATCCTGTTCGCGCACATCCTTTATTTCCCGACTTCGATGATCTACCTCTTCTTCGCGATCCCGATCCCGTCATGGCTGTTCGCCATCGGCTATCTCGCGTACAGCAAGTGGGCGTCGAAGCATTCGCGCGACAACATCAACCACGACGCGCACCTGGACGGCGCGCTCACCGGGGTGCTATTCGTCGCGGCGACCGACTTCCAGGTGTGGTCGCGCGCGCTGCGGGCGATCATGAACGCGGTGGGCTTCTAGAACCAGGAGTAGTTGAAGCTCACCGAGACGCGCTCGGTCTTCGTGGGATTCGGCTGCACCTCGTGACGCAGCCAGCTCTCGAACAGCACCACCCGGCCCTGCTCCGCCGGCACGGTCACCCACACCTGGTTGTCGCGACGCGCGCGTGACTTGCGCGGCGGCGCCGCCATGTAGCGGTCCAGCCGGGGATCCTCGAACTTGAGACCCGAGCAGCCGCGCGGCGTGCGCACGTAGTAAGTGCCGCTGATCGTCGCGAGCGGGTGCAGATGCAGTCCGTGCACCACCTGGCGCGACATCACGTTGACCCAGCAATCCGTCATCTCGAGCTTGCGCCGCGCGAGGTCGAGGTCGAGCACGCGCGCGAACTTGCGGACGTGCCCGTCGATCAGCTTCTCGAGGGCGGCGAACGTCGGCGACATCCGGTGCATGCGCGCCTGCGAGTTGTACGACGTAAAGCCCCCGGGATAGTTAGTGGCGGACCACCTGCGCCCGGCGATGTCCTCCTCGGCAAGGTGCCGGCACTCGCGCAGCAGCCGCGAATTGAGATCGCCGCGCGCGATCGGCGCGGTGTAGATGCGGGTTGGAAACAGCGAATGCACGGGCATGCGCGCGAGCATAGGCAAACGGCGCCGGCTCGCAAGCCTCGGCCGTCCTGCCGCGCCCCTTCAGCCCGCGAGCACGTACCAGCAGACGACGGCCGCAAGCACCAGCAACGCCACGAGCGCGATGACTCCGCGCGAACCGCCCGGCGCCGCATCCGCCTTGCGGATGCCCGAGGCCGACGTATCCCGCACACCGTCGTGCTCACCGTCGCGCAGATGGCGCGGAACGGCGCGGCGATCGTCCGACGGTTCCAGCGGGGACATGCCGCGGAGCATAGGCCCGTCGGCGCGGCGCGGCCAGTGTGACCTGCCGCACATTTCCCCGTCGGCGGCCTCTCAGGATTTTCCCGCGCTGCCGACACCAGATATCGGAGTACCCCCTCTTTGAACCCCGAACTGCAGGAAAAGCTGGCTCGCGCCTTCGGCCTTGATGGCGCGACCGGCGTCGACGCCGTGATCGCCGCGCTGCGGTCGGGCCGCGCCGTGGACGCCGCGACGCTGCGCACCGGCTGCCTCGCGCTCCTCGAGCACCTGCGCGACGCGCAGGCCGACCGCGCCCGCATCGACCAGCGGCTCAAGATCGCGGTCGACGCCTCGAACCTCGGCCTGTGGGACTGGGACGTCGCCTCGGGCCAGGTGTTCGTCGACCGGACTTACTGCACGTTCATCGGCCGTGGCGACCGCGACGAGGTGCTCAGCCTCGAGCAGCTCGGCGAGCTCACGCACCCGGACGACCTCCCGGAGTTCATCGAAAGCGCCCGGAAGGCGCTGCGCGGTGAAGACAAGTTCCAGTTCATCCACCGCGTGTGTCACGTCGACGGCCGCTGGGTGTGGATCGAGACCTACGGCGACGTCACGGAGCGCGACGCCGCCGGCCGCGCGCTGCGCATGACGGGCACGCACGCGAACGTCACGGAGCGCAAGCAACTCGAGCGGGCCCTGTCGAACGCGCTGCGCGTCATGCGCACGTTGCTCGAAACCCTGCCCCTGCCCGTGGTGATCCGCGATGCGGACCGGCGCGTCACGCTCGTCAACGACGCGTGGGAGAAGATGCTCGGCGTCCCGCGCGAAGACATCGTCGGGCGCCGGCTCGACGAGGTATCCAATCGCGTCCGCACCAGCAGCCACCATGCCACGGACGAGCTGCTTTTCGCGGACAAATCGTCGATACGCTACGAGACGACGATCGAGTCGGTCACCGGCGAGACCTTCAACGTGCTCATCGCGAAGACGCCCCTGCTCGCCGAGGACGGCACGGTGACGGGCGTCGCCTCCGTGCTCACCGACATCTCCGACAAGCACCGCACCGCCGCCGCGCTCGAGCGCGCGCGACAGTCCGCCGAGTCGGCGATGCATGCGAAATCCCGATTCCTCGCCAACGTGAGCCACGAGCTGCGCACGCCGCTCAATGGCGTGGTCGGCATGGCTTCGCTGCTCGAGAACACGGCGCTCGACGCCACGCAGCGCCGCTTCGTGCGCACGCTCAAGACCTCGGCGGAGTCGCTCGTCACGCTCATCAACGATGTGCTGGACCTGTCCAAGGCCGAAGCCGGAAAGCTCGAGCTGTCGCGCGCGCCTTTCGAGCTGCGCCGCGAGCTCGAGCAGGTGGTCGGACTGTTCGGCGCGCGGGCGCACGCCAAGGGAATCGACGTCGCGGCGCACATCGCGCGCGACGTGCCCGCGGTGATCCACGGCGACTCGCTCCGGCTGCGGCAGGTGCTCGGCAATCTCGTGAACAACGCGGTGAAGTTCACGGAGACGGGCGCCGTGCTGCTCGGCGTCGCAGTCGTACCGGGCACCAGCCAGGAGTGCACTCTCGAGTTCTACGTCGTGGATACCGGACCCGGCATCGCGCAGAGCGAGCAGGCGCGCATCTTCGAAGCTTTCGAGCAGGCGGACGGCAGCGTCACGCGCCAGTTCGGCGGTACGGGGCTCGGACTCGCGATCTCGCGTCAACTCATCGAACTCATGCAGGGCACGATGCACCTCGACAGCGAGCCCGGTCGCGGCAGCCGCTTCTCGCTGCGCATTCCGGCCGGTGTGGCGAGCGTCGGCTCGCCACCGGTGGCGCCCGCTCCCGATCTTGGCGTGCTGCTCGTCGGACTGCATCCACTGCTGGGCGGCGCCGTCGGCGAACAGTTGTCGGCCGAGAGCGCGCAGGTCATCCGCGTCGATTCGCCGATCTCGGGGATCGAAGCGCTGGCGGATTTTTCGCCGGAAGTGTCCCGGATCCGCGTGGTCCTCGACTGCTGCGCGATCGCGAACATCGATCAGGCGGTGAACGGACTGCGCGCCGCGGCCGCCCCGCGCGGCATCGAAGTGCTCGCGCTGCTGCCTCCCGATGCCGATGCCGCGCCGCCGCCGGGCGTCACGCGCTGCCTCGTCAAACCACTCGTCACGCCCGACGTGCTCGCCCAGGCATCGATCGATCCGGCACAGAGCATGCGGCTCCGCTCCTTGAGCCCGCCGAACTCGCGCGGCCGCGCGCTCGTCGTCGAGGACAATGCGGTGAACCAGGAGATGGCGCGCGCGATGCTCGACATGATGGGGTTCACCGTGTTCACCGCGTCGAATGGCCGCGAGGGAGTTTCGGCGGTTGCCGCTGATCCGGCGCTCGACCTGGTCCTGATGGATTGCCAGATGCCCGTGATGGACGGGCTCGCCGCCGCCCGCGCGATTCGCGCCGCCGAGCCTGCCGGCCTGCGCGTGCCCATCGTCGCGCTCACGGGTAATGCGATGCATGGTGATCGCGAGGCCTGCCTCGCGGCCGGCATGGACGACTACCTCGCGAAGCCCTTCTCGCTGACCGCCTTGCGGGCGATGGTCGACAGGTGGACCGGCGGCGCGACCGCTGCCGGCTCCGCGCCCGCGGCGCGCTGAGCGTCTACTTCTTCCTCGTGGACGGCCGGATGTCGCTCATCTGGCGCGCGTGCGTCGCGACGATGCGGATCGTCGACGCGTCGGAATCGAAGATGCAGTAGAGGCCCTGCGCCTCCTGCGGCGGGTCGCCGACGAACGCGTCGCCCGCTTTCCACATGAAATCGGCGTTCTTCGTCCGTCCCGCCCCACCCCAGGCCCAGAAGTTGGAGCCGGCGATCGCGTCACCGGCCGCGGCGCGGCGCGCGAGCAGCTGGTAGATGGCGGTGTAGAACCTGTCGCGGTACACGGTGGTCGCGCCGGGGCGGTACGAGCCCTCGTCGCGATTGATACCGAACTCCTCGAGCACGATCGGCTTGCCCATCTTGTTGGCCGTGTCGATGTGCCAGTCGAGGTAGTCCTGCATTTTCGTCCACGCGCCGTCGTACGTGTCGGCGGCGTTCTTCGGGTCGAACCATTGCCAGTTGGGCGCCCACATGTGGTACGTGAGGTAGTCCAGGTTCTTCGTCTCGTGCGACTTCACGAACAGGTCGCGATCGCCGCCCGTGCCCATCCATCCCTCGTTGCCCGAACTCACGAGCTGCTTCGGAGCGAGCTTCTTGATGAAGCCGGCCGTGCCGTTGATCCAGCGCGCGAAGTCGGCGTAATACTGCCGGTTGCCGTCGCGGCCCGGACGCGGCTCGTTCGCGAGCTGCCAGCTCATGATCGTCGGGTCTTCGGTGTACGCGCGGCCGTTCACGGAATTCCTGCGCGTCACCAGCTGACTGACGGCGAATCGGAACGCGTCCTGGGCTCGGGCGTCGCGATAGAACGAGGCCGAGTTGTCCATGAAGCCGTTCCAGTCGCCGGTGACGTCCGGATCGAACGCGGGCTTGCCCGTGGACCACGCCACGTACGCCGACATGCCGCCCGACCATTGCCAGAAATTGTTCACGTAGAGCACGGCCTTCATGTCGCGCCTGGCCATCTCGTCGAGCAGGAAGTCGAGCCCCTGCCAGATCGTCTCGTCGATGTGGTGCGGGCGGCGCACGATGGCCGGCGTGACGGAACGCTTGAGGGTGCTGGCTTCCGAGATCGCGAGGATGCGCAGGTTGAGGATCCCCTGTGCCGCGAGCTGATCGAGCTCCTTCGTGAGCCGCGCGCGATCGCCGCCCTTGCCGGCGACGCCCAGGTAGGCGCCGTACCAGAGATTGGCGCCCGCGTAGTAGTAAGGTTTGCCGTCGAGCTCGAAATGGCGTCCCTTGACGGTGACGAAGCCCGACTGCGCGGCGGTCGCGAGCGCGGCCGAAGCGATGATCGGAGCGAGCACCGCGATGGCGATCCGACCGAAAACGAGACGAGACATGCGGCCCCCGGGCGATGTGAGGGCCCGATACTAACCGGCTGGCGCGCGCTCGACCTCGTTCCCGCCGATCCCGAGCGACTCCGCGACGCGAACCGCCTCGTCCGGGTAGAGCGGTGCCAGCTCGCGCACGGCGACCCGGGCGCTGTCGCGTTTCTCCGCCTCGTCCTCCAGCGCCCCGATCCAGCGGAGGGCCGCGTCTGTGTCGTCCATGATCAATTGCCGCGTCATTTCGACGCGCAGCAGGTCGCGCGCTTCACCGGCCTGCAGCGTCCCGAGCAACGCGGTCACGCGGTCCGGCGCCACCTGCATCAGCTCGGGCAGCACGTGGAGGAATTGCGCGTCGCGCGCGGCGAGATCACCCCGCGACAGCGCGCTCGCGAGTGCGGCAACGTGTTCGTCGACGTGCGCGTTCGCCTCCCGGGCGATCTCGTCCTCGGTGGGAATGCGTTCGCGGACGTCGTGGTAGATGGGCGATGCGGGCGGGGGCGGCGTCGGCTTGGGGTACGGCTTGCGCTTGCGCGGTCCGTCGGCGCCGATCAGCACCGCGCTGCCGACGGCGAGCAACACGACGGTGACGATGACGAGGATTGCAGGCTTCAAGCGGTTACCCCGGGAACGCGGGCGAAAGAGACGGACAGCGCGGACGCTGCCTGGAGTGTACTCAGGCGCCGTGGTGGGGGCGCCCGACGGAGTATCGCCATCGGGCGTCAGACGAATCCGCCGGGGCGAATGTCGAGCCCGGCGCGGCGCGGAACGTCATCCGCAGCGGCCGCAGCGATCCTGGGGAGGCGGGCTCACGCCTTTGGAGGCCCGCGGTTCGATCGGTGCGCGACCGGCGTTCACGGCGCACCGGGCATTCCGCCAGCGGCGCGCATGCGCGCCGCAAGAATCAGCCGGACACAGATGGTAGGAGCCCTGCGCCGGCCTGTTGGCGAGCCACCCATGAGCGGTAACCCACCACATCGACATCATCCGAGCCAGGCGTTGTACACCGGCCGATCGACACCCGTGCGGGCGCGGTGGATCGCGGTGAACATCTCGTTGTTCACGCGCGTGACGGCTTCGCTCACCGCCAGCTTCTCGCACGCGTTTGCCTGGCCGGCGACGGCAGCGAAGCTCACGAGGGTCATCACGGCAGTAAGATCAGCGCAATCAACCGGCCGCCAGCGGCGCGGCCATTCTTTTCGATCAACACGACAATCTCTCCTTGGGTCTGGGTTGTTAGTCAGGACGGGGAGAGCTTGCAGGACGCGAGTAGATGGGTCTTTGACCGCGCGTCGTCCGTTCTTGACCGATCGTCCGCTTCGACGGGCGGACTCTTCTCACATCGGAGTGGTCCCCAAAGGCCGGCCCGACGTTCCGGGCGACTGAAAGCGGTTGGCGCGGTGCGGTGCTACGGGAACACGCCGGGCCAGCCCTCGAGGTGGTGCAACGCTAACCAGCTGAGAATTCGTCGAACATTGCACGCGCAGGAAGACGCGTGTGCGGTGCGTTCCTACGGTTCGTCCGGCGCGCCGACGCGCCGATGCGATCCCGGATTACTGGATGTAGCCCAGCAACAGGCCGGCGGCGAGGGCGAAGAGCGTCGTGATCGCGGTCGGCAGGTAGGAAATCAGGTTCACGTCATCCCCGGTGGCGTTTCTGAAGGCGCCTTTTCGTTCGATGCGAGTGTGCCCATTCATGCCGGGGCTTAGCAATCGGCGCCCGCCCCGCGACGGTCGGAAACTGCGAACAATTCCCGTCCCCAGAACGGGCATATTGCGACACGGAACGGGGCCCGGGTGGCCGGGCCCCTCCCGCCTTCAGGCGGACATCTTGCGCTTGCCGGCGCTCGCTTCGCGCAACTTCGTCGCGCACTCCTGGCAGCACACCTCGACGGTCTTGTCGCCGGTCTTCACCTTGATGGTGCTCGCGGGTTCGAGCGGGTAGTCGCACACCGCGCAAGTCTTGCCTGTCATGACGTTCTCCTCCGGTCACCCTCGTGTCGGGGCGTAGTCAGGAGACCATTCGCGGCCGCGCGGGGCTGTCGAATTCTTTAGTTGGAACGCGCCCGGAATTCGGCCGGCGTCGCGCCGTAGAGCTGCCTGAACGCGGCCGAGAAATGGCTGTGGCTCGAGAAACCGAGATCCTGCGCGAGGCCAGACAAATCCTCGCGTCGCGCCAGCAGGTCGAGCGCGCGCGCGAGGCGCAATCGGAGCTGGTAGCGATAGAGCGGCAGCCCCTCCACCTGCTGGAACACCTGGGTGAGGTAGACGGGCGAGCCGCGAATCTCGCGCGCGATCTCCTTGAGTGTCCAGCGCCGCGAGAGATCGCTCGCCAGCAGCACTTTCACGCGGTCGGCGAGCCGCCGCCGCGCACGCGTGGCGCCGGCGGCCCGCGACGTGCGCGGGCCGATGGCGCGCGATACGAGCGTGAGGGACAGGCCGTCCGCCTCCAGCGCCTCGATCGTGCCGTTCTGCAGATTGTGTTTAAGCAACATCACGAGCGCCTGCGCACGCGCGTCGATCCGCAGATGCTGGAGCGAGAATGTACCGCTGCTCTCGCACCAGAGGTCCCGCGGCGCGATTTCTCGCAGGGCCTGCACGTCCACCGACACGACCAGGCTCGAATCGCCGCCCGTCACCGGATGGCTGACCTGGTATCCCTGTCCTTCGTTGAAGAAGAGCACGTGGTTCGCGTCGGCGACCGCGAGATCACCGCCGACATGCCGCAGGTAGACGCCGCGATACGGGAACACGAAGTGTGTCGAGGACGCGCATTCCTCGGGGCTGCGATGACGGCACGTGCCGCGGCACTCGACGTGCCGCACGGACACCGTGCCCGATTCGAACAGGCGCTGGACCGTGAACTCCTTGTGCGGCGTGTCCAGTGGATTTCTCATGACGCGACCGTACGCGCTCCCGGCGGAGGCCGCCATCACCCGAAGGGTGGATTTTCTTAACCCGGGGTTCGGCGAACTTTGTCCCTCCCCGCGAGACCAACTATCCTTCGCGCCCCCGCGCGATTGGGAGATCCGGTTGACCTTCGACTTCACGGCGGCAGGCGCTCGCGCGCTGCGCGTCCTGTCCCTGCTGTTGGCCGCGCCCGCGGGTTGGGCGCAGGTCGCCGCCTTGTCCACGCCCGATCGCGTGGTCTACGAGGCCACGTTCTACGCATCGTTCGCCCCGCGCACCGCGCTCGACATGATCAACCAGACCCCGGGGTTCGTGCTGAACGCGCCGGAAGAGGACGAGCGCCGGGGGTTCGCGGGCGCGGTCGGCAACGTACTCATCGACGGCGAGCGGCTCTCGGCGAAGAGCCAGTCGCTCGCCGACGTGCTCGAACGAGTGCCCGCCACGGAGGTGGTGCGCATCGAGATCCTGCGCGGTGCGGAAGTCGCCGGCGATGCGTCGAACGCTGCCGTGCTCGCAAACGTCGTGCGCACGCGCACCTCGGGCAGTGGCACGTGGGAAGCCGGCACCGAGATGAGCAACCGCGAGGTCGTCGCGCCCTACGGACGTTTCGGCTGGAGCGGGCGCAGCGAGTCGGTCGACTACTCGATCGGCGCGAACCTCTACACGCACGATCACGAATCTCCCGGCGTGCGTACCCTCACGGACGGCGACGACGTGCCGGTCGCGACCCGCCGCAATGGTCTGCCGCACGAGGAGCGGACGTATGCGTTGAACGGGCAGGCGGCGTTCCCGGTGGGCGAAGGAAAGCTCACGCTCACCGGCCAGGCCTCGTCGCGCGAATACGACGAGCATTACACCGCGCTCACGACGACACCCGCGGGCGCGCAAATCGATCGCGAGGACGCACCGCACGAAGAAACCACGCGCACCGGCGAGATCGGCGCCACCTGGCAACGGCCGATCGGCGCCTGGAGCTTCGAGCTCGTCGGCCTCGCGACACGCAAGAAAAACTTCAGCGACTCGCTCTACACGCATTTCGACGCGGACGATGCGCGGGACGAGCACTTCGACCAGCGGCTCGACCGGGACAGCGGCGAGACGATCGTTCGCGGCACGTTCATGCGCCCGCTCGAGTCGGGTCAGGTCGAATGGGGCGCGGAGACCGCGTTCAACACGCTCGATGGAACACTGTCGCTGACCCGGGATTCGGGCGCGGGCCCCGTGCAGGTACCGGTTCCCAACGCGAACTTGCGCGTCGAGGAGAAGCGCGCCGAGGCGTTCCTGAGCCACGCGTGGCGGCTCGACGGCAATTGGTCGCTGGATTCGCGCGTCGCGGCGGAGACCTCGCGGCTGTCGTTCACGGGGGATACCGAGCAATCGGTCTCGCTCAGTTTTCTCAAGCCGCGCGTGCAGCTCACGCGAAAATTCGGCAAGCACCAGTTGCAGGCACGGGTGTTCCGGGACGTCGGGCAGCTGGATTTCAACGACTTCGTTTCGAGCGCGCAGCTCGTGGACGACATCATCGCCGGCGGAAATCCGGATCTGCGGCCGCAGACGCAATGGAACGCAGAGATCGAGGCGGACCTGCGCTTCCCGAACGACACGGCGCTGCGGGTGCGCGGTTACCAGCACTTCCTGCGCGACGTCGCCGACATCGTGCCGGTCGGTCCGCCGGGCGCGCAATTCGATGCGCCGGGCAACATCGGCGACGGCGAGATACTGGGCCTCGAACTTTCCGCGCGTGCGTCGCTCGCGCCGCTGATCCGCGGCGGCACGTTGAGTGTCACCGGCACGTGGAGCGACAGCGATGTGCGCGATCCGCTCACCGGCGAGAACCGCGCGATCAGCGACTACTTCGAGAACACTCTCGAGATGGAACTGCGCCAGGACCTGAACGCCGCGCGGTTCGCGTGGGGACTGTCCTTCTTCGCCAGCAGCGTGGAGTCGGACTACCGGACGAGCGAGATCGATCGCTTCCGCGAACTGCGCCGGCTGGACGCATTCGTCGAAACGACGGCGCTCGCGGGATACAAGATCAAGCTGATGGCATACAACATCACCAGCGACACGGAATACCGGCAGCGGGTGTTCTTCACGCCGGATCGGCGCGGATCGCCGGGTTTGCGCGAGACAATGCACTTCCGGCCCGGAACCTGGTGGCTGCTGACGCTGTCGAGCAGTTTCTGAGCATCGAGAGGGAATCGCCGTGTTGCTGGCGGACAGCGGGATCGTCGAGGTTCAGCTCATCGCTGAAGTCAGATGACAAGACAAGGGGACAGTCCCTACCAGCCGCCACCGCCGCCGCCACCGCCACCGCCGCCCGAGGAGCCGCCGCCACCGCCGCCGGACGACGAGCCGGGCGCGGTGGACGCCGACGAGATCGCACTGTTGAGCGACGAGCCCAGATTCGAGGAGAAGCTCGCGACGTGCGCGATGTTCCAGGCGCTGCCGGAGTACCAGCCTGGGCGGTAGTTCGGCGCCTCGATGTCGAGCACGCGCGCGAACTTCTCCGACCAGGCGGATTCGACGCCGAGCGCCAGCGCCGCCGGTAGATAGGACTCGAAGATCTGCGGCGTGAGCCGCGGGGGCGGCGGGCCACCGGCGCGGCGGATGTCGTCTCCCTCCGCGACTTCGAGGTACATCTTGAACCCGCGAATCCGGTCCATGGCCGTCTGACCGACGACGGTCGGAGCCTTGAGCAATTTGCCGAACACGCCATTGGCCGCGAGGCCGCAGACGAGCAGGAACAGCGTGAGCCGGCCGGGCGGTGTCGCGAAGTGCCACTCGGGCCAGGCATCCGTGTTGCCCGGGAGCGCGAACGCGACGAACCCGAACAGCAGGCTGAAGACCACGCCGAGCGCATGCCAGCCGCCGTTGATGCGGAAGAACCCGGAGCTGTACTGACGCTTGAGCGCCCCCTGGTGCGCGGAGCGGGCACCGCGCACGATCGAGTGGTTCCGCTTTTCCAGCTCCAGCCGGTCGCCCCCTGCGAAGATCCGGTCGAGCAGCACCTGCTCATCCTGCGTGGTCGGGCGCGCGTCGGCGCGCACGGCGCGCTCGAGCGTGAATTTCTTGCCGAACCCGAGGACGCCCGACTCCTCCTCGATGTGCAGGTGTCCCTTCACGGCCAGACTCAAGACCCCCGCGCCGAAGCCCGCGTCGTCGTAACCCATGCGTACGATGTAGCGCATCGCCGCCGCGGACAGGTCGCGCGGCATCTCGTACTCGGGAATCACGACGCGGCCGGGAGGATCCCGGCCGACCCGGTCCCAGATCCAGTAGTAATAGAGAAGCAGAAACGCGAGTCCGAATCCCGCCACGTACAGGGGCGCCGCGGTTTTCGGCAACTCGCGCTGCAGGATGCCTTCGGCGGGCGAGCCCTGGGAACGGCCGCCGGCGGTCGAGCCCTGGTACGCCGCGCCGTCGTGCGTGGAGATCGGCTGCGGAACCCGGGCGGCAAGGGAATTCTCGACGGCGGCGGTGATGTGCCCCTTGGGCCACATCGCGACGATCGTGAGGCCTTCGCGTTCGCCGAGCGGTCGTGTCGTCGCGAACTTGGGCGTCGAGCCGAGTAGTTGAGCGGTGAAGTCCCGGCCCTGCGCGCCCTGCGGCCCGGTATATGCCTCGAGCCTGACCTGGTCCGCGGGAATTCCGTCGGGCAGCACGACCGTCGCGCTCGCCTTGTCGATCGGGAAGCCCCAGCCGTTGCCCGTCACGTTCCAGTACAGCTCGTCGTGATCCGCGAAGTCGCCCATCTGCCGGTCGGTGCGGTAGATGAGCAGGTAGGTGTGTTCGCCGCGGGACACGTTGCGATTCGGATCGCCGACGTAGACGCGCACGCCGTTGCCGCGATTCTCGGTGCGCCACGGCTGCGACTGACCGTCCATCGTCGCGCCCTGGAATGCGAAGCCGACCGTGATGTATCGCCCACCCGTCGTCGGGTAGGTCGTCGGGAAATCGCGGTATATGCCGCGGCGGATGTCGCGCCCCTCGGCGCGGACTCGGATCTCCTCGCGCACTTCGAGGGTGCCGTCGCGCTCGACCGTGATGCGGCTGTCGTAGGCGAGGATGCGCTCGTCCGCGCGCGCCGGCGCGGCGACACCCGTGAGGAGCACCAGCAACGCCGCGGCGGGCCGCATCCAGCGCCTCACGTAGACACCCTCGGCGCCTGCGCCTGCGCGCGATCCTCGAGCTCGAAAAACTCGGCCGCCTTGAAATCGAACAGGCTCGCGACGATCACGTCGGGAAACTTCTGCACGCGGTTGTTGTAGAGATTCACGGCGCCGTTGTAGAAGCGGCGCGCGTACTGGATCTGGTTCTCGGTGTCGGCCAGCTGCTTCTGCAGTTCGGCGAAGTTCTGGCTCGCCTTGAGGTCTGGATAGGCCTCGACGAGCGCCACGAGCTTCTGGACGCCGGCACCGAGCGAGCTCTCGACCAGCCCGCGCGCGCCGGGATGTTGCTCGGCCGCGCCGCGGGTGCGCAGCTCGGTCACGCTTTCGAGCAGCGCGCGCTCGTAGCCCGCGTATCCCTTCACGATGTCCGCGAGCCGCGGGACGAGATCGTGACGGCGCAGGAGCTGCACGTCGACGTCGGCCCAGCCTTGTTTGACGCGATTTCGGTCGCGAATCAGGAAGTTGAACGCGAACGCCACCCAGACGAAGAGTGCGAGCGGAATCATCAGTCCGAGCAGCATCAGCATGGCGCGCATGCTACTGGCCGCCTGCGCGCGCTGCCAGCGATGTCAGTCGACGCGCTTGCCCTCGAAATCCTCGCCTTGAAAACCCTTGAGCACCGTCACCTTCGCCGCCGCATCGCGCTCGAACCACAGCCACAGGCTGAAGCGCGGCAGGTAGAACCTGAGACCCTCGACGATCTGCATCTCCGCCGAGTCGTTCGCGTCATCGACCTGGAGGATCAGCTTTCCGTCCCGAGACGCGATCACGACGGTCGGGCCGTTCGTGATCTGGTATTTGCCGGCGATCTCGGCAGCCAGCTTCGCATCCGTCGGCGCCCCGCTCGGCATCCCCAGCAATCGGCCGTTCTTGCGTTCCGCCTCGTCGCCGCGCCGGGCGAACGAAGCGTCGAAGCGCCAGTTCTGATCGAACATCCCGGAAACCACGCGCGTCCGCTCGCGCATCGTCACGCCGCCCACGGCCGGAATGTGGCCGTCATCGATGATGAAATCCCACTCGACGAGGTTGTAGGGATTGGGAGCTGCCAGTGCCAGGCCCTGCGCCGTGGTGCCCGCGGTGATCCACAGGTAGCGCTCGGCATTGCGCGGGTTCGGATACAGCATCTGGATGCCCGCGTTCTTCGCGTGGTAGTCCTGCCCGCCCACGGTGATGACGTCACCGCGGATCCGTAGCGGCACCCGGGGCGCGAGTCTCGCGGCCACGCGGTTGGCCTCCGGCCCGCCGATCAGGATCAGCGAGTACTTCGCGATGTCGGCCTCGGAGATCTCGGTGTCTTTGAAGAGCCGCGGCGGGTGCTTCTGCCACTCCTTCCAGTTGTCCACGAACTGCTCTGCGTGCGCACGGCACAGTTCGTTGCTGCGCGCATCCCGGGAGCTCGTGCCGACGACGACCGCGAACGGCGTGTTGAAGAAGTCGTTGAGGCTGCCCGGAAGCTCGCGCGTCTTGCGCAGTCTTGCCGGCTTGTAGGCCGCATCGGTGAGACGCAGCTCGCCGTCGGCAGGGAGCTTCATGTGGCGCGCGGCGCCATTCCAGACAACTTTCACCGGACGCGCCGCGTCGACGAGCGGCCCGGGTGACAGCGCGACATCGAGGACATTCTCCGTGTCGAGCCGGATCACGTTCGCGTCGACAACCTCGGCATCGACGTTCAGGAACTCGAGCGGCCGGGCGCGCTGCTCGACGCGCACCCAGTACGCCTGGGCGTTGCGCAACTCCGCCGAGCGCACACGCACGTGACGCGGGTGCGCATCGCGCTCGTGCTCCAGGAACGACTCGACGTTCATGAGCGGGTTGCTCCACGACAACGTCTCGTGGACCTTGCCCGGAAACTCGCGATAGCGGACGTCGTAGCCCCAGCGCTGCAGCAGGCGCACGCCCCAGCGCGACCACTCCACCTTCACGGCGCCGTCCTGGTCTCCGTGGTCGACGAAGATCGGCATGTTGTTGAGGCTTTCCGCCTGCGCCCAGCTGCTGTCGCGGCCGAGCAGGAAGTGCTCGAGCGGCGTGAGCTTCACGAGATTCTCCTCCTCGGTCGCCGCGCGGTAATCCGTGCCGCCGAAAACCGGCGCGATCGCCGCGAACAGCTCCGGATTGCGCGTGCCGACGCTCCACGTGCCCCATCCGCCCATCGACTCGCCCGTGAGATAGACGCGATCGTCGTCGACGCTCAGTACGCGCTTCGCTTCGGCCAGGCAACGCTTCACGTCCGCGCCGCCGAACGCGGAGTATTGTGTATTGCCGCGGCCATGGGGCTCGATATAGATGAGACTGCGGTTGCCCGAGAACTCGGTCTCGTATGGCGCGTAGCGGCTGTCGGCGCCCCACCAGTCGACGTACCTGGGATTCTTCGGGTTGTATCCGTGCAGCTGCAGGAGCGTCGGCCACTTCCTCGATGCGTCGTAGTTCCAAGGTAGATAGGCGCGGCAGTACTGCGGCGTGCCGTCCGTGTCGTCGATCCACGCGAGCCGGACGAATCCGCCGCCGTGCACCCGCCCTGGCTTTCCCGCGCGCTCGAGCATCAGCTCGTCGAACTCGATCAGCGCCGGGTGGATCTTGGGCCAGGGGTTGCCCTTGGCATCCGCGAGCCTGGTCTCGAGACGGTCTTCGACCATCTCCGCGAGCATCTTCAGTGTAAAACCTTCGGGCTTCGATGCATCCGCCGCTGCCGCCGCCTTCTCGAGTTCGCGCACCTTGTCGAGCGCGTTGCCCTTGTACCAGGGGCGATAGGTGACGTGGTGGAGTCCCAGGTGGTTCTGGGTCACGAAGCGCGCTTCATACGGACCGTCGGGCCAGCCCTTCGCATCGACGCCGACCCGCTCGCCACGCCCCGCCGTCGCGGAGAACTTCACCTCGCCGCCGGGCGCGAACACGTCGATATTCACCGGGGCCCGATCGGCGCGCTGCTTCGAGCTGTCGGTGCGCACGGTGAACAGCTCCGGCTGCATCTCGATGATGTCCGGCGCGATCTCGGCGCGGCGTTCGCGCGTGGCGCCGCTCTCGAGCACGCGTACCGCGAACGAATCCTTCGCCGCGAGTTTGAGCAGGAGCTGGTTGTCGCCCGCCTTCAGGTCGACATCGACGAGATCGTCGTCCCAGGTCAGTTTGCGGCGGCCGTCGCGCGCGAGGACCTGTTTTCCGTTGACCCAGACGCGTACGCCGTTGTCCGTGCCGATGGCGATCCGGACGGGCCCTGCCCGCTCGCGCGGAATGTTGCGGAAGGCATAGGCAACCTGCCCGTCCTCGACGTCCTCCCCGAATCCGAACGCATCGCCCCAGCTGTCGGCGCGCCGCCATTTGACCGGCTTGCCGTCCTTGTCCTTGCTCTCACCGCCGTCGGTGGCCACGAAGGTCGATTCGTCGGGGATGCACTGCGTCGGCAGGTCGCAGTCGAGATTCGAGGACAGCGTGAAGCGCCGGAAGTAGTCCGTCCGGTCGCGCTGCCACGGCATCCGCATCTGCTCGCTGATCCTGGGCTGAGGCGCCAGCGGCTCTTCCGAGCGGGCCCCGAGAGCCAGCAGCGATAAGCCGGCCGCGACCGCGGCCAGCGAGACGATTCGGGTCATTGTCTTTTCCCTCGGGCGGCGCCGCCCGCGCAACTATGGATAAGACGGTCCCGGACCATCACGGGTTGCAATGTGGTCAAATCTCCCGCGAAGGGGGACTCGATGCAACCGACGAAAGTACGCTACGGCGTGATCGGATTCATGGGCGCGCTCGCCATGGTCACGTATCTCGACCGCGCCTGCATCGGCGTGATGGCGCCGTACATCAAGAAGGAGTTCGGCCTCGACGACGCCGCGATGAGCTGGGTGTTCTTTGCGTTCATCCTCTCGTATGCGATCTTCGAGATCCCCACGGCCCTCTGGGCCGACCGCCGCGGCGCCAAGAACGTGTTGTCGCGCATCGTGAGCGTGTGGTCGCTGTTCACGCTCGCCACGGCCGGCGCGTTCAACTACGTCTCACTGCTCATCGCGCGTTTCCTGTTCGGCGCGGGCGAAGCCGGCGCCTTCCCGAGCGTGGCGCGGGTGCTGTCGCGCTGGATGCCGCTGCGCGAACGCGGCACCGCGAAGGGCATCTTCTTCGCATGCGCGTACACGTCGGCCGGGCTCACCACCGTGTTCGTGAACGAGCTACTGCAGTGGTTCACGTGGCGGCAGATCCTGGTTGTGTTCACGCTGGTCGGGTTCGTGTGGGTCGCCGCCTGGCACTTCTGGTTTCGCGATGAGCCGACCGAACACGCGGCGACCAACGAGGCCGAGCGCGATCTCATCCTGAGAGACCGCCCGCCCGAAGTCGCCTTCCCGCGGGGCTGGGAGTTCTGGGGCAACCTGCTCCGCCAGCGCAACGTGCGGCTGCTGTGCTTTCTCTACATGCCCAATTGCGCCACGTTCTACTACTGCATCACGTGGCTGCCCACCTACCTGCACGAGCAGCATGGACTCGAGAAGACGCAGCTCGGCATCTTCGCGTCGTTGCCGCTGCTGCTCGCGATACCCACACAGTTCCTCGGCGGCTATCTTTCCGACGTGATCTCCCGGCGCTCGGGGCTCACGCTGGGGCGGCGCGCGCCGGGCGTCGTCGGCTACACGCTCGCGGCCGTGATGATCGTGACGGCGAGCCTGTCCACCGTGCCCGTGGTGGCGGCGGTGTTCATCGCGCTGGCCTGTTGCACGTGCATGTTGACCACGGCGCCGGCGTGGAGCACGTGCGTCGACATCGGGCGTGAGCACTCGGCGACCGTCGCCGCCACGATGAATACCGCGGGACAGATCGCGGCGATTCTGTTGCAGCCCGTCGCGGGCTATTCCGCCACGCTGCTCGGCAACTGGAACGTGCCGTTGTGGCTGATCGCGGGGTTGTACGTGATGGGCGCCGCTTGCTGGGCGTTCGTCGAACCGCTGAAGCCGATCCTGGCCGGGAGTTCGAGCGCGCCGCCGGTCATGCGCGCGCCGGCGGGCGTGACCGGTTAGATCGCGACCTTGTTGCGGCTGGGCGGCGTGAGCGCGTGCGGCTCGTAGCCGCGCGCGTATCTCAACGGGCGCCCCGACAGGTCCGCGCCGGGCGGCTGTCGGCCCACCTGAACCTCGTTCTCGATCTGGAACGAAGCGCCCTCCTTGGTGATCATCAGAGACTTCGCGCCCGCGAAAGGCAACGGGATTCGCTTCGAGCGGCAGAAGGCGATGATCGCGCAGGCGAGCTCATCCAGGCTGAATGTCCGCCACTCGATCGCCTGGTCCTCGGGATTCAGCACGGCGACGTGCATCCCCAGGTCCTTCGTATCCGTGACGAACTCCGCCTGCACGACGGGACTGCGCGACAGCGTGCCTTCACGGTGCGCGTCGAACTGCAACACGGCGTCGAGCACCGTCTGCAGCGGCAGCATGATCTGCCTGGTCTCTCGGATCGTCGCGGCGGACATGGCGACTAGGTTATGCGGACGCCGTGAAACACGTAGTGCGGGTCCACAATAACGGCCCTGTTAAGTGCGGTTTCGAACCGGAATGTGAGCACGGTCGCGAAAGAACCGGCTTCCCCCGATTGCGCATGCGCCATAAGGCGGGGCGGGCGTGATGTCGCTCACGCGCACCGATCCGCCTGATTTGGCGCGCCGGCCTATCCCCTGCATGGGAGCTGTCCTACGCAGCGGTTAGGGAAACTGCTCCTAACCTAGCAACCTGGCCCTCACGTCCGTACGGGCCGCTGGACAACGATAACGAAGGAGTGAGCGATGAAAATGACCAACTTACTGGCTGCCGTCGGCGTGGCCGCGATGCTCGCCACCGGCTGCGCACAGCAGCGCGGCCCCGCGAACGAAGCGCTCGACAAGATCGAGGCGTCGCTCAAGGACGTGCGCGACGATGCGGCGAGATACGCCCCCGAGGGATTGAAAGGCGTGGACGCGCAGCTCGCGCGCCTGAAGCGCAGTTACGAGGCGAAGGAGTACGGCGACGTGCTCGCCGGGACGCCGTCCCTGCAGAAGGCCGTCGATTCGCTGAAGGCCGCCGTCGATTCTGGCCGTGAGAGCGCGAAGGCGGCCGTCGTGGCCGCGAAGACCGAGTGGGAAGGGTTGAACGTCGAAGTGC
>CADEED010000009.1:20218-59041 GCA_902826225.1 uncultured Pseudomonadota bacterium | reverse complement strand
CGGCATCCGCAAATCGGGCGCGCAAATGCCGTACTTCGAGAATCCCGAGGTCAATTTCAGCGTCGCGATGACGTCGATCGCGCTGCTCATCGGCGTGGGGCTGCTCGCGGGGCTGATGCCCGCGCTGCGGGCCGCGAAGATCACGCCCATCGAAGCGATGAAGGCGGAGTAGTGATCGACGTCGACAAGTGGCGCGAGATATTCAGCACGCTCGGGCGGCACAAGCTGCGCACGACGCTCACGGCATTCGGTGTGTTCTGGGGCATCTTCATGCTCACCGTATTGCTGGGCGCGGGCAAGGGACTCGAGAACGGTGTGGACGCCGGTTTCCCGCGCGTCTCCAACATCGTCTGGATGTGGACGCAGGGCACGACACAGATTCCCTTCGAAGGATTACCCGTGGGCCGGAACATCGCGTTCAGGCCGGAGGACGTCGACGCGATCCTCAAGAACGTCCCGACCGTCGAGAGGGTCGAGGCGCAGAACTCGGTCGGCGTGTGGGGCGGCAGCCCGCCGTACACGGTTCACAAATCGAAGAACGGCGCGTTCAGCGTGCAGGGCGGCTTCGCGGGCGTGGACCAGATCAACGGCATGGACATGGTCGAAGGCCGTTCGATCAACGAGTTCGACGTCGATGAACGCCGCAAGGTCGCGATGATCGGCCAGCGCGTGCGCACACAGCTTTTCATGGCGGGCGAGACCGTGATCGGCTCGCAGATCACGATCAACGGCATCAGCTTCGACGTCATCGGCGTGTTCAAGTCGCGGCAGAGCGGCCAGGAGCAGCAGGAAGAAGAACGCATCGTTCTGCCGAACAGCACGCTGCGCCGCGCGTTCAACCAGGACTGGATCGGCAGCTTCGTGATGCTGCCGAAGCCCGGCGTACACGCCCGAATCACCGAGGCGGACGTGAAGCGATATCTCATGCAGCGCAAGAAGATTCACCCCGACGACAAGGGCGTTTTCGGCAGCTTCAACCTGCAGGACGAGTTCGACAAGATCCAGGGGCTCTTCACCGGCATCCGCTGGTTCAGCTGGATCGTCGCCGTCGGCACCATTCTCGCGGGCGCCATCGGCGTCGGCAACATCATGCTGATCGTCGTCAAGGAACGCGTGCGCGAGATCGGTCTGCGCAAGGCGCTCGGCGCGACGCCCGCGTCTATCGTCGCGATGATCATGCAGGAATCGTTGTTCCTCACCGCGGTCGCGGGATACAGCGGCCTCGTGTTGGGAGCCCTGCTGCTCGAGGGCATCGCGAAGCTCGTCGAATCGGGCGGCGGTCGCGCGGGCTTTTTCGGCCCGCCCGAGCTCGAATTCTCGACCGCGATCGTTGCCCTCGTGGTGCTGATCATCGCGGGCGTGCTCGCGGCGTTGATGCCGGCCGCCAAGGCGGCCGCGGTGAATCCGATCACTGCCTTACAGGACGAATAATGAAGCGAATCATCAAGTGGGTACTGCTCGCGTTAGTGGCCGTCGTCTTCGTCGGCACCATCGTGTTCCTGTACCGGAAGTCGCAGGACAAACCCGTTGCGTACACCACCGACGTCCCGGCGACCATGGCGATCGTCAAGAAGACGGTTGCCGTGGGCAAGGTGATCCCGCGCCGCGAGATCGAGGTCAAGGCGCAGGTGTCGGGCGTCGTCGAGAAGCTCTACGTCGAGCCCGGCCAGGTGGTCAAGAAGGGCGCGATCCTCGCGCGCATCGCGCTCAGGCCCAATGCGGTCAACGTCAGCCAGGCGGAGGCGCAGCTGCAGTCCGCGCGGATCAACCTGCAGAACCAGCAGAAGGATCTCGAGCGCTACCGCAAGCTCGTCGCCGACGGCGTGATCTCCGAACTGCAGTTCAATCAGTATTCGACGACTTACGAGGTGCAGAAGGAAGCGGTGAGCTCGGCCGAGAACACACTGCAGTTGCTGCGCACCGGCGCGACACGCAGCTCGGGTCTCGTTTCCAACATGATCCCCGCGACGATCGACGGCACAATCCTCGACCTGCCCAACAAGGAGGGCGCGTTCATCATCGAGTCGAGCACGTTCCAGTCGGGCACTTCGCTCGCGACGCTCGCCGACATGAACGACATGATCTTCGAGGGGCTCGTCGACGAATCGGAAGTGGGAAAACTCAAGCAGGGCATGGAGCTGGTGCTCAACGTCGGCGCGCTGCAGGGCAAGCCCTTCAAGGCGACGCTCGAGTACATCGCGCCGAAGGGCGTGACGGACCAGGGCACCATCAAGTTCACGATCCGTGCCGCCGTCGTGCTCGACAAGGATCTCTACCTTCGCTCGAACTACAGCGCCAATGCCGACATCGTGCTGGACAAGCGCGAAAGCGTGCTCGCCATCAACGAAGGCAATCTCATCATCGAAGGCGACAAGAAGTTCGTGGAAGTGGAGACCGGCCCGCAGAAGTTCGAGAGGCGAGAGATCCAGACCGGACTGTCGGACGGCATCAACATCGAGGTCGTATCGGGCCTGACGGCGCAGGACAAGATCAAGCATCGTTGACCGCCCGGCGTCGCGCGTCGACGATGGTAGAGTGGGCGCGAAGCGATCGAGCCCCATCGCGGAGGCGACATGAAGCAAATCACGCTGGCCCTCGTGGCACTGACCCTCCTGGCGCCGCCGACGGGCTTCGCCGCGGATGCGCCGGTCGGCAAGACGCGCAACGTGATCCTCGTGATCCCCGACGGCGTGCGCTGGCAGGAAGTCTTCACGGGCGCGGATCCGACTCTGCTCAACGAGGAAGCCGGCGGCAGCTGGGCGCCGGCCTCGGAGTTGCGCGAGAAGTACTGGCACGACGACCCGCAGGAACGCCGCCGCAAACTGTTCCCGTTCCTGTGGAACACCGTCGCGAAGCAAGGGCAGATCTTCGGCAATCGCGAGAAAGGCAGCATCGCGCACGTCACCAACACGATGTGGTTCTCGTACCCGGGTTACAACGAGATGTCGACCGGGGTCGCCGATCCGCGCATCAACTCGAACGAGTACGGCCCGAACCCCAACGTCAGCGTGTTCGAGTGGCTGAACGCGAAGCCCGGGTTCGCGGGCAAGGTGGAAGTGTTCGCCACCTGGGAGACGTTCGCGGACATCTTCAACGGCAAGCGCAGCAGGCTGCCGATCCGTTCCGGCGACACGCTCGTCGACACGCGCGACCAGAGCCCGCGGGGCAAGCTGCTGAACGAGCTCTACCGCAACACCACGCGACTCGAGGGCAAGGACCCGTACGATTCATTCGTGCACGTCGTCCTGCGCGAACACTTGCGCTCGCATCGGCCGCGCGCGCTTTTCGTGGGCTACGGCGACACGGACATCTTCCAGCACATGGGCCGGTACGATTCGTTCCTGGAGACCGCGCACACGTTCGATGGCTACATGGCGGACCTCTGGCGGCAGATCCAGTCGACGCCCGGCCTCAGGGACGAGACCACGCTGATCATCTCGACGGACCACGGTCGCGGCAGCGGGCCGAAAGAATGGCGCGATCATGGGTCCGAACAAGAAGGATCCGATGCGATCTGGATCGCCGTCATCGGACCGGACACGCGCCCGCTGGGCGAGCGCCAGAATGTCCCCGCAGTGACGCAGGCGCAGCTCGCGGCCACGCTCGCAGCGTTCGTGGGACAGGATTTTCAGTCGTTCAATCCGCAGGCAGCGCCGCCGATCCGTGACGTTCTTGCACCGAAGTGACCTGCGAGACCTGTTCTCGCTGCTGCGGGAACGCACGATCTCTCCGACCCGCGCGGGCCCGCCTGGCCGGAGTTCGTCGCGCGCGACGTCACCGCGCTGGGTGGCACCGCGGTCCTCGTGCTGGTCACCGTGGCGGCGATCGGCTTCATGATCCCCTCTGGGCCGTCGCGTTGAGCCTGCTCGGCGGGAGTACGCGCGTGTATCTCGGCGTCCACTGGCCCACGGACGTGCTCGTGGGATGGTGCGTCGGCTCCGCGTGGGCTGATGTGCGGCACCGTGGCCTGGTGGCTTGAGCGCCGCGGGGTCCCCAAGGCCGCCTGAGAGCCTCGGCCGCAGGCGCCGCGACAGCAGTTCGAAACGCGCGCGGTGGACGACGAGCAGTCGAGCCTCACGCGGAGCAAGCTCTTCGTCCTGAAATAGTCTAGATTCGGGTCGTGCAGCGCTACGGCCAGATCCTCAAGCTACGTCCGGAGCATCGCGAGGCATACGTGCGCGAGCACGCCGCCGTGTGGCCCGACGTGCTCGCGCAGATCAGGCGCTCCAATATCCGCAACTTCAGCATCTTCCTGCGCGACGACATCCTGTTCTCGTACTTCGAATATGTCGGCGCCGACATCGGCGCCGACCTGCGCGCGATGGCCGCGGATCCGGCGACGCAGCGCTGGTGGGCGTTGATGGAGCCGATGCAGGAGAGGTGGCCAACCGGCGCCGCGGGAGAATGGTGGACCCCCATGCCCGAAGTCTTTCACGTCGACTGACGATGGCTGCCCGGCGAACCCTGTTGGGCCTCTGCGTGGTGCTCGCGTCCGGATTCGCGAACGCCGAGCGCATCGAACCGGCCTGGAGCTCCGTCGATGCGCGGCCGACGCCCACGTGGTGGACCGACGCCAAGTTCGGCATCTTCATCCACTGGGGCGTTTACTCGGTGCCCGCGTTCGCGCCGAAGGGCGAGTACGCCGAGTGGTACTGGGAGCGGCTGCGCGCGCCGGGCAACGCGGCCTCGGCGAAAGACCAGCAGATCCGCGCCGAGACGCGCGCATTCCACGAGCGGGTCTACGGCAAGGACTTCGACTACGCGCAGTTCGCACCGCAATTCCGCGCGGAGCTGTTCGACGCGGACCAGTGGGCCGAGACCTTCGCCCGCTCTGGCGCGAAGTACGTGGTGCTGGTCTCCAAGCATCACGATGGTTTCGCGCTGTGGCCGTCGCGCGAGGCGAGCGCAGCCTGGGGGCGGCCGTGGAACGCGGTGGAAGTGGGGCCGCGCCGCGATCTCGTCGGCGAGCTCACGGCCGCCGTGCGCAGACGCCATCTCGAGATGGGTTTCTATTATTCGCTCTACGAGTGGTTCAACCCGCTCTGGCTCGCCGGGGACATGGACGCGTACGTCGAGCGGCACATGTTCCCGCAGTTCAAGGATCTCGTGACTCGCTACTCTCCCGCGGTGATCTTCTCGGACGGCGAGTGGAGCGCAACCTCCGACCGCTGGCGCGCGCCGGAGCTGCTCGCCTGGCTGTACAACGACAGTCCCGTTGCCAACAAGGTGGTCGTGAACGACCGCTGGGGAAAAGAATCACGCCACCTGCACGGCGGCTACTACACCACCGAGTACGGCGCGGGCCTTCCCGGCGCGACGCATGCCTGGGAAGAGAACCGCGGCCTCGGTTTCTCCTACGGCTACAACCGCAACGAGGATCTCGACGACTACGCCACGGGAGAGCGGCTCCTGCTCACGTTGCTGGACACGGTTTCTCGCGGGGGAAACCTGCTTCTCAACGTCGGTCCGACAGCCGACGGGCGCATTCCCGTCGTCATGCAGGACCGGCTGGGCTTTCTCGGGCGCTGGCTCGAGCACAACGGCGAGGCGGTCTACGGCACGCGAGTGTTCCGCGACGGCGCACAATGGACGGAAGGCCGCCGGCAGGAAGTCGACACTTCGACCAACTACCGCGCGAAGTACGACGTCGAGAAACTCACGCTGCGGCCCGATGCCGGCGACGCGCGCAAGGAAATCCTGTTCACGCGGAAGGGGGACGTCGTCTACGCGATCCTGCCGCAATATCCCGCGGGGCCGTTGGTGATCCGCGGTCTGCGGCTGGACAAGAAAGCCGCCGTCACGCTGCTCGGCAGCGTGCATACCAGGCTGCCGTGGCGCGCGCGCGGCGCGGACCTCGTGGTCGATCTGCCGCGCTTGCGGGACGGCGAGCTGCCGTTCGAGGGGCCGCGCGTCCTGCGAATCGCGCCGTAGTCCCGGCCGGACGCTAACTACGTGCGCACAGCATCCAGCACGCGGCGGTGTAGCTGACCTTCCCGGCGCGGACGAACGGCGCGAAGGCTGTGCGCATGGCCGCGATCGCCCGCTCGCGCCGCGGTGCGTCGACTTCAGCCAGCACGCGCGACACCGGCCCGAGCTTCGTGATGTACGTGTCGAGTTCGTCTTCGTCGAAGGCGCAGACGACGTCCAGCGGCCGCAGCTCGACTTCGCGCCAGCCGGCGCGCTCGAGAATGCCGCGGACCTTCGCCGCGTCGGCGAACGCAAACTGCCCCGGGCCATCGGCGGGCCGCGGCGGCAACGGCGGCAGAAGCGGCGCCGCGGACCGTTCCGCAGTGGTCATGAAAGAGTTCTCGGCCGCACTGCGCCATGCGACGCAGCGCAGCGACGCGCCCGGGACGCAGGCTCGCCGGAGGTTTGCGAAAGCCGCGTCGGGATCGGCGAAGAACATGACGCCGAAGCGCGAGATGACGAGGTCGAATACCCCGGCATCCAGGGAAAGACCGCCGGCATCCGCGACGAGGAACTCGGCGGTCGAGCGCACGCGCGCCGCGCGCTCGCGCGCCACGGCGATCATCGGTGCGCTGATGTCCACGCCGACGCATCGTCCGGGCGGACGAACCTGCCGGGCGGCGGCGAGCGTCGTCGCGCCCGTGCCGCAGCCGACGTCGAGCACGCTCGTCGCGCCGGCCTCGGACACCGCGACGGCGAGCAGGGCTTCGATCGGCTCGAACATCCGGTCGAGGGCCTGCTGCTGCTCGATCCACGCCTGGCCCGAAGGACCGTTCCACATCTGCGCCTGTTCATGGGCGGCGGATTGCGAGTTCATCGTTCACCTCTGGTCTGCCATGATCGCGCAGCAGTCTGCCAATTCAAGTCGACTTGAGGTCAAGCGGTGTCGGACCTGGACATCAACGAAGTTGCGAAGAGATCCGGCGTGCCACCGTCGGCGCTGCGGTTCTACGAGGAAAAGGGGCTCATCGTCTCGGTCGGTCGCCGCGGACTTCGTCGCACGTTCGATCCGGCGGTGCTGCAGCGGCTCGCCTTGATCGCGATGGGACGGGCGGCGGGATTCTCGCTCGACGAGATCGCGCGATTGCTCGGTCAGGAGGGCCAGCCCCGCATCGATCGCACGCTGCTCGTCGCGAAGGCGGACGCGCTCGACTCGACGATCCGGGAGCTCAGCGCGATGCGGGACGGATTGCGACATGCCGCCTCCTGCCGCGCACCCAGCCACTTGGAGTGCCCGACGTTTCGCCGCATCCTGCGCGCCGCCGCTTCCGGAAGGATCGGGGTGCGGCGAAAGAAGAGCGTGAAGGACGCAGCGAAGTCGCGGGCTAGATGAGCCCCGCGCGCTTGACCGCGTTGTAGCGGTTCACGAGCTCGATCCCGAGATTCTGCGGCTCCGCGTCCACCATGAGCGCGTCGCGCGCCGCGAGGCGGTTGAAGGCGTCGCGGCGTGACTGTTCGTACAGGTGCGCGCTGCCCACGTCGAGCGCGGCCTCGGCCGAATCCAGCGAGCGCGAGATCATCTCCCCGACGACGCGCTCGCGCAGCGACGCCAGCAGCACCAGGTGCCGGGAGCGCAGCAGCCGCAGAGCATGCGTGAGTTCCGTCGAATCCTCGTCGCGGAAATTCGTGATGACGATGACGAGCGAGCGCTTGTGGTGGCGGCGCAGGAGGTTTTGCGCCACCGATAGATAGTCCGAATGCGTCGGCGACGGCTGCACGGAGTAGAGCTCGCCCATGAGCGCGTTCAATGCATGCGCACCCTTGCGAGGCGCGAACACCCGCGCGTCTCCCTCGGGCGTCCCGAAGGTCATGGCGCCCACGGCGTCGCCCTGGCGCAATGCCACGTACGACAGCAGCATGACCGCGTTCAGCACCTGGTCGAAATGCCCGCTGCCGATACCGGTGTCCACGTCGTAGGCGCGCATGCGCCGGCCGCAGTCGACCAGCAACATCACGCACTGGTCCCGCTCGTCCTGGAACTCGCGCAGGATCGGCTTGTTCTGCCGCAGCGTCGCCTTCCAGTCGATGTGCCGCACCGGGTCGCCGTAGCGATATTCCGCGAGCTGCTTGAAGTCCGTGCCTTCGCCGCGCTGCTGGTAGGTCTTGATGCCGATTTCCTGGAGGCGCCGGTCGCCCGCGAGCCACGCATAGCGCGCGACCTGCGCGAAATCGGGATACACGCGACGGCTGTCCCGCTCGCCGATGCGCTCGACGAGCTCGAGCAGGCCGAGCCGCGAGCGGACGCGCAGGTCGGCGGGATCGAATTCGATCTCGCCACGGCGCGTCGGCGTCACGGCGTACTCGATGTCGGTGAGCTTGCCGGCGTACAGCCGGCAACGCGCGGGCATGCCCTCCACCCGCAGCGACGGATCGCAATGGTCGAAGATTTCGCAGCGCCACGTGAGCGTGCCGCCGGTCGCGAGCTGCAGGTGAACGGGCCTGAGGACACCGATCGCGAATGCGGAGGGCAGACGGCGGACGAGGCGCACCTCGGAGTGCTTCCAGGCGCGTCGCGACCACGCGAGATCCGCGAGGGCCGCGACGACCCAGACGCTCGCGACGGCGGCGGACGCCTGCGCGACGGCCGACAGGTCGACACCGGCGAACGACGCCGCCGTCGCCGCCAGTACCGCCGCGGCGATCAGCGATACCGACAGGCCGCTCGGGATGAGCCGCAATTTCATCGGATTCCCGTCACGTCAGACCCGCGGTGCCGCCACGCTCTCGATGAGGGCGGTGAGCAGGTCGTCCGCCTTGCGTCCCTCGAGCAGCGCGTCGGGCGCCAGCGCGACCCGATGCCTGAGTGCCGGGATCGCGATGCGCTTGATGTCGTCGGGAATCACGAAGTTCCGCCCGTCGAGCAGGGCCACGGCGCGGCCACCGCGCAGCAGCGCGATCGCGCCGCGTGATCCGGCTCCCTGCGCGAACCCGGGCCATTCCCGCGTCGCGCGCGTGAGGCGCACCGCATAGTCGATGACCTGGCGGTCGACGCGCTGCCTCGCCGCGATCTGCTGCAGGCTCGTCACGGCGCGCTCGTTGAGCACTGGCTTCACCTGCTCGAGCGGCAGCTGGTCGCCGGCCTGGTCGGCGGTCGCGCGGATCACCACGCCGATCTCGTCCTCCACCGACGGATAGCCGATCTCGATCTTGAAGAGGAAGCGGTCGAGCTGCGCCTCGGGCAGTGGATAGGTGCCCTCGGTCTCCACCGGGTTCTGTGTCGCCAGGACCATGAACGGCTTCGGCAGCACGTGGGTCTGGCCCTCGAGCGTCACCTGGTACTCCTGCATGACCTCCAGCAGCGCGCTCTGCGTCTTCGCGGGCGCGCGGTTGATCTCGTCCGCGAGCAGCAGGTGCGTGAATACCGGGCCGCGCACGATGCGCATATCCATGGTCTTGGCGTCGAGCACAGCGTGACCCGTGATGTCGGACGGCATCATGTCGGGCGTGAATTGCACGCGCCCGGTGCTCAACTGCAACGCCTGGGACAGCGCCCGCACGAGCAGGGTCTTGCCGAGCCCCGGCACGCCTTCGATGAGGACGTGGCCGGACGCCACGAGCGCGAGCACGACCTCCTCGACGACGCGGGGTTGTCCCACGACCGCTTCCGCGATGCCGGCGCGCAGCTTGCCGAGCAGTTCGGCGGCTTTCTGGATGGTGGCTGATTCAGTTTCCATGTTTTGCCCTTTGCAACAGACGTCGTCGCGCGGTTTCGAGCACCGCGATCGAATTGCGCAGCTCGTGGGTGCTGCGCGGCCCTGAGAAATTGAGCGCCGGCGACAGGTCGGCGACGGCGACGCCGGAAGCCTTGGCGAGCGCGATCACGCGCTCCTCGCTCGCCATCGCGTCGTACCGCGGAAAGCGGCGCACGGCGGTGTCGCGCAGCGCGCGCACCGCGGCCGCGTGCAGCGACTTGCCGCCACCGAATCGCAGCGCGAACTGGCCGGTCCCGCGGATCTGCTCCGCGAGCGAGCGGCGCGCGACTTCCGCCGGCGCGACCATCGGGCCGAAGCGGACGGTGGCGCGCCAGATGGACAGGGCGACGAGTCCCGCGAGCAGCAGCACGACGGGCGCGCCGTAGCGCCACAACAGCGCCACGATCGAAGCCTGCTCTTCTTCGGTGAGGAACAGGAGCCGGTCGCCGCGCTGCAGCTGAGTCGCGGTGACGAACAGGCGCGCGTGGTCGCCGGACAGGAAATCGCGACGCATGAATGGCGTGCCGTTGATCGCGGTGACGCTGCCGCGGCCGACGGCAACGCGTATCGCCTGGATACGATCTCCGTCGCGCAGCGCCCACGCCAATGTCTTCTCGCTGCGCAGCGTACGGCCTTCGGACAGACCGCAAACCTGGAAGGTTCGGGCGGAGCCGTCTTCGCTCAGCGGGTGACATTCGTGCGCGAAAATACGGCCGAGGAGTTCGCGTTCTTCGGGCGAGGGGCGCGCGGGGCGCTCAACGTCCGGTTGTTCATCGTCCGGATCCTCGTCCTCTTCATCGAATTCGTCGCTCACGCCCGTCCACTTCTCGAACACGTCGGTATCGCCGATCAGCGTGTCGTCCACGACGAGACGGCCGCCGTTCTCGACCCAGCGCTGCAGGCGTTCGCGGCGTGCACGGCTCAGCGTCCAGTTCCACGACGATACGAGGATCACCGACGCGGAGGGCCGCTCAGCGAGCAGGTGTTCCCAACTCGCGTCGGCGTCGAGTTCCTCGCTCAGCCGGATCGCGGCATAGAACGGATTGCGCGCGGCCTCGCCCTTGAACCCGACCGGCACCGTGCGGTCGACGAACTCGAGCTTCGTCGCGATCCACGCGAACAGCGCGACGATGGCGCCGATCAACAGGATCGGAACGATGCGCGACTTCATGCGGCCGCCCCGGCTGCCAGCGATTCGCCCGCGGCGATTCTCGACGCCGTCAGATCGAGGTGCGGCGAGAAACCGGCGCACAACGCGTGGACCGTGGCGGCGTCGATGGTGAGGCCGCCGTAGATCGCGCGCTGCCAGGTGCGTACGAGCTGTGTCGCGTAGTCGACCCGCGAGGCGTCGAGCTTGCGCGCCGCCAGCGCGAGACAATCGCCTTCCGTGCTGGAGTCCTTGATCGGAACTTCGTGGACGTGCGCCAGGCGCGAGAGCAGTCCGCGATACAACAACGCGAGCGCCGCGCGCTGCTCGCCCGCATCCCAGAGAGCACGCGCGGCGGCGCCGATGTCCGGCGGCAGGCTCTCGGGACGGATGTCCATGTCCTGCACGTGCGTCGGCGCGACGAATCTCGCGCCGGTCAATCCCGATCGATTATTGAGGAAGATGCGCACGACGAACGTGACGAGCCACGCGCCGAGCGCGATGAGCACCACCCACACGAGCACTCGCGTCGTCGATCCGAGCCAGCTCAGCAGATCGCCCATCCAGCTCAGCCATTCCGGCCACCGCGTGTTGCGCCGCTTCCGCGGCTCGTTCGACTCGCGCCATTCGAGCGTCTTGATCGTCTTCTGGGTGCCGAGATCGGGATCCGCCTTGACGCGCTCGAGCGCCGCCGCCACTTCGTCGTCGCTCGGCATCTGCGACGACGCCGGAATACTCGCGAGCGCGAGCCACGCTGCCGCGACCATCGCGACGATGTCAGCCCGCGAACACACGGCGAAACTCCTGTTCGATGTCCCAGGCCTCGAGTTCGGCGCGGCGGTTGAGATACATGCCGAATCCGGCGGCGACATAGAAGGGCTCGATGAACAGCACCGCGACGGCATACGAAGCCGCATAGAGGAACTGCAGCAGCGAGCTCGCCTCGTCGCTGAAGAACTGGAAGATCTCGAAGTCCGTCCCCGGTGGCGCGAACCAGAAGAGCAGGGAGAACATGGACAGCGCCACGGCGGACTCGGCAAACGAGAAAGCGCTCGTCATCGCGAGCGCCGCGCCGCTGTTGCGCCGGCGCAGCTGCACGACGCGGCGGCGCTGCGCCATGAAGTCGTGACCCTCGAGCTGGTAGACGGGTTGCGTGAGCGAGCGCCACGGCGAGAGGCGCCGCCACGTCCAGGTGAGGACGAACTGTCCCCACCAGACGCTGCGCTGGTTCGACCAGAGGTCGCGCAGCCTGGTGGGCTGACCGAAGGCCGCGCGCGACAGCACGAAGAGCACCGTGCGATCGAGCCACGGCTTCGCGCACCAGAGGAACAGGACCGGGGCCCAGCTGCCGAACTCGAACAGCGACAGGGCAATCGCCACGATCGGAATCGCGACGACGAACCAGCAGCGGAACACCGGCGCCGCGGCGGCCTGGCAGAGGCGTACACCGAGATCCGCGGCCTCGTGCGGCGCGCGCGGACGCATCTGCAGCGCAAGTGAGTCAATCCGCACGGCGGCCCTGCAGCGTCAGGTAGGAGAGCACGGCGATCCAGCAGCCGGCGGCGACGCTGTATTTCAACGGCAGCGGCAACCAGCGCGCGGACGACCAGAACGCTTCGATGGCCGCGGCGATGAGCAGCATCACCGCGACGCCGTAGATGATGACCATCGACTCGCGCGCGGCGAGCACCAGGCTCTGCTTGCGTGTATGCCGTCCCGGCGAGACGAGCGCGTGCCCGAGCCGCATGCCGGCGGCACCGGAGAGCACGATGGCGGTGAGCTCGAACGCCGCGTGCGTGACGACGAACGACCAGAACGTCTCGCCCAGCCCACGCTCCGTGAGATAGCCCGCGATCGCGCCGCCGAACACGCCATTCATGACCAGGAAGAACATGCTGCCGACGCCGAAGAAGATGCCGCTGGCGAAGCACTGGAACGAGATGCTGGTGTTGTGCTCGATGTAGAAGCCGAACATCGCCCAGTCGCTGTCCGCATCGCGCACCGCGCCGATCGAGCGATCGGACTCGGAGTACATCTCCTCGAATTCCGCGGCCTGGCCGGCATCGACCACGGACAGGATGAGGTCGGGATTCTGGTAGACGAGCCAGCCGACGACGCACGCGGGGATCATGAACAGCGCGGTGGACAGCCATACGTAGGCCGCATGGGAGCGCACTGCGCGGGGGAAGTCGTAGAGGACCGCGCGCTTCAGGCGATGCACGCCGAACTCGCGGCGCTGGTAGATGACCTGGTGCGCGTCGCCCGTGATCTTCTCGAGCCGGTCGAGCATGTAGCGCGGATAGCCGCGGGCGCGCGCCAGCGCGAGGTGCTCGCAGGCGCGGCGATACAACGCCGCGACGCGGTCGCCGCGAATCGGCTCGACGCCGTTGCTCTGGCGCGAGCGTCCCGTGAGGATGAGGCGCACCTGCGCCTCGAGCTCGGTCCACTCGGCTTCATAGAGCTGCTCGAAATGCAGCGGGGTCACGGACGTCTGCCCAACAACCACTGGGCGACGCCGAGAACGCGGCGCGTGACCTCGGCTTCCGGGCGCGGTTCCGTTCCCTGGATCGGCGCGGCGATCGCCGCGAGTTCGTTCAGCCGCTCCATCGTGAGCGTCGGCGCGCGTGCGGCGAGCGCAATGACGGCGCCCTGGTCACGCGCCGGCAGCGGGTGCACCGGCGCGAGCGGCGTGACCATGTCGAGCGTCGCTTTCGCCGCGGGGCGGCGCTGGTGGACGACGAGCGTCGCGGCGGCGATGTCCCCGAGGCGCTTGCCGTCGGCGCGGATCAGCATGCTGATGACCGCGAAGCCGTAGCCCAGCGGCAGGAAATCCGCGACGCGCAACAAGTTGCGTGTCATCGAGGCGCCGGGCGTCACGGGCAGGCCGTTGTCCATGACGACCTTGAGTCCCATCGCGCGCTTGCCGGGGGTCGCGCCGCCGCGCCCGAGCTCGAATGCCACGGGATAGAACCACTCGAGGACGAACAGCAGGACGAGCCAGAACGCGATCCCGATGCCGCCGAGCAGTCCCGCGACGAAAGCGGCGGCGTACAGGACCGCGAGCCGGATCAGCCAGTCGATGAGAAACGCGCAGAAGCGCGCCGAGAGCCCGGCTGGATGCAGTTCCAGCATGATGCCCTCCGGCGTTTCCGCGGCGACGATCGAATCGAGCACGCCCCCGCGTGTCCTCAGGCGACGACGACGATCGTGTCGGCGATCTTGTCGTGAACGCACTGCCGCGCGTCGCCGAAGATCACCAGATGATCGATCAGGAAGTAGAACGGGATGATCCCGAGGATCGCGTTCACGACGTTCCGCAACCAGAAGATGCGGCCCAGCGAAGCCCTGGAGCCATCCGCACGGACCACCTTGATGTCCAGCAGTTTCTTGGCGATGGTCTGACCGTTGCGGGCGACGTAGAGGATCGTGAGCACCAGCCAGACGATGGACCCGGCGACGCCGGCGAGGATCGCGCCGACGGGAAACTCCTGCACGTGTCCGGTCGCGTCGATCTGCATCGAGAAGCCGCCGACGAGACCGAACGGGACGCCCATCATGATGGACGCGATGAGGATGTCGAGCAGGTAAGCGCCGAGGCGCAGACCTCGGCCCGCGGGCTCGAGCTCACCCGAATCGGCGACGTCCGAGACGGCGGAGCGCGGCGGAGCGTAAGGATTCTCTGTGGCCATTTTTGTCGAGACCTGTGTAGTTGCCGGGACGGCTCGATTGTCACCTAACCACAAGCGGGTTGTCGCCTGGATTGACCCCGGAACGAGACGCCGCCAGCATGGCGAACCATGTCGGAGCAGCATTCCCTGTCGAGCGTCTTGGCCTGTCCGCGTTGCGGGCGCGGGCCCTTGACCCCGGAGCGCGCCGGCTGGATGTGCGGTGCTTGCAGCAGCGGCTTCCCCGTGATCGGTGACGTGCCATGGCTTTTCCCCGACCCGCGCCAGTCGCTCGCGGAGTGGCGCGGCCGCACCGGCCTGCTGGTGCAGCACCTCGCCTCGGAAGCCGCGGCGATGCGCGCGGCGGCGGGCGCAACCGACGTCGGCGCGACGCGGCGTCGGCTCGAGCTCACCGCGGCCGCCCACGACGACCAGGTGACGCGCCTGCGCGCATTGCTCGCGCCGCTCGGTCTCGACCTGGCCAGCATTTCCGAGGCGACGCACGATGGCATCGGCACGCGGCTGCCGATCGAGCAGGGGCTCACTAACTACTACGTCAACCTGCACCGCGACTGGGCGTGGGGCGCGGAGGAGAACGCGGCGGCGATCGGCGAAATTGCCACCGTGCTCGGCGGCGGCGTCGCGGGCCTCGGCAAGACGCTCGTGCAGGGCGCGGGCGCCGGCCGCCTCGCCTACGATCTGCACGCGGCCGGCGACTCACCCCTCACCGTCGCGACGGATTTCAACCCGCTGCTGCTCTTCGTCGCGCGCGAGCTGTTCGCCGGGCGCGCGGTCGATCTCCACGAATTCCCGATCGCGCCGCGGACCCTCGAGCAGCACGCGGCGCTGCGCCGCCTCGAATCCCCGGGTCCCGCGCGCGCCGGCCTCGAACTCGTCGCCGCGGATGCCCTGCAACCGCCGTTCGCCGACGGCGCGTTCGACACCGTGGTGACACCCTGGTTCATCGACATCATCGGCGAGCCGTTCGCGCGCGTCGCGGCGCGCATCAATCTGCTGCTGAAGCCGGGCGGGCGCTGGATCAACTTCGGTTCGCTGGCCTTCGCGCGCGCCGCGCACGCGGATCGCGTCGGTCTGGAAGAAGTCCGCGAGCTGTTGCCGCGCGCCGGATTCGGCGACCCGCGCGTGCGCGAAGCCGAGATTCCCTACATGCGTTCGCCGGCCAGCCGCCATTCGCGACGCGAAGTCACGGTGACTTGGTTGACGCAGAAAACCGGCGCGCCCGCCGAACTGCCGCGCGCCCGCCTCGTGCCGGATTGGCTTGTCCACGCCGACCGGCCGGTGCCGAGAACACCCGCCTTCGAGATGCAGGCGATCTCCAGTCGAGTGCACGCCTTCCTCCTCGCGCTCATCAACGGCGAGCGCTCGATGCGCGACATGGCGCGAGTTCTCGTCGAACAACGATTGATGTCATCGCAGGAAGCCGAGGCGCAAGTACGCATCTTCATGACGCGCCTGCATGAGGATTCCGAGACGCAGTAGGGGAGACATTCCCGATTTTCCATCGATTGGGGACATGGCTCGCGCGAGCCGGCGTGTGAATGCGCCGTCGAAGCACCTCCCCAATCCCCGGATGAATCAGCAATGCCCACCACGGCCGCCACGATTTGCCACCATCCGTCGCCATGCTGCCCGAGCGCTGCCCGCCGCCTTGCCCGAATCCCCGTTGAAATGACCCTCGAGAGCAAGACCGCTCTCGAAGTTTCAACAACTGGAGTGGGCACATGGGCATCTGGAATACCAAATTTCGCAAGCCGGCATTGATCGCGAGCTTGCTGGCGATCGGAATCGCGGCTAACCCCGTGCTCGCCGCGTCGAAGGTGGACAAGGACAACCTCGGCTCCAAGCGCGGCGGCGTCGGCTTCACGAGCGGTGCGCTCGTGGGCGCCGCCGCGGGTGGGCCGCTGGGTGCGGTCATCGGCGGCAGCATCGGCGCCGTCATGGGCGAACGCAGCCACAAGAAGAGCGTCGCGCTCGCCGAGCGGAAGGTGGAAGCGGCTCTGCTCGCGGGCGAAATCGAAGAACTCAATGGTTCGCTGAGCGACATGGCGGGCAAGGCCGGCCGGGTGGGCGCCACCGTGCAATTCCGCACCGGCGAGACCGGCGTGCGCGACAACGACCGAGCGCGCCTGGCGCGCCTGGGCTCGCTGGTCGCGGGACTGGACCAGGTGCGCGTGCGCGTCTCGGGATTCGCCGACTCGCGTGGTGACGAGGCACTCAACCTCGCGCTTTCCCAGGAACGCGCGGAGATGGTCGCACGCGAACTCGAGAAGGCCGGCATTCCGAAGGAACGGCTGATCATCGAAGGCATGGGCGAACGCTTCGCGAGCACGGACGCCATTGCCGACGACCAGGCTTTCGAGCGCAGCGTCGAGATCCGCTTCGAATCAGGCACGGAGCTCGCCAGCAACTGAGGTAATGCATGGCCGAGAGGGGCGGCGCGGGCCTCCAAGACCCGCGCCGCTCTCGTCGGCGATACTGTGTCCCGCACCGGAGGGACACATGAGCGCCATCATCGATTTCCGCACGCCGCTTGCCGGCGAGGCATCCCAGCCCGCCGCCGATCGACTCGTGGCGGGCGACCCGCGCCAGACCATCGCGAATTTTTTCGCCGATTCGACCGGACAGTTCTTCGCGGGCCGCTGGTCCAGCTCGCCCGGAAAGTGGCGCATCCGTTACACGGAGAACGAGTTCTGCTGCCTTTCGGCCGGCCGCGTGGTGCTCGAGAACGAGCAGGGCCGCCGCTGGGAGTTCTCGGCGGGAGACGGATTCGTGGTGCCGGCCGGATTCGAAGGAACGTGGGAAGTGGTCGAAAGCTGCACCAAGTTCTACGCCATCTTCGAACCGCGCACTTAAAAGGTGCGCCGTGGCGTCAATCGGCGGCATAATCCCGTCCAGCTTGTTTGGCTGTGCTTTTTTGAAACACCCTTATCCCTTTGAATCGTAAGGATTCGTGGGGGTTGCTTCGCGAGAATGGCACAACACTTGCTTTAGCACATGGGCACACAGCCCTCGGAGGAGCAAATGAAATCTTTTAGAACACTGGCGCTCGTGACTGGCCTTCTGGCCCTGAGCGGCGTCTCCCAAGCTCAATTCAGTTCGACCTGGACTGCGGTGAGCGACTACGACTTCCGCGGTTTCAGCCAGAGCGCGAAGGACCCGGCTCTTCAAGCGAGCGCCGACTATGCCTTCGGCGAAAGCGGCTTCTCGATCGGTGCCTGGGCGTCGAACGTCGAGTTCGACGGTTACGACGGCGACCTTGAACTGGATCTCTACGCCAACTATGTCGGCACGATCAACGACACGTTTGCCTGGACCGCCGGCGTGACGTATTACGCCTATCCCGGCTCGGACAACACGGCGACGGAGTCGGCGATCGGTGAGTATTTCGAGGGATACGTCGGTTTCAACGCCGGCAACTTCAGCGCCAAGCAGTGGTACTCGAACGACTTCTACGAAGGTGGCGACAGCGCGCAGTACACCGAGGTCAACTACACGCAGCCTTTCGGCGATGCCTTCTCGCTGGCGTTCCATGCGGGCTACTCGTGGGGTGACTACTGGGACAACGCCGAACTCGTCGACTATGCGGTGCAAGCGAACTACTCGTTCAGCAACTTCACGGCCTTCGCGAAGTTCACGGGCACGGACGCGAGTGGCGATGAGAAGATCGAGGACGACTCGGGCAACAACGAGCCGCGCTTCCTGGTCGGCATCATGACCACGTTCCCCTGGGGCGACTGAAGTCTGATTCGATTCGATCGCGAGAAGGCCGGTCACCCGACCGGCCTTTTCTTTTACGCTAGCACCATGAAAGACCTCTCTTCGGGTTCCATCCCGGGACACGTCGCGACGATGTCGCTGCAGATGTTCATCGGCATGGTCGTGCAGGTGGCGTACTTCGTCACCGATCTCAAGTTCGTGTCGATGCTCGGCAACGACGTCGCCGCGGGGTTCAGCGCGGCGGGCAACCTCTGGTTCGCCGTCCTCGCCCTCACGCAAATCCTCAACGTCGGCACGGCCGCGATGGTGTCGCATGCCGTCGGCGCCAAGCAGCACGACCGCGCGAACCTCGTGTTCAATCAATCGCTGACGATGTCGGTGATGATGGGGCTGTTCGTGGTCGTCGTCCTGTATGCGGTCGCGCGGCCGTTCATGCACCTCGAAGCCGCGGACCCGGTGGTCGCGCAGGCGGGCATCGATTACCTGCTGGGCGTTGCGCCCGGCCTCGGCATCCAGTTCCTGATGATCTCGCTGTTCGCGACGTTGCGCGGCACCGGCATCGTCAAACCCACGATGATCATCCAGTTCATCACCGTGGGGCTCAACATCCTCTTCGCGGCGATCCTCACGATCGGCTGGCTCACCGGCAAACCGTTCGGCGCCTTCGGCGCGGGGTTGGCGACCACGCTCGCCACGATCGTGGGTGTGATCCTGAGCGCCTACTACTTCCACCGGCACGAGAAGTACGTGACGTTCCACAAGGAACTCCTCAAGCCGATCGGCGAGGTGTGGAAGCGGCTGATCATGATCGGCCTGCCGATCGGCCTCGAGTTCTTCTTCATGTCGCTCGTCATGGGCGTCATGTATTTCGTGATCCGCCAATTCGGCGCGGACGCGCAGGCGGGGCTCGCGGAGGGGCAGGGCGCGCTGCGCTTCATCATGCTGCCGGCGATGGCCGTGGCCTTCGCGGCGGCGCCTATCGCCGGTCAGAATTTCGGCGCGCGCAAACCCGAGCGCGTGCGCGAGACCTTCCGCTGGACGGTCGGGGCGAGCGTCGTGATCATGGGGGCGCTCACGGTGTTCTGTCAGTTCGGCTCACACCTGCTGATGCACATCTTCACGTACGAGGAATCGGTGGTCGCGATCGGCGCGACGATGCTCATGATCACGTCGTGGAACTTCGCGGCGAACGGCATCATCTTCAGCTGCTCGTCGATGTTCCAGGGGCTGGGGAACACGTGGCCGACGATCAGCTCGAGCGTGATCCGGCTGTTCATCTTCATCGTCCCGATCCTGTGGCTCGCCCGGCAGCCGGGCTTCGAGCTGGTGCATGTGTGGTACCTGTCGG
The DNA here is from genome assembly GCA_902826225.1 of uncultured Pseudomonadota bacterium. Taxonomy (GTDB): domain Bacteria; phylum Pseudomonadota; class Gammaproteobacteria; order Steroidobacterales; family Steroidobacteraceae; genus CADEED01. The sequence goes on along the minus strand of CADEED010000009.1, from coordinate 39,484 downwards.
TGTTCAGCATGTTCCTGCAGGCGGTGGTGGCCTATCTGCTGTTGCGCCGGGAATTCGCGAGGCGACTCGGGCCAGTCGCCGCGATGGCGTGAAGGGGGACCATTCCTCGTTTCCTGGCAAACGGGGACAGACCTGCGTTGACGTCGAAGCGCCGGCCTCCGAATGAGTCCTTGTCTTCAGCCCGCGTAGAGATCGGCGAGGAGAGAGCGCCCGCGCGCCGGGTCGATGCCCCGTCAGGTGCGCCCTTTCAGATCGCCAACGGCGCGCAGCGAACGACGAGCGAACGCCAAGAATTGCCGTCGTCGGCAATTCTTGAAGCGCGATCTCTCCGCGGGCTGAAGACAAGGACTCATTCGGAGGCCGGCGCTACGGGTTGAGCGCCAGCACTGTCCCCGTTTGCCAGGAAACGAGGAATGGTCCCCCTCTACTTCAGCGCCGTGGACAGGGTTTCGATCAGTTCATCGATGTGCTTCTGCTCGATCGTCAGGGCCGGCGAGAGCGCGATGATGTCGCCCGTGGTGCGGATCAGCAGGCCGCGTTCGAAGCACTTCAGGTACACGTCGAACGCGCGCTTGCCCGGTGAGCCGGCGATCGGTTCGAGCTCGATGCCCGCGACCAGACCGTAGTTGCGGACATCGATGACGTGCGGCAGGCCGCGCAGTGAGTGCACGACGTTTTCGAACGCCGGCGCCATTTCCTTCGCGCGCGTCAGCAGGCCTTCCCGCTGGTAGATAGAGAGCGTCGCGAGACCGGCGACGCATGCCACCGGGTGAGCGGAATACGTGTAGCCGTGGAACAGCTCGATACCCGCCGGGCCCTGCATGAACGCGTCGTAGATCTTCTTCGAGACGAGCACAGCGCCCATCGGGATCGCCCCGTTCGTGAGCCCCTTCGCCGTCGTGATGATGTCGGGCGTCACGCCGAATTCCCGCGCCGCGAACGGCGAGCCGGTGCGGCCGAAGCCCGTGATCACTTCGTCGAAGATCAGCAGGATGCCGTGCCTGTCGCAGATCTGGCGCAGGCGCTGGAGGTAGCCCGCCGGCGGCAACACCACGCCCGTCGATCCCGCGATCGGCTCGACGATCACCGCGGCGATGGTCGACGCGTCGTGCAGCGCCACCAGCCGCTCGAGATCGTCGGCGAGTTCCACGCCGTGCGCCGGGAGCCCGCGCGAGAACGCGTTGCGCTTGATGTCGTGCGTGTGAGCGAGATGGTCGACCCCGGGGATCATCGCCGTCGGCCATGCCTTGCGATTCGCAACCATGCCGCCGACGCTGATGCCGCCGAAGCCGACACCGTGGTAACCGCGCTCGCGGCCTAACAACCGCGTCCGCGTCGCGTCACCTTTCGCGCGGTGGTAAGCCAGCGCGATCTTGAGCGCGGTGTCGACGGACTCGGATCCGGAATTCGTGAAGAACACGTGATCGAGCCCGGGCGCGAGCGCGACCAGGGCGTTCGCGAGTTCGAATGCGGCCGGGTGCCCCATCTGGAACGGCGGCGCGTAGTCCATGATCTCGAGCTGCCGCGCGACTGCCTCGGTGATCTCGCGGCGGCCGTGACCGGCGTTGACACACCACAGGCCCGCGACGCCGTCGAGGATCCGCCGGCCGTCCGTCGTTTCGTAGTACATGCCGGACGCCCGCGCGAGCAGGCGCGGCTTGTCCTTGAACTGCCGGTTCGCCGTGAACGGCATCCAGTAGGCGTCGAGGTTGGAAGCTGTGGGGGTCGGGTGGGCGGTCATGGGTGCTCCGGGTTGACGGCATCATAAATCCGCAGCCCAATTGGCGGCCATGAGCATCGACGTCGGCGCGCGCCTCAAACATGTCCGGGAGCTGCACGGCCTCTCGCAGCGCGAGCTCGCGCGCCGCGCGGGGGTCACGAACGGGCTGATCTCCCTGATCGAGCAGAATCGCGTGAGCCCGTCGGTGGGCTCGCTCAAGAAGGTCCTCGACGGGGTGCCGCTGTCGATGGCGGAGTTCTTCACGCTGGACGTGAACCACGCCGCGCAGGTGTTCTACGCGGCCGACGAGCTGGTCGAGATCGGCGGCGAGGGTGCGTCGCTGCGTCTCGTGGCCGCGCAACGCCCCGGCCGCCAGCTCACCGTCCTTCATGAGCGCTACGAGCCCGGCGCGGCCACCGGCGACGAGATGATCTCGCACCGCGGCGAGGAGGGCGGGGTAGTCGTGCGTGGCAAGATCGAGCTCACCGTCGGCGGGCAGTCGCGCGTGCTGGGGGCCGGCGACGCCTACTATTTCACCAGCGCCACGCCGCACCGTTTCCGCAATGTCGGCCGCGAGGTGTGTGAGATCATCTCCGCCTCCACGCCGCCCACTTTCTAGCTGGTAACCATGTCCGCAGTCCCCACGGTTTCGGCCTCGCAATGGCAAGAGCGCGCCGCCGCGCTGCAGCCGCGCTCGCAGATCTTCATCGACGGGAAGTTCGCTCCGGCCGCGAGCGGCGCCACGTTCGACAACATCAACCCCGCCACGGGCAAGTCTCTCGGCGCCGTCGCGTCCGGCGACCTCGCGGACATCGACCGCGCGGTGGCGAGCGCGCGGGCCGCGTTCCGCAAGGGCAGCTGGGTGCACCAGCCGCCGAAGGCGCGCAAGAAAGTGCTGCTCAAGCTCGCCGATCTGATGCTCGTCCACCGGGAGGAACTCGCGCTGCTCGAGACCTTGGACATGGGCAAGCCCATCGGCGACAGCCTCGCCGTCGACATCCCCTCGGCCGCGAACTGCATCCGCTGGTACGCCGAAGCCATCGACAAGGTTTACGACGAAGTGGCGCCGACGGGTCCGAACGCGCTCGCGACCATCACCCGCGAGGCAATGGGCGTCATCGGCGCGATCGTGCCGTGGAATTTCCCGCTGCTGATGTCGTCATGGAAGATCGGCCCGGTCCTGGCGACGGGCAATTCGCTCGTGCTGAAGCCGTCGGAGAAGTCGCCGCTGACGGCGCTGCGCATCGCCGAGCTCGCCGTCGAGGCCGGACTGCCCGAGGGCGTGTTCAACGTGGTACCCGGGTTCGGCCACACGGCCGGCAAGGCGCTCGCCGCGCACATGGACATCGACTGCATCACGTTCACCGGCTCCACCGCGACCGGCAAGACCGTGATGCAGCTCGCCGCCCAGTCGAACCTCAAGAAGGTGTCGCTGGAGTGCGGCGGCAAATCGCCGAACATCGTGATGGCCGACGCGCCCGACATCGAGAAAGCCGCGAAAGCCGCGGCGTTCGCCATCTTCTTCAACCAGGGCGAGATGTGTTCTGCGGGGTCACGCCTGCTCGTGCAGGAGTCTATCAAGGACCGGATGCTGGAGACGATCGCGACGATCGGAAAGTCCATGACGCCGGGCGATCCGCTCGATCCCGACACGAAGCTGGGTGCCATCGTCGACGAGGTGCAGATGAAGCGAGTGCTGTCGTACATCGACGTCGGCAAGGCGGACGGCGCGAAAGTCGCGTTCGGCGGCTCGCGCGTGCTCGCGGAAACCGGCGGCTACTTCGTCGAGCCGACGGTGTTCGACGGGGTGCGTCCCCAGATGCGCATCGCGCGCGAGGAGATCTTCGGCCCCGTGCTGGCGACGATCTCGTTCAAGACGGCGGAAGAAGCCATCGAGATCGCGAACGACGTGGAGTACGGGCTGGCCGCCGCGGTCTGGACTCGCGACATCAACGTCGCGCACCGCACGGCGCGCGCATTGCGTGCCGGCACCGTCTACGTGAACTGCTACGACGCGGACGACATCACCGTACCCTTCGGCGGTTACAAGCAGTCGGGGATAGGGCGCGACAAGTCGCTGCACGCGCTCGACAAGTACACCGAGCTCAAGACCACGTGGATCGAACTGAGCTAACCGTATCGCCCGACGTCCCGCTCGCCTTCGTCGACATCGAAACGACCGGTGGATATCCGGGCGTGCACCGGATCATCGACGTGGCGGTCATCGGGGTCACGGGCGGGCAGCTCGACTTCGAGTGGCAGAGCCTCGTGAACCCGGGATTGCGCGTGCCGGCCGGCATCACGGCGCTCACGGGCATCGACAGTGACATGCTCACCGATGCCCCTGCGTTCGCGGACATCGCGCGGGAGTTGCGCGCGCGGCTCGCGGGCCGCCTGTTCGTCGCGCACAACGTGCGTTTCGACTATGGTTTCATCCGCCGGGAGTTCGCGCGGCTGGAGAGCGACTGGCGCAGCCCGTCGATGTGCACGGTGAGGTTGTCGCGCGCCCTCTATCCGGAAATGCCGCGCCACAATCTCGACTCGGTCATGGAGAAACACGGCATCGTCGTGGAAAACCGGCACCGTGCCATGCCCGACGCGCAGGTGCTCTGGCAGTTCTGGCAGCGCGTTCGCGGCGAACACGCGGCAGAGGCATTGCAGGCGGCCATGGATCGCGCCTCCTTGCGCGCCACGCTGCCCGCGGCGCTGTCCTCCGACCTCGCCGACGATCTGCCGGAAGCGCCGGGCGTGTACCGCTTCTTTGGCGCCGGGGTCGAAGGCCACGAGTCCCTGCTCTACATCGGCAAGGCCAACATCCTGCGCGAGCGCGTGCTCGATCATTTCCGCGGCGGCGCGAGCGACGCGAAGTCGCTGAAGCTTGCCGCGCAGGTGAAGCGCGTCGAATGGACGGAGACGGCTGGCGAGCTGGGCGCCTCGCTGCTCGAGGCACGCGAGATCCGCGAGCGGCAGCCGGTCTACAACCGTCAGCTGCGCAGCGACGGCGAGAGGCTCACCTGGTTGTTCGGCGGCAACGACGCGCCCCCGAAGCTGGTCGAGCTGGATGGGGCGGTGCTGAGTTCGGGCGACGCGTTCGGCACCTATCGCAGCGAGCGCGATGCCAGGAAGGCGCTCGAAGGGCTGGCGCGCGAAAACCGCTGGTGTTTCAAACTGCTCGGCCTGGAGTCCGGCGCCGGTTCGTGTTTCGGGCACCAGGTGGGGCGCTGCAATGGCGCCTGCGTCGGCAAGGAGCGGCGCGCACTGCATCTCGCGCGCGTGAAGGTGAAGATGATGCCTTTGCGGCTCGAGCCGTGGCAGCACGCTGGTCCGATGCTCGTGCGGGAAGGCGCCGGCGAGCGTGCGCAGTTCCATGTCGTCGACGGCTGGCAACACCTCGCGACGATCGAACCAGGCAACCAGGCCTGCGAGCCGGAAGATTTCCAGAGGCTGTGCGCGCATGCGCGCCGCGGCGGGTTCGACATGGACAGCTACCGGATCCTCACGCGCTGGCTGCGCGAGCCGCGATACCGCCCCGTGCCGATGCCGCGTCCATGACGCCGGTGGCCGTGCCGGGCTTCGAGCCGTTCATCGGCCAGCATTGCGAGACCGTCGCCACCGGTAGTTTGCTGGGCGCGGCCGGTGTTCGCCTCACGGAACCCATGCTCTTCGGCCTCGGCGAGGGGCTCGGCTTCATCTTCATCAACCTGGGCTCGCTGCCGCTGCCTTTCGTCGGTGGCCGCGTGAAGCCTTTCGCGCTCACGAGTTCGTTGTGCCGGAATCTCGGGTTGCCATGCGACGCCGCGGAAACCGGCTCGAAACCGAAAGCCTGGAACGCGCTCGAAAAATCGCTGAAAGTGGGTCGGCCTGTCGGGCTGCAGCTCGACTGCTTCCACCTCGAGTATTTCTCGCGGCCGGTGCATTTCGCCGGGCACTTCGTGGCGGCTTATGGCATCGACGGCGAGCACGTGCTCGTCGTCGATACCGCGCCGCAGGGATCCGCGCAACGGACCTCGCGCCGCAACCTGGAAGCCGCGCGTTTCGCCAGGGGCCCGATGGCGGCGAAGGCGCGCAGCTGGACCATCGCGGCGCCGAAACGTCCGCCCGACCTCTCGCGGGCGGTCGTGGCGGCGATCCGCGCCAATGCCCGCGACTATCTATCGCCTGCCTTCAAGGGCGCTGCGTATCTCGGCATCCACAAGCTCGCGGAATCCCTGCCACGCTGGCTCGAGATCGCGAAACAGCCGGCCGCCGACCTCGGACTGTCCGCGCTGCTCATGGAGAAGGCGGGCACCGGCGGTTCGCTGTTCCGGAATTTCTATCGCGACTTCCTGCGCGAGGCGCGCGAGCATGTGGGCGCCCAACCGGGACTCGATCGAGCCCAGGAACTGTTTGCCGAATCGGCCGCCGGGTGGGCCGCGGTGGCCGCCGCCATCGAGTCCGCGGGCTTGGAGCGCGATCCCGCGCTGCTGCGCGACGCGGCTGCGCGCTGTCTCAGGATCGCGGACCTCGAAGTGGAGGCCATGAAGTTGCTGGTGAAGTTGAAATGACGGAAGAAGAGTCGCAAGCCGGCGCGGTTCACCGGTTCGTGGCTTCCGCGCCGCGCGGCTGCGGCGACCTGCTGGCCCGCGAGCTCAAGGCATTCGGCGCCGCGGACGTGCGCGAGCGCGCGCTGGGCGTGGAATTCGCCGGCCCGCTGGCCGTCGCGTATCGCGCGTGCCTGGAGTCGCGCGTGGCCGCGCGCGTATTCCTCGTGGTCGTTCAGTTCGAGGCAGCCACGGACGCGGCTTTCTACGACGCGGTGCGCGCCGTCGACTGGCGCGCGCATATCGACCCTGCGCGGACGCTCGCCTGCGACTTCTCGGGCAAGCACCCGGCGATCACGCACACGCGCTTCGGCGCACTGCGTCTCAAGGACGGCATCTGCGACCAGCTGCGAGACGCGACTGGCCGCCGGCCCGACATCTCTCCCGAACGGCCCGCAGTGCGCGTGCACGCCCATGCGAACGGCCCCAAGGTCACGGTCTCGCTGGATCTTTCCGGCGAAGGCCTGCACCGGCGCGGCTATCGCACGCAGGCAGGCGAGGCGCCGCTGCGCGAGAACCTCGCGGCGGGTCTGCTGCTCCGCGCGGGCTGGGACGAGAAGTGCAAGGAGGCGAGCGAGTTTCTCGACCCGATGTGCGGCTCGGGGACCCTCGTCATCGAAGCCGCGATGATCGCCGCCGACATTGCGCCCGGCGCGCGGCGGCACTATTTCGGGTTCTTCGGCTGGCTCGGGCACGATCGCGTCGCCTGGGAATCCATCAAGCGCGACGCGCTCGCGCGCGAGCGTGTGCCGGCCATCGCGTTGCGTGGCAGGGACGCGGATGCTTCCGTGCTGCCCGCGGCGCGCGACAACGCCGAGCGGGCGGGCGTCGCGGCGTTCACGAATTTCGAGCGCGGCGAGCTCGTGGAGGCACGGCCCGCGAAGGAGGGCGCCGGCTTTCTCGCGACCAATCCGCCGTATGGCGTGCGGCTCGCCGACCGCGACACCGCGCGCGCCGCCATGAAGCAGCTCGGCGAAGTGATGCGCTCCCATTTCGCCGGGTGGAACGCGGCGATCCTGGCGGGCTCGCCCGATGCCGGGCTCGAACTCGGCATCCGCGCGGAGCGCGTGCACACCGTGTGGAACGGCGCGCTCGAATGCCGCCTGCTGCGGCTGCACGTGTCGGCGCAGACCGAGAAGACGCTGATCCACAAGGGCCACAGCGTGCGCATCGATCAGTCACTCGCCGAATCGCCGGGCGCAAAGATGTTCGCCAATCGCATCGCGAAGAATCTCAAGACGCTCGAGAAGTGGGCGGCGCGTGCGGGCGTCACGTGCTTCCGCATCTACGATGCCGACATGCCCGAGTACTCGTTCGCCATCGACCGGTACGCAGAGGCCGATGGCGAACGCGTCTGGCTGAATGTCCAGGAATACGCCGCGCCGAAGACGATCGAGCCCGAGGCGGTGCAGCGCCGGCGCAACGAGGCGCTCGCCGCACTGCCGGCGGCGGCGGGTGTGCCCGCGCAGAACATCCACCTGCGCCAGCGCCGGCGCAACGCGCGCGGCGAGCAGTACGAAAAGTTGGGCGAGAGCGGCGAGTTCCGGCTGGTCGCAGAGGCCGGGCTCCGGTTCTGGGTGAACTTCACCGACTACCTCGACACCGGGTTGTTCCTGGATCACCGCATCACGCGCGCGCGACTACGCGACGCGGCCTCGCGGGCGCGCTTCCTCAACCTGTTCGCGTACACGGGCAGCGCCACGGTCTATGCCGCCGCCGGACGGGCGCGGGAGACGACGACGGTCGACATGTCGGCCACATACCTCGACTGGGCGCGGCGAAATCTGGCAGTCAACGGCTTTTCGGGCCCGCAACATCAGTTCGTGCAGGATGACTGCATCGCCTGGCTCAAGACGGCCGTCGCGGAACGGCGGCAGTTCGATCTCGTGTTCCTCGATCCACCGACGTTCTCGAACAGCAAACGCATGGACGACATCCTCGACGTGCAGCGCGATCACGCGGCGCTCATCGACCATTGCATGACGCTGCTCGCGCCCGGCGGAAAGCTAGTGTTCTCGAACAACGCGCAGAAGTTCAGGATGGACGCGTCGGTCGGGGAACGGTACAAGGTCACGGATATCACGCGCGCGACATTGCCGAAGGACTTCGAACGCAACCCGCGCATCCACCAGTGTTACGAATTGGAGAATCCCGCATGATCAAGAAAGGTTCGGCGCAGTGGAAAGGCGATCTCAAGAACGGCGTCGGTGACGTCTCGACGGAAACCGGCGTGCTCCGCAATGCGCCTTTCGGCTTCAAGGCGCGCTTCGAGGATGGACCGGGCACCAACCCGGAGGAATTGATCGCCGCCGCGCACGCCGCATGCTTCACGATGGCGCTGTCGGCGGGGCTCGGCAAGGCGGGCTTCACGCCCGATTCGATCCAGACCGAGGCCGCGGTGCGGCTCGAGAAGGTGGGCGATGGCTTCGCCATCACGCACAGCGATCTCGTCTGTGTCGCGAAGGTGCCGAACATCGACGACCGGGCGTTCCAGGAAATCGCCGAGCAGACGAAGGCCGGTTGCCCCGTGTCGAAGGTGCTGAACGCGAAGATTTCGCTGTCCGCCAAGCTGGGCTGACGCGCTTCTAGCAACCCTGAAGTCGATCCGTCGTTCCAGGTCAACGTCCGGACCCAAAAAGGCCGTCGGTCCCGTTTCGCCGGGTGGCGACTCGGTTAGAGTAGCGGCCTCTCCTTCGAGGTGCCGTTCATGAAATTCATCGTCCCAGCCGCGCTCGGTGCGGTCGCGGTTTTCCTGTCGTTCGCCGCAGGCGCGGCCGACATGCCCGAATCGCGCCGTCTGCACTCCATCGACGTGTTCCAGCTCGAATACGCGGACGACGTGCAGATTTCGCCCGACGGCAACCGCATCGTGTACGTGCGAACCAGTTACGACATCATGTCGGACCGCGCGCGCCGCAACCTGTGGGTGGTGAACGCCGACGGGTCTAACAACCGGCCGCTGCGCTCCGAAGCGAAGAATTTCATGTCGCCGCGCTGGTCGCCCGACGGCGCGCGGCTCGCCTATGTGTCCGCCGCCGACGGCAGTCCTCAGCTGTACGTGCGCTGGATGGACTCCGGACAGACGGCGCTCCTCACGAATCTCGTCAAGGCGCCGGGCGCCATCGCCTGGTCGCCCGACGGCAAGTCGATCGCGTTCACGCAACTCGTGCCCTACGACAAGGCTCCTCTCGCCAAGGCGCCGCCCAAGCCGGAAGGCGCGCAATGGGCGCCGCCCGTCAAGGTGGTGGACAGCATGGTCTACCGCGCGGATGGCGAGGGCTATCTCGAGAATGGCTACAGCCACGTGTTCGTCGTGTCGGCCGAAGGCGGCACGCCGCGCCAGGTCACGGACGGCAACTTCCATCACAACGGCCCACTGTCGTTCTCGCCGGATGGCAAGCGCGTGGTGTTCTCGGCAAATCGCGCCGACGACTGGGAGCTCGATCCCATCGAGAGCGAGGTCTACTCCGTCGATCTCCAGACGCTCAAGCTCCAGCAGCTGACGAGCCGTGACGGTCCCGACAACTCGCCGGTGGTTTCGCCCGACGGCAAACGCATCGCGTACCTCGGCTTCGACGACAAGCTGCAGGGCTACCAGGTGACCCATCTCTATGTGGCCGACATCGACGGCCAGAACTCGCGCGTTGTCACCGCGAGCTTCGATCGCGACATCGAGAATCCGAAGTGGGGCGCCGACAATCGCAGCCTCTACTTCGCGTTCGACGAGCGCGGCGTGAAGAAGCTTGGAGTCGCGACGCTCGACGGCAAGGTGAGCACGCTCGCGGAGGGGCTCGGTGGCACGGATCTCGGCCGCCCGTACACCTCGGGCATGTACAGCGTCGCGCGCAATGGGCGTGTCGCGTTCACGGTGAACTCGCCGTCGCGACCCGCGGACGTCGCGGTCGCGATGAACGGCGCCACGCGCACGCTGACCGCGCTCAACGACGACCTGTTCGGCAACAAGACGCTCGGCGCGGTGCAGGAGATCTCCTGGAAGAGCAGCGCAGACCAGCGCGAGATCCAGGGCTGGGTCATCACGCCGCCGGACTTCGACGCGTCGAAGAAGTACCCGTTGATCCTCGAGATCCACGGCGGCCCGTTCACGGCCTACGGTCCCAACTACAGCACCGAACTGCAGCTCATGGCGGCCGCGGGATACGTCGTGCTCTACACGAACCCGCGGGGCAGCACGAGCTACGGCGAGGAGTTCGGCAACCTCATCCACCACGCCTATCCTGGCAACGACTACGACGATCTGATGTCGGGCGTCGATGAACTGCTGAAGACCGGCTACGTCGATGAGCAGAATCTCTTCGTCACGGGCGGCTCGGGCGGCGGCGTGCTCACGGCGTGGATCGTCGGCAAGACGGATCGCTTCCGCGGCGCGGTGGTCGCGAAGCCCGTCATCAACTGGTCGAGCTTCGTGCTGACCTCCGATGTCACTCCGTTCTTCTACAAGTACTGGTTCGGCGCGCAGCCCTGGGAGCAGCCGGAGGCGTACTGGAAGCGCTCGCCGCTGTCACTGGTGGGCAACGTGAAGACGCCCACCATGCTGCTGACGGGCGAAGCCGACTACCGCACGCCCATCGGCGAGTCGGAGCAGTACTACCAGGCGCTCAAACTGCGCAAGGTGGACACGATGATGGTGCGTATCCCCGAGGCGTCGCACGGCATGGTGTCGCGCCCGTCGAATCTGATCGCGAAGGTGGATAACATCCTCGCGTGGTTCGAGCGATACCGAAAGAAATAGCCGCCGGGCGGGTCTCGCGCCGATGAAGTTCGCCATCCTCGGCGCGGGTGCGCTCGGCACCATCCTGGGCGCGCACCTGTCCCGCGCCGGGCATGAGGTCGTCATGATCGCGCGCGGTGAGCGCGCGCGGACGCTGCAGCGCCAGGGACTCGTTCTCAACGGCCTGTCCGATCTCAAGGCGCGGCCCAATGTCATCGACGACCCGAAGAAGCTGCTCGAAACGGACACGCTGATCGTCGCGACGAAGGCGATCGACACCGCGCAGGCGCTGCAATCGCTCGCGCACGTACGCCTGAACCTCGCGTTCTCCGTTCAGAACGGCGTCCTCAAGAACGAGCTGCTCACGCGCGTGTTCGGCTTCTCGCGCGTGCTCGGCGCGGTGGCGGACTTTTCGGGCGAGCTGCTCGCGAACGGCGAAGTGAAGTTCACCCGCAATGTCTGCCTGCACGTCGGGGAAGAGAAGGGTGGGCTGAGCCCGCGCGTCGAGGAACTCGCGCACCTCATCGATGCCGCCGGCGTGCGCGCCCAGGCGGCGCCCGATATCCGAACGCGCGAGTGGTCGAAGTTCACGGGCTGGGTCGCACAGTTCCCGCTCGCAGTCCTGACTCGGCAGATCACGTGGAAATTCCTCATGGATCCGCGCAGCGCGCTCGTCATCGTACGCATCGCGCGCGAGACCGCGGCGCTGGCGAAGGCGTTGGGCATCGAACTCGTCGACGGATCGCCGCTCCCCGTGCCGAACATCGCGCGCGCGAGCGACGCGGAGGCCATCGAAATCGTGCGCGGCATCGGCCAGAACTTTCTCGAAAAGTCGCCGGAGCATCGCATGTCGGCGCAACAGGACGTGCTGCGCGGCAGCCGCCTGGAATACGAGGAAACGCTGGGCTACGCACTCGAGAAGGGCCGCCAAGCCGGCGTGCCGATGCCGACGCTGGACAATCTGTACCGCGTGATCGCGGTGGCACACTAGTTAGTTCTTACGAAGGGGTTTCAATGAAGTGCAAGTTCGCCAGGGTCTCGGCGCTCGTAGCCCTGATGGCGTTGTCCATCGGAGCAGCATCGGCACAGACCAGCCCGGCCGCGCCCCAGCCGCAGCCACCCCAACCGCCGCCACCCCCTCCGTCCATCATCGCTCCCGCGGTGATCGACTCCGCCCTCAAGGGTCTCGTCGACAGCCAGAAGATCGTCGGCGTCTCCGCGCTCGTGTTCGAGCACGGCAAGGAAGCCTACTTCGGCGCGTTCGGTTTCGCGGACCGCGAGAACAACAAGCCGATGGCGCGCGACACCATCGTGCAGATCTTCTCGATGACCAAGCCGGTAACCGGCGTAGCGCTCATGAAGCTCTTCGAGCGGGGAAAATTCGAACTCGACGCGCCGCTCGCGATCTACCTGCCGGAGTACGCGGACGTACGCGTGTACGCCGGCCGGGATGCGAACGGCCAGCCGAAGTTCGCGCCCCCGAAGCGGCCGATCACCGTGCGCGACATCATGCGCCACACGGCCGGCTTCGGCGGCGAGTCGGATCCGAACGTCGGCGAGCTGTACAAGGCGGCCGGGCCCCGCAGCAGCTACGAAACGACGCTCCCCGAGGTGTCGCAGAAGATCGCAAGCATTCCGCTCGGCTACGAGCCCGGCACGCAATGGCGCTACTCCGACGCCGTCGACGTGCAGGCGGCGCTCGCGCAGAAGCTCTCCGGCGTGCCGTTCGACAGGCTTCTCGACCTGCACATCTTCAAGCCGCTCGAGATGACGACGACGCGCTACGCGATCCTGCCGACGGACCCGGACCGGTCGAGACTCGCGGCCATGTACACGCGCAATGAAGACGGCACGTTCACGCGCCAGACGGACGAGGAAGCGTACAAGTTCAACGGCGCCGATTGGCCATACAAGGGCGGCAGCTCCGGTCTCGTATCCACGATCGACGACTACATGAAGTTCGCGCGCATGCTGCTCGGCGGCGGCAAGCTCGACCGCGCGCGGATCCTGAAGCCCGAGACCGTGAAGCTCATGGCGACGAACGCGCTGCCGAAGGAAGCCACGGAGACTTCGTGGCTGCCGGGCAAGGGCCAGGTCGGATTCGGCATCGACTTCGCCGTCCGCGTCGGGCCACCCAGGGACGCGAACGAGGCATCGGGAGCCGTCGGCGAGTTTTTCTGGGATGGCGCGGCGAGCACAGTCTTCTGGGTCGACCCCAAGAACAACATTGCCGCGGTGCTGTTCACGCAAATGCGGCCTTTCGACAAGGTCGGGTTGCACAAGGCATTCCGCGACGCCGTGTATCACAACGATCCGCAGGCGCTGGCCCGCTAGCATGAAGAAGGCGCTCGGGTTCGGGTTCATCGGCGCAGGGGCGATTGCGAAGTACCACGCGCAGGCCGTGGCGGCGTCCACGGGCGGAAGTCTCGTGGGCGTCGTGAGCCGCAAGCGCGCGAGCGCCGAGGCCTTCGCGGAAGAGCACGGCATCGGCTTTGCGAGCGACAGCGTGCAGGAACTCCTGCGCCAACCGGGCGTCGATGCGGTATGCATCACGACGCCGTCCGCGTTGCACCTCGAGCCGGCGCTCGCCGCGATCCGCGCCGGCAAACATCTCATGATCGAGAAGCCGCTCGATTCGACCGTCGAAGGGACCGACCACATCCTGGCGGAGGCCGGCAAGGCCGGCGTGCGTATCGGGTCGATATTCCAGGCACGCTTCGGCGATGCCGCGCGCGCGATCAAGGCCGCGATCGACAACGGCCGCTTCGGACGCATGGTGCTCGCCAGCTGCTACGTGAAGTGGCACCGCACCTCCGAGTACTACACCGGCTGGAAGGGGAAGATCTCGGAGGATGGTGGTGGTGTGATCATCAACCAGGCGATCCACGGCGTGGACCTGCTGCAGTGGTTTGCCGGCATGCCGGTCGAAGTGTTCGCGTGGTACACGCAGCGCGTGCACCGGATCGAATCGGAAGACACCTGCGTGGCGGCGCTGAAGTTCGGCAGTGGTGCTTTCGGCACCATCGAAGGCACGACGGCGGCGTGGCCCGGCTGGTCGCGCCGCATCGAGCTGTGCGGCGAGAACGGCTCGGTGCTGCTCGAAGACGACGACATCGCGAAGTGGGATTTCCGCGTGGATCAGCCCGGCGATGCCGAGATCCGCGATGCCGCGCAACAGGGCAGCTTCGGCTCCGGCGCGGCGAACCCGATGGCGATCAAGAACGAAGGCCACGTGCGGCAGATCCAGGATTTCATCGACGGGATCCGCGAGAACCGGCCGTTCTTCATCGAGGGGCGCGAGGCGCGCAATGCGGTGGCTCTGGTGCGCGCGATGTACGATTCCGCGGCGACAGGGAAGATCGTCCGCCTGTAATGGGGCGTTCCTCGTTTCCTGGCAAACGGGGACAGTGCTGGCGCTCAACCCGTAGCGCCGGCCTCCGAATGAGTCCTTGTCTTCAGCCCGCGGAGAGATCGCGCTTCAAGAATTGCCGACGACGGCAATTCTTGGCGTTCGCTCGTCGTTCGCTGCGCGCCGTTGGCGATCTGAAAGGGCGCACCTGACGGGGCATCGACCCGGCGCGCGGGCGCTCTCTCCTCGCCGATCTCTACGCGGGCTGAAGACAAGGACTCATTCGGAGGCCGGCGCTTCGACGTCAACGCAGGTCTGCCCCGTTTGCTACGAAACGAAGGATGTCCCCGTCAGTGCGAGTCGAGCGGTCCGTCGCCGCAAATCGCCAACAGCCGCTCGCTCGGGTTCGAGGGCTCACCCGGCGGCCAGGGGATGTTCTTCGACTTCATCACGAGGTCGGTGAGGGTGCCGCCGCGATCGGCGACGTCGGGATCGATGTCGTAGATCGGATCGGATTGGGCTTCTTCGAGGGTGACGATCTCGAAGTTCTCCTCTTTCAGCAGCTTGAAGAGATCGGGGAGGATGTGCGAGCTGAACGATCCGAGGTGCAGCAACAGCACGTGGTTGATGTCGCGCCCGAATGCATCGCGGGACAACTTGACCTGGTAGCGCATGAACGCCCGCGCGTCCGCCAGGTAACTCTCGCGCAGCCAGCGGATCGACTCCGCATCCTGCTTCGTCACGCAGCGCGCGTGCGCGCTGTTGTAGAAGTAGTCGCCGAAATCGAGCGTGGTCTGCGCGATGCGGTAGCCGTTCGTCGCGAGGAAGACGCGCACGGCACGGCGCTTCTCGAGCGTGTCACCCTCGTGAAGATAGGGGTAGCGGAACCAGCGCCAGTTGAACTGGCCCATGGCGAATTCGGGCGGCATCAGCAGCTCGAGCACGGGCTCGTTGCGAACGATCTCTCGCTGGAACTGCTCGACGGAATTCTTGATGAAGTCGAGGTGGTCGTACGTGTGGTTGGCGAGCGGATGGCCCGCGTCCACCCAGATCTTGAGCCCGAGCGCCGCATCCGGATTGCGCTCGAGCTTCTTGGCGTTGATGAAACCGTAAGACGGCGGGATGCGGTGCTTCTTGAGCACGGCAACCGTGTCGCGTGCGTAGTCGGATTGCTTGGCCCCCTGCGACAACGTGCCGTTGAGCGGCAGGTCGTCGAAGGTGAGGGCGACCTTGAGCTTCGCCGGCCCGGCCGCCAGCGCCGAGCCGGCGACGAGCATGGCCAGGAAAACCGGGACCGCCCCGATTTTCCTGGTCCGCGCCATCACTTGAGCAGGCTGCGCAGCATCCACGCCGTCTTTTCGTGGATCTGCAGGCGCTGGGTCAGGAGGTCGCAGGTGGATTCGTCGCTGGCCTTCTCCGCCGCCGGAAAGGCGCCGCGCGCGGTGCGCGCCACGGCCTCATGCCCAGCGACCAGCAGGCGCACCATCTCGAGCGCCTCGGGGACGCCGTCCGTCTCCTCGATCGACGTGAGCTTCGCGAATTCCTTGCCGGTGCCGGGTGCGGGGAAACCCAGCGAGCGGATGCGCTCGGCGATCGCATCGAGCGCGTTCCACAGCTCGGTGTACTGGTCCATGAACATCAGGTGCAGCGTGTTGAACATCGGACCTTCCACGTTCCAGTGGAAGTTGTGCGTCTTGAGGTAGAGCGAGTAGGTGTCGGCCAGCACGCGCGACAACCCGAGCGCGATCTTCTCGCGATCCTTGCTCTTGATGCCGATGTCGATCTGCGGTGCGGCGGCGATGGCCGCGCTGCTCTTCTTGCTCATGTCGTCTCCTCACGTGAGGGCGAGAGTCTAACGAATGGCGTGCCCGCGCGGCCATTCGGAATCGCCTATCGATGCGATAGACGGATGTGCTCGCGCAGCGGGTCGCCGCCGAAATCCCGATCGAGATCCCGATACACAGTGTGGATGTGATTCGCCTCGTTCTGCGTGTTGTCATACTCGATGAGCAGAGTCGGCCCGTGGATGCGGTAGTAGTGCTTCTCGCCGGGTTCGAGGCTTCCCGCCCACGCAAAACGCACCTTCTCGAACCCGGCCTTGTCCATGCGGCGCTTCGCTTCGAGCGCGGCGTCGAGATTCAGGCGGTCGAGATACACGGAAACCAGACGTCGCAGCGCCTCGCGCTCGGCGGGCGCCATCTCGGCGGCGGCGATGCCGGCGGGATCGACGCCCGACACCGTCACGTCATTACCGGTCACGATGTCGGAGAAGGCTTCGTCGCGAATGATCGCCGTCTTGCGCTGCTCCGCCGACAGCAGGCGCACGAGCTCACGCCCGTAATCCTCCTCGGCCGCGAGCAGCCGCAGGCCGGCATTCGGGCCACTCGGCACCCTGGCGGGATTCGCGCCGACGAAGAAGGGCGCGACGACCGGCGATTTGCCGGGAAACTGCGTCACGTTCATCGAGAGGTGATGTCCCTCGAATCGCCAGGCCCACGGTGTCGCGCCGCTGGGCGCGCCGAAGATGCTGGTGAAGTAGCGTCCGGGATCACGCCGCGTCGCGTCGATGCCGGCCTCAGTTTCCACCCGGCGCAGGATGTTCTCGTGCTTGATGACGCCGCGCGCCGTCAGCAGGCCTTCCGGACTCAGGGCGCTCGCGAGCAGCGGCCCCAGGTGTTCGCTCTGCGCCCCGTCCAGGTCGAGCAGGGAGACACCGACGCGATCGCGTGGCACGAAGAACCAGCGCAGCCGCTCGGGAGAATCGAGCGGAAAGCTCGCCTTGGCGCGCAGTTCGGAGGGTAACGAGGAGAGGAAGGCGACGGCGGCCGTTTCGGCCGGGCCATCGCGGCCCGCGGACTTCGCCGCGCCTGCCGGCGGCGGGAGCAGCAAGGCCGCCAGCGCGCCCACCGACACTCCGGCCAGGGCCATCGAGACTTTGGCGCGATCGATTCGCATGACACCCCCTCGCAAGGAGCGCCATGGTAGAGCCCTGCGTCAGTGACTGTCGACCTTGCCCAGCAGTTTCGCGGCTTCGCCGCGGCTCTTCCTGAACGCGTCTTCGAGACCCGCATCGCGCAGGAAGCTCACGTCGATGCGCCCCCGGCCGTCGAGGTCCGCGCCCTTCGGGCGCGCCTGCGCGTCGGCGTCCGTCATCTCCTCGATGAGTCCGCTCGCCATGTGGATGGCGGCGACCAGTGGCCGCGACTCCGGCTGCACCTCGTTCGGCCGGTGATGGAACGCCACGGCCTCGACGATGGGGAAGGGAATTCCCCACAGTCCCAGTAGATAGGCGCCGACTTCGGCGTGCGTGACGCCGAAGATCTCGCGCTCGGCCGTCGCGCTGTCTCCGTTGAGCTTCTTGCTGCGGTCGATCGCGCGCACGTAATCGGGCGGCGCCGCGTGCAGCAGCACCAGCGCGCCGATGTCGTGCAGCAGCCCGGCGGTGAACGCCGCGTCCGCGAGCGCAGGGTTACCGACGATCTTCTTCGCCAGCACGGCCGTGAGCATCGAGTGATGCTGCAGGCGTTGGGGCGAAAACCCTTTCACTTCGCTGATGGCCTTGTCGGAGAACGACGTGCTCCCCAGTACCAGCGACTTTATGATCTCGACGCCGAGATACGCGACGGCCGGCCGAATGCTCACGATCTTCTGACCGAGGCCAAAGTACGCCGAGTTCACGAGCTGCAGCACCTTCGCGCAGACGGCGGCGTCCACCTCGATGACCTTCGCGAACGAGCCGGCATCCGACTTCGGATCCTGCGCCAGGCGCGAGAGTTCGGTGTACGTCGTCGGCACCGCGGGGATCCGCTCGAGCTTGCCCACGAGCGCCGTCAGCGCCGGGTTCTGCATGAGCTTGTGCAACGCATGCGTCTGCTCTATGACCGCGCGCAGCGTCTCGCCGTCGCAGGGCTTGTGCAGGAACTGATGGGTCACCGGCAGCGCGCGCATGATCGCCTCGCGCTCCGCCTGTCCCGACAGCACGATGCGCGCCGTCGCGGGAAAGTTGCGCTGGATGTGCCGCAGCAGTTCGGCGCCGTCCATCCCGGGCATGCGCATGTCGGTGATGACGACGTCGGCGGGCGACTGCTTCATCGCGTCGAGGGCCTGCTGGCCGCCGAGCGCGAACGTCATCTCCCAGCGTTTGCGCTCCTTACGCAAGGAATTGCGCAGACCGTCGAGGATGGCCTGCTCGTCGTCGACGAACAGGACGTGGAGAGAGGGAGCATTCATGCGGCAGCCTGTTTGCTGAATGTCTGGGTGTCGGGGATCGGCCGAAGGATGACGCTGAGCGACGCGGATTTCCGCGTGGGCTGCGCCGCCGCCATGCGCCGGGCGGTGAGCAGCCAGCGGAATGTCCGGTGGATGCCCGCGGTGAGCCGGGCCACGACGACGTGACGCACTTCACGAGCGCGCGCCGCGCGCTGCGATTTATCGACCTCGACCATGGGTTTGCCTTCTTCTTGATAGCGCCGACTAGGGTCGTCTCCCAGCGTTATCGGCCCGAGACCGGGTGGCCTTAAGGGCTATTTCCGGCGCGGGCCGGGGAAAAAAGCGTTCGTTTTCAAGACGTAGTCGGCATACAGCGGCCGACGATTGCCGATGTCCTTTTCGAGCAGTCGGACGCCGGAGACCCGCAGCAGGAGGAAGGACATCAGCAGTGGACCGGGCAGTGTCCACCAGGCTCCGGCCGCCAGCGCGAAGGCGTAGAAGCCCCACCAGATGCAGAACTCGCCGAAATAGTTAGGGTGACGCGTGTAGCGCCAGAACCCCCGATCCATGACCTGGCCCTGGTTGGCCGGATCCCGCTTGAAGCGCGCGAGCTGCCAGTCGCCGCCGGCCTCGAAGACGAAGCCCGCGATCCACAGCGCGACGCCGATCCCGTCGAGGA
>CADEED010000009.1:0-20208 GCA_902826225.1 uncultured Pseudomonadota bacterium | reverse complement strand
GTGAGGCTCGAGAACGCGCCGAGCAGCGGCAGCGAGATCACCCAGGCCAGCAGGGCCTGCAGCCAGAACACGAGGTACAGGCTCTTCACGGCGAACCGCGGTTCGTTACGCGCCCGAATCTCCTGGTAGCGACGATCCTCGCCTTTGCCCGCGTTGCGCGCGGTGATGTACACCGAGAGCCGCAACGCCCAGACGGCCAGCAGCCACAGCACGAGTCCGAGGCGCGGCGAGCGCGGGTCCGCGCCGAGCGCGTAGACCACCCCGGCGGCGAACAGCATGAGACTCCACAACGAGTCGACGATGGAGACGTTGCGCATCGGCAGCGAAATGAGCCACGTGATCGTGGCCGCCACGAGCAGCAGCGGCAGCGCCGATAGATAGAGGCTCCAGTCGAGCGGAGGAGTGTTCATCAGAGCAGGTCGCGCAGGCGGTAGTACAGCATTGCCAGCACGAGCGCCGGCCGGCGGAACAGCGGGCCGCCCGGGAAATCGGGGTGGCGGATCTTCCCGAAGAGGTCGAACCGCTCGTCGCTGCCTGCGATCGCCTCGCTCGCGAGCTTCCCGGCGATGCCGGAAATCACCATGCCGTGCCCCGACAGACCCTGGATGAACCAGGCATTCGGACCGAGACGGCCGAAGTGCGGCGCGCGGTTGGTCGTGATGTCGAGGAAACCGCCCCACGCGTATTCGATGCGCGCGTCCGCGAGCTGCGGAAAGACCGCCGCGATGCGCGTCCGCAGGACGCGCGCGGAGTCGAAGGGGTCGATGCCCGAGTAGCTCACGCGCCCGCCGAACAGCAGGCGGTGATCATCGGAGCGGCGAAAATAGTCGATGATCCAGTTCATGTCGGCGACGGCGGCATTGTTGGTGATGAGCGAGCGTACGCGTTCGCCGAGCGGTTCGGTGGCCGCGACGTAGGTGCCGATGGCGATGAGCTTGCGCGCGAGCGACGGCACGAGCCGGCCCAGCAGCGCGCCACCCGCGACCAGCACGTGCCGCGCACGCACGCTGCCCGCGGCCGTGCGGATCACGCTGTCGCCCGTCGCGTCCCGCGCGACGTCCAGCTGCGTCACCCCCGAGTGCTCGTGGATCGTCACGCCCGCGCGCGCAGCGGCGGTGCCGAGGCCGCGCGTGTAGCGATACGGGTGCAGGTGGCCGCCGTTCGAGTCGAGGAGGCCGCTCGTGTAGCGTTTGCTCGCGACCAGCGTGAGCAGTTCGTCGCGTGGGACGAACCGAAGCGAGTGGTAGTCGTAGTTCCTCGCCAGGTTCTCGATCTCCTCCCGCAACGCATGTTCGTGCCGCCTCTTGTTGCCGACGATCATGTGCCCCGGGACGTAATGGCAGTCGATGGCATGCTTCCCGATGAGCGCGCGCTGCAGCTCCATGCCCTCGATCGAGATGTCCCACATCCGCCGGGCGTCCGCCTTGCCGACTGCTTTCTCGAGCGTGGACTGTTCGCAGGCGTATCCGAAGATGGATTGCCCGCCGCTGCGCCCCGAGCCGCCGAAGCCCAGGTGCTGCGCCTCGAGCAGCGTCACGCGGTAACCGCGCTCCGCGAGATGCAGCGCGCCCGACAACCCGGAGATACCGCCGCCGATGACGCACACGTCCGCGCGCGTCTCGCCCGCGATCGGCGCGAACGGCGCCTGCGCGGGCGTGCTCGCGAAGTAGTAGTTGCCGGCGTCGGCACCTCGATTCATAAGGGACCGAGATAACGCGCGATCTCGAGCGGCGTGATGTGGCCGTTGAAGTCTTCCATTTCGCCGCGTTTGACGATGCTGAAGAGCTTCACGAAATCCGCGCCGAGATACTGGCTCGCGAACTGGCTCGCCGCGAAGCGGTCGATCGCCGCGGCCCATTGCAGCGGCAGCGGTTCTCCGTCCTGCTCGTATGCGTTGCCCGTCGTCACCGGCGGCGGCTGCAGGCGGCGAGTCAGACCATCGTGGATTCCCGCCAGCACCCAGGCGGCGACCAGGTAAGGATTCGCGTCGGCTCCCGCGAGCCGGTGTTCGATGCGCAGGTTCGCCGGATCGGAGGCGGGCACACGTACCGCGGAGCCGCGGTTGTTGATGGACCACGTGGGATGCAGCGGTACGTAGGCCTCGCTGCGGAATCGACGGTAAGAGTTCGGTCCGGGTGCGCAGATCGCCATTCCGTCCGCCAGCGAGGCGAGCGTGCCGGCGATCGCGTGCATCAGCGGCGCACTCTCCAGCGGCGTCGGGGCCGCGAAGATGTTGCGGCCGTCCTTGTCGAGCACACTCACGTGCAAGTGCAGCCCGCTGCCCGCCGTCGCCGCGTACGGCTTCGGCAGGAACGTGGCTTCGCAACCATGGGCGCGGGCCACGGACTTGACGATCCGCTTGAAGCGCAGCGCTTCGTCGCACACGCGCAGCGCATCGGGCGCGTGCGCGAGATTCACTTCGTACTGCCCCGGTCCGTACTCGGCGAGCGCGGAGGTCGCCGGCACGCTCTGCGCGCGGCAGGCATCGTCGATGGCGACGAGCAGCTCCGAGTATTCATTGAGATCGGTCATCGAGTTGATCTGCGCGCGGAACTCGCGGCGTCGGGTCAGCGGACCTTTCGGCGGTTGCGGCAAGCCATCCGGCTGGCGTTCGGCGTCGACGAGATAGAATTCGTACTCCGCGGCGACGACCGGTGTTAGCTCGAGCGCGCGGTACCGCTCCAGAACCTGCTCGAGCTTCGCGCGCGGATCGCCGAAGAAGCGTTGGCCATCGTGCTCGTACATGCGCAGCTGCACCTGCGCGACGTCGGCCGCCCACGGCACGGGCACGAGCGTGCCCGGGATCGGCAGGCAGGGGCGGTCTGCATCGCCGTCCTGAAAGCCCAGGCCCGTGGCTTCGACCGTGCCGCCCTCGATGTCGAGCGCGAACATCGAGCCCGGCAGCGGCATGCCGCGCTTGAACACGCCGCCGATGCCGGCGCGATCGATGCGCTTGCCGCGCTCGATCGTATTCAGGTCGTTCACGAAAGCGTCGAAGAAACGCACCTGCGGGTATGCGGCGAGAAAGCGTTCGAGCTCATGGTCGGGCGCTCGGGTCATGAGGGTCTCGGTGTTTATTATTCTCGACACTGGATTTTGTCGAGGCGCCGCAGGATATGCCGGGGAGCAGGGCCGCGGCAAACACACGAAATGGCCATTTTCGGCCCCCCGCAGCCCGGTTGCGCCCTGACAGGGACCCAAGCCGGCACCCCCTTCGCTGTGGTCTAATGGCCCCCCCTCTCCCGGTCGTGCGGCGGGTTCGTAAAAGATAATAGACACCGACGGATACCGTCCGCGGGACGTCAGCGTGATTTATGAGTAATCGCCCAGTCATTGGCATTCCCGCCGATCGACGCATGATCGGACCGCATCCGTTCCATGCGGTCGGCGAGAAGTACATCGCCGCCGTCGTGCAGGCGGCCGATTGTCTGCCGCTGATGATCCCGGTGCTCGAGACGCCGCTCGACGTCACGGAGATCCTGGAGCGCGTCGACGGCATCTTCTTCACGGGTTCGCCGTCGAACGTCGAGCCCGCGCGCTACGCGGGCGCGCCGAGCGAGCCCGGCACGCTTCACGATCCGCATCGCGACGCGACGACGCTGTCCCTGATCCCGCGTGCGATTTCGACCGGCGTACCCGTGCTCGGCGTGTGCCGCGGCTTCCAGGAGATGAACGTCGCTCTGGGCGGCACGCTGCATCAACGCGTGCAGGAAATCGCCGGATTCGCCGACCACCGGGAAAACAAGCAAGAGCCCCTCGACGTGCAGTACGCCCCGGCGCACGAGGTCGTGCTCGAACCCGGCGGGCTGCTGCGCAAGCTCGCCGGCGCCGATCGCATCCAGGTCAACTCGCTGCATTCGCAGGGTGTCGACCGTCTCGGCCCCGATCTCGCGATCGAGGCGCGCGCACCGGACGGCCTGATCGAGGCATTCCGCGTGAAGTCGGCGCCGACCTTCGCGCTCGCCGTGCAGTGGCATCCCGAGTGGCAGGTGATGACCAACGATTTCTCAAGAGCGCTGTTCGCCGAATTCGGGCGGGCGGCGCGTCGAATCGACAAGAATAGTTAGGCTGAAGAAGCTTAAGGACCCCCATGGCGAACGAAATCCGTCAATTTCTCAAGGACCACGGCATCTCCGAGGTCGAGGCCATCATTCCCGACATGGCGGGCATCGCGCGCGGCAAGATCATGCCCGCGGAGAAGTTCGGCGAAGAGGAGGGCATGCGCCTCCCCGAGAGCATCTTCCTGCAGACGGTGACGGGCGACTATCCGCCCGACACCGACAAGGCGATGAGTCCGGCCGAGATCGACATCACGCTCAAGGCCGACCCGAAGACCGTGCGCCGCGTTCCCTGGGCCGCCGAGCCCACGGGCCAGGTGATCCACGACTGCTTCTACGCGGACGGACGCCGCGTGGGCATGGCGCCGCGCAGCGTGCTGCGCCACATCCTCGAGCTGTACGCGAACCGCGGCTGGGAGCCGGTGGTGGCGCCCGAGCTCGAGTTCTATCTCGTGGAGCCGAACATCGACGCCGACTATCCACTCAAGCCGCCCGTCGGCCGTTCGGGGCGCGCCGAACCCGGCCGCCAGAGCTACAGCATCGCGGCGGTCAACGAGTTCGACCCGCTGTTCGACGACATGTACCAGTTCTGCGAGGACCAGGACATCGAGATCGACACGCTGATCCACGAGGACGGCGCCGCGCAGATGGAGATCAACCTGCTGCACGGCAATGCGCTCGATCTCGCGGACCAGGCGTTCCTCTTCAAGCGCACGGCCCGCGAGGCGGCGCTGCGCCACAAGATGTACGCGACATTCATGGCCAAGCCGCATGCCAAGGAACCAGGCAGCGCGATGCACATTCACCAGAGCATCGTCGACAGCAAGACGAAGAAGAACATCTTCTCCAAGGAGGACGGCACGCCGACGCCGCTCTTTTTCAATCACATCGCGGGCCTGCAAAAGTACCTGCCGGCGGCGATGGCGCTGCTCGCGCCTAACGTGAACTCGTATCGCCGCATCAGCCGCTTCCAGCTAGCGCCGATCAACGTGCAATGGGGCTACGACAATCGCACCGCGGGATTGCGGGTCCCGGCATCCGATGCCAACGCCCGCCGCGTGGAGAACCGTCTGGCGGGCGCGGACGCGAACCCGTACATCGCCTTGGCCACGTCGCTCGCCTGTGGCTACCTCGGCATGGTCGAGGGGTTGTTGCCCTCGGAGCCGATCTCGGGATCGGCGCACGACCTGCCGTTCTCGCTGCCGCGTTCGCTCGACGACGCGATCCGGGAGTTGCGCGGCTGTGAACCGCTCGTCCGCATCCTGGGAGACCCGTTCATCTCGGCGTACACCATCGTCAAGGAAGCCGAGTACGAGGTGTTCCTCCAGGTGATCAGCTCGTGGGAACGCGAGCACCTCCTGTTGAACGTCTGAGAGGGCCGGCGGACATGACAGGCGTGCAGAACCCCAAGGTCGCCCTGACGACCCGCGACTGGCAGACGCTCGACAGCGCCCACTACCTGCACCCGTTCACCGACCACAAGTCGTTGCAGGCGCGCGGGTCGCGAATCGTCACGCGCGCCGAGGGCGTGTACATCTACACCTCCGAGGGCGACAAGATCCTCGACGGCATGAGCGGGCTGTGGTGCGTGGCGCTCGGGTACGGGCGCCGGGAGTTGTCGGAGTCTGCTTACAGACAGCTCCAGGAGCTGCCGTACTACAACAGTTTCTTCCAGAGCACGACGACGCCGGCGATCGAGCTCGCCCGGATCCTCAAGGAGGTCACGCCGCCCCAGTTCAACCACGTTTTCTACACGGGGTCCGGCAGCGAGGCGAACGACACCCTGATCCGCCTGGTCCGCCGCTACTGGCAGCTGCTGGGCCAGCCGAACCGCAACGTCATCGTTTCGCGCTGGAACGGCTACCACGGCAGCACGGTCGCCGGCGCCTCCCTCGGTGGCATGAAGCCGATGCACGAACAATTGGGCCCGGATGGCGCGGTGCCCGGCATCGTCCACATCAACCAGCCGTACTGGTTCGGCGAGGGCGGCGATCTCACGCCGGAAGAGTTCGGGTTGCGCTGTGCCCGCGAATTGGAGCGGACGATCGAGGAAATCGGCCCGGAGCGCATCGCCGCCTTCATCGGCGAGCCGGTGCAGGGCGCGGGCGGTCTGGTGATACCGCCCAGCACGTACTGGCCGGAAATCCAGCGCATCGTCGACAAATACGGCATCCTCCTCGCGTCCGACGAGGTGATCTGCGGTTTCGGCCGCACGGGTCAGTGGTTCGGCTGCGAGCACTACGGCACCCGGCCCGACTTCCTCACCATGGCGAAGGCGCTGTCGTCAGGCTATCTACCCATCGGCGGGCTCATGGTGGGCGACCGGGTCGCGCAGGTCCTCATCGACAAGGGCGGCGAGTTCTTCCATGGTTTCACCTATTCGGGTCACCCCGCGGCCTGCGCCGTGGCCATCGCCAATCTCGAGATCTTCCGCCGCGAGCGCATCGTGGAACGGGTGCGGGAGGACGTGGGGCCCTATCTAGCAGCCCGCTGGCGGGAGCTCGCGTCGCATCCGCTGGTCGGCGAGGCGCGCTGCGTCGGCCTGCTGGCGGCGATCGAACTCGTGCCGGACAGGAATTCCCGCCGGTTCTTCGAACCGCGCGGGGAGGTGGGTGTGAAGATGCGCGACATCTGCACGCGCAACGGCCTCGTGATGCGGGCGACGCGCGATACGTTGTTCGTCGCGCCTCCCCTGGTCATCTCTCGTGCCGAAATAGACGAACTACTGTCCAAAGTAGTGCGGTCCCTGGACGAAACGCACGCCTGGGTGCGCGCCGAGGGCTGGCTATGAGCGCTGTCGCCGGGTTATAACGCTTTCAAAGACGCGGACCGTGTGGGTCTCACGCCGCGATCACTTTAGGGGTCTAAAAATGTCCACGCGCAGCCTGTCGGCTCTGGTTTCGGCTTCCTGTCTGTTCCTCCTCATCGCCTGCGGCAAGAAGGAAGAGGCGCCGCCGCCCGCCGTCGAAGGCGCGGCCCCCGCGGTCGACACCGATCCGGAAAAGATCGTCAACGTCTACAACTGGTCGGATTACATCGATCCCACCGTTCTCGAGGACTTCACCAAGGAGACCGGCATCAAGGTCAACTACGAAGTCATGGACTCCAACGAGCTGCTCGAGACGAAGCTCGTCGCGGGCCGCACCGGCTACGACGTCGTCGTGCCCTCGGCCTCGTTCCTCGCCCGCCAGATCAAGGCCGGCATCTACCAGAAGCTCGACAAGTCGAAGCTGCCGAATCTCAAGAACCTGGACGTCGACATCACGAAGCGCATCGAAGTGTTCGACCCCGGCAACGAGCACGCGGTGAACTACATGTGGGGCACCTCGGGCATCGCCTACAACGAGGAGGCGATCAAGGCCGCGATGCCGGACGCGCCGGTAGATAGTTTCGCGATGTTCTGGGATCCGAAGGTGGTCTCGAAGTTCGCAAAGTGCGGCGTGACGGTCCTGGACGCTCCGTCGGAAATCGTCGGCACGGTCCTCATCTACCTGGGTCGCGACCCGAATTCGGAGAAGCCGGAAGATCTCGCCGCCGCCGAAAAGGTACTGATGTCGGTGCGCCCGTTCATCAAGTCCATCAATTCCGCGCCATACATCGAGCAGCTCGCCAATGGCGAGGTCTGTCTGACGCTCGGCTGGTCGGGCGACGTGCTGCAGGCCAAGAGCCGCGCCGAAGAAGCGCAGAAGCCGTTCACGATCAAGTACAACATCCCGAAGGAAGGCGCGGTCATGTTCTTCGACAACATGGCGGTGCCCGGCGATGCGACGCACGTGAAGAACGCGCACCTGTTCATCGACTACATGCTGCGAGCCGAAGTGGCCGCGAAGAACAGCAACTTCATCAGCTTCGCCAACAGCAACGCGGCCTCGTGGCCGCTGGTGAACCCCGACGTGAAGAACAACCCCGGCATTTTCCCGACCGCCGAGGTCATGCCGAAACTGGTGCCGGATTTACCCGAGAGTGCGGAGTTCACTCGTTCGCTGACGCGCAGTTGGACGCGCTTCCGTACCGGCAAATGAACCTGGCTGCCGTCGCTTGAGTGAGGCGGCAGTCTTCCCTCGTTAGAGGGCATTGCAACGGGGGTCTGCCATGCAAGCGGCGGAACGACGCGTAGACAAGAGCAAGACGAAGCACGAGCCATGGCGTGATCCGCACGCCGAGGCGTACGTGCGCTTCGAGAACATCACCAAGCGATTCGGCGACTTCGTTGCCGTCAACAACGTTTCGCTGAAGATCTTCAAGAAGGAGATCTTCTGCCTGCTGGGCGGTTCCGGCTGCGGCAAGTCCACACTGTTGCGCATGATGGCCGGCTTCGAGGCGCCGAGCTCCGGCGCCATCTATCTCGACGGCCAGGACATGGCGGACATCCCGCCTTACGAACGGCCCGTGAACATGATGTTCCAGTCGTACGCCCTGTTCCCGCACATGACGGTGGAGAAGAACATCGCGTTCGGGCTCGAGCAGGAGAAGGGCCTGTCGCGCTCCGAGATCGCCACGCGCGTCACCGACATCCTCGACATCGTGAAACTCGGCCAGTTCGCGGCGCGGCGCCCGCACCAGCTCTCGGGCGGCCAGCGCCAGCGTGTCGCGCTCGCGCGCGCGCTCGTCAAGCGGCCCAAGCTGCTGCTGCTCGACGAACCGCTCGGCGCGCTCGACAAGAAGCTGCGCGAAGCCACGCAGTTCGAACTCATCAACATCCAGGAATCGCTGGGCGTCACCTTCATCGTGGTGACCCACGACCAGGAAGAGGCGATGACGCTCGCATCGCGCATCGGCGTCATGAACCGCGGCGAGATCGTGCAGATCGGAACACCGACGGAGATCTACGAATTCCCGATGACGAAGTTCGTCGCGGATTTCATCGGCTCCGTGAACATGTTCGAAGGCCAGCTCATCGAGGACCTGCCGGATCGGGCGCGCATCCAGTCCGATGAGCTCGGCGGCACTATTTTCGTCGACCACGGGATCAGCTCCGCACCCAGCGCGACGGTATGGGCCGCGGTGCGGCCCGAGAAGATCAACATCCTGCGCTCGCCGCCGGCGGACACGAAGGAGAACTGCGTCAAGGGCGTCGTCAAGGAGATTGCCTACATGGGCGACGTCTCGATCTACCTCGTGAAGATCGACACCGGCAAGACGGTTCGAGTGACGCTGCCGAACGTGGAGCGCCTCTCGGACGACGAGCGCATCGCGTGGGACGAGACGGTGTGGCTCTCGTGGCACGCCTCGAGTCCGGTGATCGTGACGCAATGAAGAAGCCCGGGACCTGATCGTGAAATTAGCCACCGCCCGCATGTCGCGAGCAGCGCCCGGCAGGCTGGGTCCCGTGTGGACCTTCCTGTTCCGCTACGGGCCGCCGCGGTGGACCGAGTACGTCCTCAGGAACTGGTCCGGTCAGCGGCTGGTCATCGCAGTCCCGTACCTGTGGCTGCTGGTCTTCTTCCTCGTCCCTTTCCTCATCGTCCTCAAGATCTCGTTCGCGGAGTTCTCGCCGCTCGGCCGGCCGCCGTACGAGCCTGTCTTCCAGTGGCTGGAAGAGGGCGCGCTGCAGATCAAGCTGTTGATCGGCAGCTACGTCTACCTCTTCAACGAGCCGCTGTACGTGAGTTCGTGGATCTACTCGGTCAAGGTCGCGCTGATCTCGACGCTGCTGTGCCTGTGCCTGGGCTACCCGATGGCATACGCCATCGCGCGCGCGACGCCCACCTACCGCAACGTGTTCCTGATGCTGGTGATCCTGCCTTTCTGGACGTCGTTCCTGCTGCGCGTGTACGCGTGGATCGGCCTGCTCAAGACGGACGGCGTCATCAACAACTTCCTGCTCTGGCTCGGCATCATCGACGAGCCGATGTCGATGCTCTACACGAGTTTCGCGGTGTACATCGGCATCGTCTATTCGTACCTGCCGTTCATGATCCTGCCGCTGTACTCGAACCTCGAGAAGCACGACAACACGCTGCTGGAGGCCGCGAGCGACCTCGGCGCGGGCCCGATCAAGTCCTTCATGCGCATCACGCTGCCGCTGTCGTTCCCCGGCATCGTGGCGGGGTCCCTACTCGTGTTCATCCCGGCGGTGGGCGAGTACGTCATTCCGTCCCTGCTCGGACGTACCGACCAGCTGATGGTGGCCAAGCTCCTGTCGGACGAGTTCTTCCTGAACAGGGACTGGCCGAAGGCGAGCGCCGTCGCGATCGCGATGCTGATGTTGCTCGTCGTGCCGATCATGATTTTCCAGCACTTCCAGAACAAGGAACTGCAGGCCAACCGCCGATGAGGAACCATCGATGACATCGCGCGGTCTGTTCAGCAAATCGATGCTCGGGTTCGGCTTCGTGTTCCTGTACGTGCCGATCCTCTCGATGATCTTCTACTCGTTCAACAATTCACGGCTCGTCACGGTTTGGGATTCCGCCAACTCTCCGACTCTCAAGTGGTACGCACGCCTGTTCGACGACTCGCAGGTGCTGTCGGCCGCCTGGCTGTCGATCCAGGTCGCGGCGATGACCGCCACCGGGGCGGTCATCCTGGGCACGCTCGCCGGGCTGGTGCTGTCGCGCTTCGGCCCGTTCAAGGGTCGCGCGTTCCTGCAGGGCCTCACCACTGCGCCGCTCGTCATGCCCGAGGTCATCACGGGTCTGTCGATGCTGCTGCTGTTCGTCACGCTCGAGCAGTTGCTCAATGCCGCGTTCGGCTGGCAGTTCGACCGCGGCGTCATGACGATCACGATCGCGCACATCACGTTCACCATGGCCTACGTGACGGTCGTCGTGCAATCGCGCCTGGCATCCTTCGACGACTCCCTGGAAGAGGCCGCTCTCGACCTCGGGGCGCGCCCCGCCAGGGTGTTCTTCCGCATCACCGTGCCGCTGATCCTGCCCGCGATACTTTCCGGCTGGCTGCTGGCCTTCACGCTTTCGTGGGACGACCTGGTCGTGACGCAGTTCGTCTCCGGACCCGGGTCCAATACCCTGCCCATGGTCATCTTTTCTCGTGTTCGACTGGGCGTCAGCCCGGTCGTGAATGCCCTGGCCACCATAATGGTCTTGATAGTGGCGCTCGGCGTGATCCTGTCGGCGATTCTGATGCGCAGGCAGGAGCAACGTCGCAAACGCGAGGAACAGATGGCCGCTTCTGGCTAACTACTGATAGACTTACCACCATCGATAATGACGAGGTTTCTGCAATGGCCAAATCAGCCCGTAAACACAATGCTCCCTGGACCCCCGCCGATCTGAAGAAGATGCGGGCGCTCGCGAAGTCGAAAATGTCGGCCCGGCTCGCAGCGAAGGAATTGGGCCGCTCCACCGGTGCCGTGAAGTACAAAGCGATGGTCGAGGGGATCCGCTTCCGCTTCATCGATCAGCCGGCCGGAGTCCAGAAGAAACTCGCCCGCAAGGCGAAACGCGCGAAGAAGTAGTTTAGGCGTCCCCTGCAGACGCCGCGTACGGGGGTGCGCGGCGGCTGTACACTTCTCGCGATGGCTTCCATGCCCGAAATCGCGAATTCCGGTCCTGACTTCAAGAGCAAGCTTCCCGACGTCGGCACCACCATCTTCACGGTGATGTCGCGACGCGCCGCCGAGCTGGGCGCCGTCAACGTGGGGCAGGGCTTCCCCGATTATCCCGTCGATCCCGAACTCGCCGCCTGCGTCACCGACGCGGTCGCCGCGGGATTCAACCAGTACGCGCCGATGGAAGGCGAAGTGGCGCTGCGTACCGAGATCGCCACGAAGATCGCCGCCGCGGGTGGCCGCAACGTCGATCCGGAGTCCGAGATCACCGTGAGCTGCGGGGGCACCGAGGCCATCTACTCGGCGATCCAGGCCGTCGTGGGGCAGGGCGACGAAGCGATCGTGTTCGACCCCGCCTACGACGTCTACGACCCGGCGATCCGCCTGGCCGGCGGGCGCTGCATCCACATCCCGCTCCTGCCGCCGGATTTCCGCATCGACTGGGATCGCGTCCGCGCCTGTGTGAGCCCGCGCACGCGGCTCGTGATCATCAACAATCCGCACAACCCCGCGTGCACCGTCGCGAGCGCGACGGACCTGGACCGGCTCGCGGACATCGTCGCGTCAAGGCCGTCCGGGCAGGCCATCACGGTGATCGCCGACGAGGTCTACGAGCACGTCCAGTACGACGGGCGGGTACACCGGTCCGTCGTCGACCACCCGGTGCTGCGCGATCGCAGCTTCGCCGTGTTCTCGTTCGGCAAGACACTGCACATCACGGGCTGGCGCGTGGGCTACTGCGTGGCGCCACCGGCGCTCACCCGCGAGCTGCGCAAGGTGCACCAGTTCAACGCCTTCAGCATCGTGGCGCCGTTGCAGGCCGCGATCCGGCTCTATCTGCAAAGGCGGCCGGACGCGTGGCGCGCGGTGGCCGGGTTCTTCGGCGCCAAGCGCGACCTGCTGCTGGCGCGGCTCGCGGACAGTGGTCTCACGCTGCCGCCCGCACAGGGCACCTATTTCCAGCTCGCCGACTATTCGAACGTGGCCGATTGCAGTGACGTGGAGTTCACCGAAAGGCTCATCAACGATGCAGGCGTGGCCGTGATCCCGCTGTCGCCCTTCTACCGGGATCCGCCGCCCGGCATGCGCGTGGTGCGGTTGTGCGTCGCGAAGCGGGACGAAACCCTGATCGAGGCCGCGGCGCGGATCACCGCTTACGCCCAGGGGCGCGCCGGCGCCCGGGTGCGCGCATGAGCTTCCGTGTCAGCATCGTGCAGCAATCGCTCGCCTGGCACGATGCCCCGGCGAATCGCGACCGTTTCGCGCGCGCCATCGCGCCGCTCGCGGACCAGACGGACCTCGTCGTGCTGCCCGAGATGTTCACGTCCGGGTTCACGATGGAGCCGGAGAAGAACGCCGAAGCTCCCGGCGGCGAAACCTACGACTGGCTCCGCGAGCAGGCCAGGGCGCTGGACGCGATGGTCGGCGGCAGCATCGCGGTGAACGATCACGGCCGCTTCTTCAACCGCTTCGTGCTCGCAGCCCCCGACGGCGCCGTGCACGAATACGACAAGCGGCACCTGTTCAGCATGGGCGGCGAGCATCGGCACTACCGCCCCGGAACGCGTGCGCTGCTGGTCGAGTGGCGGGGCATCCGCCTGTGTCCGCTCGTGTGTTACGACCTGCGATTCCCGGTGTTCAGCCGCCGCCGGCCCGGCCTCGACTACGATCTCGTGCTCTATGTCGCGAGCTGGCCCGAGCCGCGCACCGACGCCTGGTCGGCGCTGTTGCGCGCCCGCGCCATCGAGAACCTCGCGTTCTGCGCCGGCGTCAATCGCATCGGCACCGACGCCGCGGGCAAGGAATATCTCGGCGCGAGCGTCGTCCTCGACCACATGGGCCACGCCCTCTCGGACCTGGGAGGCGGCCCGGGCGTGGCGACCGTGGCGCTCGATCTCGACGCGCTGCGCGCGTGGCGCGACAGATTCCCCGCGCATCTCGACGCGGATGCCTTTTCCTTGGAATGATCACGCCGTGAAGAAGAAGTCGACCATCGTCAATCATCCGCCGGACGTCTCTCCGCCGCCCGGCAACCTGCCGGTCATTGCGCCTATCTACCAGACCGTCAAGTACGAGTTCGAGACCGTCGACGATACGTTGCGCATGCTGCGCGGCGAGAAGCCGGGCTATTTCTACATGCGCGCCAGCAATCCGACGACGCGCCAGCTCGAGCTCACGCTCGCGCAGGTGCAGGGCCGAGACGACTGCCTCGCGACGGCCTCCGGCGTGAACGCGATCGCGCAGACGCTGCTCGCGCTCACCAAGGCCGGCGACCACATCCTCTTCTTCATCGAGACCTACGGCCCGACGCGCAACATCATCCGCCGGCTGCTTGCGCGCTTCGGCGTCGGGCACACGATGCTGTCGATCGAGGACACCGCGGGCATCGAGAACGTGCTGGTGACCAAGCCGACCCGGCTCGTGTTCTTCGAGAGCCCGACGAACCCCATGCTCAAGCTCGCGGACATCGAGGAGCTCGTCGACCTCGCGCACCGGCACGGCGCGCTCGCCGTCATGGACAACACCTTCGCCGGATTCCACCAGCACGGTGAATACGACATCGACCTGTTCGTGCACAGCCTCACGAAATACGCCTCGGGCACCGGTGACGTGATGGGCGGCGCGGTGATCGGCCGCGAGGAGCTCATCGAGGGCATGCGCCCGGATTTCGCGGTGCTGGGCGCGCTGCTCGATCCCCATGCCGCGTTCCTGATCCAGCGCGGCCTCAAGACGTACTTCGTGCGTTACAGCGAGCAGACGCGCGCGGCGCAGGCCGTGGCCGAACACCTGGCGCGGCATCCGGGCGTCGCCCGCGTCTATTACCCCGGTCTCGACACGCATCCGCAGGCTGCACTCGCGAGAAAGCAGATGCGCGAGGCGGGCACGGTGCTGAGCTTCGACGTGAAGGACGGCAGCGAAGCCGCGCGACGGTTCAGCGAGAACCTCGAGCTCTTCGCGCTCACGGCGAGCCTGGGTTCGACGGAGTCGCTGGTGATGGCGCCGCAGCTCATCGGCACGCGCGATTTCACGCCCGAGCAGGCGCGGCTGTCGGGCGTTACGGCGTCGACCGTGCGACTGTCGATCGGTCTCGAGGATGTGGGCGACCTGATCGCGGACATCGACCAGAGTTTCCAGAGGCTCGCGACCCCCTCCTGACGCCGTCGCCGCGACCGCGTCCATGGTTCGCGCCCGTGTTCCCATTTCACTTCTCAGTTTTGGTGGCCGTTGCTGGACGCTGCGCGGGCCAGCCGCGATAACGAGCCTCTTTTCGCGAGTGCTCCTGAAATTATGTCGAATCGCTCCAATACGGCGTCCGTCGCCCGGCTCGACGCGCGTCGCGCGCTCACCTCGCAGATCCGCGATTTCGTGCGCGTCATCCCCGCCTTCTCGTGCGATTGGAAGAGCATCGACTGGAGCGCCATCTACGGCGGCGGCGGCGCCGATCCCGGCCTGGAGAGGCTCTCGGCGCTGACGATCGACGCTCCCGCGCGGGTGGGCGAACTTCGGGCACTCTGGAACGAATCGGTGGCCACGTCGGCATTCGCCTGGCGCCTCGCGCCGGAACTCGGCGCCGACGCCGATACGAGCGCAATCGCGGGTTTGCTGCATCGTCTCGGCGACGTCCTGACGCTGCGCGCGATCGGGCGACTCGAACACGAGTCCGGCATGCGGCTCGACGCCGCCGGCAAGGCCGATCTGTGCGCGGACTACTCCATCGAGGCGCTCGACCGGGCTGTGCGGGCGTGGGAAGTCCCCGCGCGCGCCGCGACGATGGCGGCCGCGTGGCGCAGGCTGCGGGATTTCCCGGAGGCGGCGGCCGATGCGGCCGTGGTGCACCTCGCCCGATTCATGGCGATCGAACGCGTGTCGCCGCGCTTCTGCACGCCCGGCATCGTCGAGGCGGCGGCGGCGGAGATGAACTTGTCTGCCGAGCAGATCGGCCGTCTCCGCGACGGGGTGAAGATCGATCGGCTGCTGTTGTCCTGAAAACGCCGGCCACGGGCCGGCGTCCGTGAAGGCGCGGACGCGCTACATGTTCCGGATCAGCGCATCCATGCTCAGGAGCTGCGCTCCACGACTGAAAACGCCGGCCACGGGCCGGCGTCCGTGAAAGCGCGGACGCGCTACATGTTCCGGATCAGCGCATCTCCGAACTCGCTGCACTTCACTTCTTTCGCGCCTTCCATCAGGCGCGCGAAGTCGTAGGTGACGGTCTTCTGGGCGATGGTCTTGTCCATCGCGCTGATGATCGCGTCGGCCGCCTCGGTCCAGCCCAGGTAGCGCAGCATCATCTCGCCCGACAGGATCACCGAGCCCGGATTCACCTTGTCCTGATCCGCGTACTTCGGCGCCGTGCCATGCGTCGCCTCGAATACGGCGTGACCCGTCACGTAGTTGATGTTCGCGCCGGGCGCGATGCCGATACCGCCGACCTGCGCGGCCAGCGCGTCGGATAGATAGTCGCCGTTGAGGTTGGTCGTCGCGATGACGTCGAACTCGTCCGGCCGCGTGAGCACCTGCTGCAGGGCGATGTCGGCGATGGCGTCCTTCACGAGGATCTTGCCGGACTTGAGCGCGGCGGCCTGTTCGTCGTTCGCCGCCTTTTCACCCTTCGCGGCCTTCGTGCGGCCCCATTCTTCCCAGGTGTAGAACTTGTCCTTGAATGGACCGCTCTCGGCCAACGCATAGGCCCAGTTCCGGAATGCGCCTTCCGTGAACTTCTGGATGTTTCCCTTGTGCACGATCGTGACACTGCGGCGCTTGTTCGCCACGGCGTACTCGAGCGCGGCCTTGAACAGGCGCTCAGTGCCTTCCTGCGACACGGGCTTGAAGCCGATGCCGGAGGTCTCGGGGAAGCGGATCTTCGCGTACGCCTTCGGAAAGGCGTCCTTGAACAGCGCCTTGAACTTCTTGTTGTCCTCGGAGCCGTGCTCGAATTCGATGCCGGCGTAGATGTCTTCCGTGTTCTCGCGGAAGATCACCATGTCGACCTTCTCGGGCGCCTTGACGGGCGAGGGCACGCCCTTGAACCAGCGTACGGGGCGCAGGCAGACGTACAGGTCCAGCAACTGGCGCAACGCGACGTTCAGCGAACGGATGCCGCCGCCCACCGGTGTGGTCAACGGACCCTTGATCGACACCAGGTATTCGCGGCAGGCCTCGACGGTCTCGTCGGGCAGCCAGTTCTTGAATGCCGTGAACGATTTCTCGCCGGCGTAGATTTCGAGCCAGTGGATCTTCTTCTTGCCGCCGTAAGCCTTCTGTACGGCGGCGTCCATGACGCGGACGCTCGAGCGCCAGATGTCGCGGCCCGTGCCGTCACCCTCGATGAAGGGAATGATCGGCTGGTCCGGGACCTTCAACTTCCCGTTCTCGATTGAGATTCTCGCGCCGCCGACTGGCGGCGAGACCTTGGGACTCGTGGGCGTAGTCATCGCGGCGTACTGACCCTAAGCAGATTGCAGGGGGCGCGATGCTAACACAGTACAATTCGGCTCCATGACACGGACCCTCGACTCCACGCCGCTCGCCGACGACTACTCGATGCCCGCCGAATGGGCGCCACATGCCGGTTGCTGGATGCTCTGGCCCGAGCGGCCCGACAACTGGCGTGAAGGCGCGCAGCCCGCGCAACGCGCGTTCGCGGAGGTCGCCGCGGCCATCGCCCGCTTCGAGCCCGTCACGGTCGGTGTGTCCGCGGCGTACTACGAGTACGCGCGCGCGCTGCTGCCGCCGCCGGTGCGGGTCGTCGAGATCTCGCACGACGATTCATGGATGCGCGACGTCGGCCCGACGTTCGTCACTCACCGGAAGGGCACGCGCCGCGGAGTGGATTGGCGCTTCAATGCCTGGGGCGGCCTGAACGGCGGGCTCTATTTCCCCTGGGACGAGGACGACAAGGTGGCGCAGAAGGTGCTCGAGATCGAAGGGTGCGACCGCTATCGCGCGCCGTTCATCAACGAGGGCGGCGCCATCCACGTGGACGGGCAGGGCACGGCGCTCGTCACCGAGGAATGCCTGCTCAATCCGAACCGCAATCCCGGCCTCTCGAAACCCGACATCGAGTCGGGACTCAAGGACTATCTCGGCGTCAGCGAGGTCATCTGGCTCGGGCTGGGCGTCGTCGAGGACGAGACCAACGGCCACATCGACAACCTGGCCTGCTTCGTGAAGCCGGGCGTCGTCATGCTCACGTGGACAGACGACACCTCCGACCCGCAGTACGCGGTGTCGAAGGATGCTCTCGACCGCCTCCGGCACGCGCGCGATGCGCGCGGCCGGAAGATCGACGTGATCAAGCTCCCGATGCCCGGTCCGCTCGAGCTCAGTGCTGCCGAAGCGGGCGGCGTGCTCGCGCGCGAATCGTCCCATAAGCGCCTCGTGGGCTCCCGGCTCGCCGCGAGCTACGTGAACTTCTACATCGCCAACAAGGGCATCGTGATGCCGTTGCTGGACGCGAAGACCGACCGTTCGGCCGCGGCGAAGATCAAGCGCGCATTCCCGGGCCGGCAGGTCGTGGGCGTGCCGGCGCGTGAGATCCTGTTAGGCGGCGGAAACATCCATTGCATCACCCAGCAGGTGCCCCGATGAGCCAGCGCCCCGTTCCGCGTCGCGATCTGCCCGACCGCCTGCGCGTCCGGTCGAACTCGCGCCCGAAGCTGTCGGATTCCGACGCCGACCGGTGTTTCGGCTGGGAGAAGGACAAGGACAAGGCGGTCGCCGCGACGATGGAGAACCTCGCCCGGCTCGAGGAACTGCAGTACAAGATGTACGCGGACGGGCGCTTCGCGATGCTGATCGCCCTGCAGGCCATCGACGGCGGCGGCAAGGACTCCACGATCCGCCGCGTGTTCGGCGCGTTCAATCCGCAGGGTTGCACCGTCACGGCTTTCAAGGCGCCCAGCGCCGAGGAGCTGCGGCACGACTACCTGTGGCGCATCCACAAACAAGCGCCGGCGCGGGGCGAGATCGCGGTCTTCAACCGCTCGCACTACGAGGATGTCCTGATCGTGCGCGTCAACGACCTCGTGCCCGAGGATGTCTGGAGCCGCCGATACGAACAAATCAACGAGTTCGAGCGGCTGCTGGACGCCTGCGGCACCCGGGTTGTAAAAATTTTCCTGCACATCAGCAAGGAGGAGCAGCGCGCGCGATTCCAGGAACGCCTCAATGACAGGCGCAAAAACTGGAAATTCGATACAGGCGATCTGGAGAAGCGGCAGCAGTGGACCGCCTACACGCGCGCCTTCGAGGCGATGTTCGCCCGATGCTCCACCGATCACGCGCCCTGGTACGTGATCCCCGCAAATCGCAAGTGGTTCCGCGACTTCGCCGTCTCGCAGGTACTGATGTACGAGTTCGAGCAGCTGCCGCTCCGGTTTCCGGCACCTAACTTCGATCCGAAATCCATCAAACTCACATGAGCGGGCTCTCATAAGGTTGATAGGCGTGCTCCGAGTCCTACGTGTCGTCAAGCGGCGACGATTGACTACACCCCGGGGAATTGTTGTTAGACTCGGCCCTCCATACCACCACGCAGCGAGAGGACTCGGGAATGGCCACGAAGAAAGGTGCTCGGCACATGCGCGAATGGTCGGCCGGCGACATGAAGAAGCTGCGCGCGTTCGCCAAGTCGAAGGTGTCGGCGCGCGTCGCGGCATCGAAGCTGGGCCGCTCACCGGGCGCGGTGCGCTACAAGGCCATGATGGAAGGCGTGTCCTTCCGCTCGATCAACCGCAAGAAATGACCCGCCCTGCCGGACGGCTGATAACGCCCTGTTATTGGCCGTTCCGCAGCAGGTTTGCCGCTTCGTCCAGCCATTCGCGCTGGGCTTTCCGATAGTGACCCGGCGCATACTTCGCCCGCTCCAGCAGGCCCTGCACGAGCTCCCGCGCCTTCGCCATCTCCCCATTCTTCTTCAGCAGGCGCGCGTAGCGCACGGCGGCCTCGGCTCCCGGGAAGTACGCGGCCAGCGCCTCATATTCCGACAATGCCTTCGGCGTGTCCCCCTCGGCTTCGAGCGCCTGCGCGTAGAGCAGGTGACCCTCGGGTGATTTGAAATCCGGATTCCGGGCGATCAACTCGTCGAGCGTCTGGCGCGCGCCGGTCGCGTCGTCCGCGGCGAACCGCGCCTGCGCGAACCCGAGCAACAACTTGGGATCGTCGGCGAAAACGCCTGTCAGACTATTCTTATAGATGTCGACGGCCTCGCGCGCGCGACCGAGCCGCACCAGTTCCTCGGCGTAGCGCTGCTTCGAGTGGATGTTCCCGGTGACCTTCATCTCGTTCTCGAGGCGGCGCAGGTCGCCCTCGGGATTGAGCGTGGTGCGCAACCCGCGCACGGCCCGCCGGCTCGCGCGCGTGCGCTGGAGATCCGGCCAGATCTCGACGAAGAAATAGACCGCCGAGCCGATCAGGGGGAACGCGAGCAGCACGAATACCCAGATCGTCTGCCGGCCCGTCTTGATGACATGCACGATGAGCGGAATGGAGAGCGCGATTCCGATGATGTAAAGGACCATGGTTCAGCGAGTGGAGAAGTCGATGGAGAGGAATATGGCGCGGCCGCGCGCCGGGAAATAGCGGTAGTTGCCGAAGGCGTAGTCCGCGCGATCCGCGTAGGCGGTATCGAAGAGG
>CADEED010000008.1:9240-59778 GCA_902826225.1 uncultured Pseudomonadota bacterium | reverse complement strand
GCCGGCGGTTCGCCGGCGTTTTCCGCTGGGGGGCGCGAGCCTCTGAAAAGATGGTGGGCGCTCTACGTCCTGTGTTCGGGGGTTCTCATGATCGTGCTCGACACGACCATCGTGAACGTCGCGCTGCCGTCCATTCGCGAAGACCTGAAGTTCACCGAGACGTCCCTCGTCTGGGTCGTGAACGCGTACATGCTCACCTTCGGCGGCTTCCTGCTGCTCGGCGGCCGGCTCGGCGATCTCTTCGGACATCGCAAACTGTTCCTCGTCGGCCTGATCTTCTTCACGGTCGCCTCGGTGGGCTGCGGCGTCGCGACGACGCAGGAGCTGCTCATCGCCGCACGCGCGGTGCAGGGCGTCGCCGGCGCGATCGTCACCGCGGTCGCGCTGTCATTGATCATGAGTCTGTTCACCGGGAACGCGGATCGCGCGAAGGCGATGGGCATCTATGGCTTCGTCTGCTCGGCGGGCGGCAGCGTCGGCGTGCTGCTCGGCGGCTTCCTCACGACCACGCTCAACTGGCACTGGATCTTCCTCGTCAACGTGCCCATCGGCGCGCTCGTGTATTTCGCCTGCCTGCGGCTGTTGCCCCACCTGCCCGGGTCGGCCAGCGGCGCGAAGCTCGACGTCGCCGGCGCGATCACGGTGACGACGTCGCTGATGCTCGCGGTGTACGCCATCGTGAATGGTCGCGAAGTCGGCTGGCAGTCGACGCAGACGGTGCTGACGCTCGCGGTCGCCGTGGCGCTGCTCGCGGTATTCCTGATCATCGAATCGCGCGTGAAGGACCCGCTGATGCCGCTGGCGCTCTTCAAGCTGCGGAACATCGCCTCCGCCAACGTCGCGGCCGTGCTCTGGGCCGCGGCGATGTTCGCGTGGTTCTTCATATCGGCGCTCTACCTGCAGCTCGTGCTGAAGTACAACGCGATGCAGGTCGGCCTCTCCTTTCTGCCCGCCAACATCATCATGGCGGCGTTCTCGCTGGGCCTGTCCGCGAAGATCGTCATGAAGTTCGGCTGGCGCCGGCCGCTCGCGTTCGGCCTGCTGTGCGCGGCCGCCGGGCTCGCATGGTTCGCGCGCGCGCCACTCGACGGCGCCTTCTGGATCGACGTGTTCCCCGGCATGACGCTGCTCGGCATCGGCGCGGGCATCGCGTTCAATCCGCTGCTGCTGGGCGCGATGAGCGACGTGCGGCCGGAAGACTCGGGGCTTGCCTCCGGCGTGGTGAACACCGCGTTCATGATGGGCGGCGCGCTCGGGCTCGCCGTGCTCGCGAGCTTTGCGGCGGGCCAGACCGATGCGGCCAGCGCACAGGGCGCGGACGCGACGGCGGCGCTGAACGCCGGCTACCGGCTGGCCTTCCTCATCGGCGCGATCTGCGCGGCAGCGGCTGGCATCATCGGCGGCGCGTTCATGCGGACGCGCGCCGGCCCGGCGAGCGCGCCGCAACCTGCGGCGCACTGATCACCCACGTCCCGTCCTGGAAATGGGGTCTGACCCCATTGGAGCGGAACCCGTCAGGGCTTTTCCGCCGTCACCGGGCGTGACTCGTGGCGCAGTAGATAGAGTCCGCTGCCGATGATCACCGCCGCTCCCGCCAGCATCCGCCATCCGGGCACGACGGACCAGCCGACGTAGTCGATCACGATCACCCACGCCAGCCCCGAATACTCGAGCGGCGCCACGCTGGCGGCGGGCGCCTGCTTGAAAGCGTACGTGATGCCCCACTGCCCGATCGCGCCGGTGAACGCGATCCCGCAGCACCACACGAGGTGCCCGTCCTGCAACGGCCGCCAGCCGGGCAGCGCGAGCGCGGTGGCGCCGATCGCGAGCATGCAGGTCATCCAGAACACCATGGCCTGGGTCGTGTCCGTGCGCCCGATCACCTTCACGAGCACGTTCGACAGCGAATAGCACAGCGCCGTGCCGAGAACCGCGATCGACCCCGCCCAGCCGAAACCGCTGGTCTGCGGCTTGAGTACGATGAGCACGCCGGCGAAGCCGACGAGAATGGCGAGCCATTGCGCGCGCCCGATGCGCTCGCCGAAGAACGCCATCGACAGGATCGCGATGAGCATCGGTGCGACGAAGAACAACGAGTACGCGCGCGCCAGCGACAGCTCGCGGATCGCGAACGTGAACGTGATCATCATCAGCACGGAGAGCACGCCGCGCGCGATGTGCAGCGGCCAGCGCACGTGGATGAGCTGCCGCGGTCCACCGGCGAACATCGCCCAGACGAACACCACCGGCAACGCCGCGATCCCGCGCAGCGCCGCGACCTGCGCTGCGGAGTAGTGTTCGGTCAGGTACTTGAGGCCCGCGTCCATGAAGGCGAAAGACGCGACGCCGGCCAGCATCGCCGCCATGCCAGCGACCTTCGCGTTCTCGAAGCGGATCATCGGGCGGCGGAGGGCAATTCGCCGGCGAGTCCCATCGCCCGCTCGATGAACACGC
This sequence comes from uncultured Pseudomonadota bacterium, assembly GCA_902826225.1. GTDB lineage: Bacteria > Pseudomonadota > Gammaproteobacteria > Steroidobacterales > Steroidobacteraceae > CADEED01. Next base: position 57,324 of record CADEED010000008.1, on the reverse strand, counting down.
GCTTGACGAGCGGCGACTTTCCCACCCACGGCAACCCGCGCTGCGCGAATTCCGCGAGTTTGCCGCTGCCACGCGCGAGCAGGCGATCGAACACGTCGATGGCACCGCTCATCAGCTCGTTCTCGCTGCGCCGCCAGCGCTCGTACGTCCGCAGCAGGGAGTGCGCGCCCGGATCCTCGCGGCGACGCAGTCCATCGGCGATCACGTCGGCCAGCGCCGCCGCATCCAGGAACCCGAGATTGGCGCCCTGCCCCGCGAGCGGATGCACGACGTGCGCGGCGTCGCCGACCAGCGCGACGCGCGCCGTGACGTAGCCCTGCGCCGAGACACGCCACAGCGGGAACTTCACGCGCTCGCTTTCGAGCCGCACGGCGCCCAGGGCCCCGTCGAGGTCGGCCGTCAGTGCGCGCTCGAATTGTTCGACGGGCGCGACGAGCAGTTGCTCGGCACGCGCCGTGGGCAGCGACCAGACGATCGAACTGCGTCCGTCCCGCAATGGCAGAAACGCGAGCGTGCCGTCGCCCAGGAAACGCTGCCACGCCGTGTGCTCGTGCGCGCGCGCCGTCGACACCATGGCGACGAGCGCGGTCTGCCCGTAGTCGCCCCGCCGGGCGCCGAGCCCCGCGAGCTCGCGGATGACCGACCGGGCGCCGTCGGCGCCCACGACCAGGCTCGCGCGCAGTTCACGATCGCCGGCGCGCAATACCGCGTGCCGCCGATCCTGCGACAGCGAGTCGATCTGCGCTTCCAGCAGCGGGATGCCCGCCCGCCGTGCCGCCCGCGCGAGCGCTGCCTGCAGCACGGCGTTCTCGGTGATGACGCCGAGATCGCGCTCGCCGATCTCGGCGGCGTCGAACACGAGGGCGTCGCCACCGTGCGGCGGAACGTCCGCGTGCCAGACGTGCATCCGTTCATAGGGTGCGGCACGCGTGTCCGCCACGTCGTCCCAGGCGCCGGCAGCGCGCAGGATCTTCTCGCTCGCGCGCGACAGCGCGAATACGCGCAGGTCGATGGGCAGCGCGGCGAGTTCCGCGGGGGGCGCGGGGATCTTCCGGTCGCAGACGGCAATGCGCGCGGGCGCGAGCCCGGCCCGGGTGAGCAACAACGCGGTCGCGAGACCGATGGGCCCGGCGCCAACGACGAGGACGTCGAAGGCGCCCGGCGGCGGCGCGCTCATTCGAGCGGCAGGCCGCGCGCGAGGCGAGGCATGCGACCCGCGAATCCCCAGCTCACGCGCGACAGCGCGCGCTTGGCGGCCGGGCTGAGGTCGAACATCAGCAGCCCGAAATTGCGGACGAGGCCGAGTCCCGGCAGATCGCTGCCGAAGAGTTTGACCAACCCGTCGGTGAAGCGCGTGACGCCGCGGCGATCCTCGGCGCGCCAGGCAGCGAACTTCGCCAGCAACTCGGTGTAATCCGGGGCCTCGTTCGTCGAGTGCGCCACGGAGGCCAGCATCTCCGCGAGCGTCGCCGCGTCGCGCAGACCGAGATTGAACCCCTGGCCCGCCACGGGATGCAGCGCCTGCGCGGCATTGCCGATGAGCACCACGCGCCCGGACACGGTTTCGGCGGCGCGCGACAGGACGAGTGGATAGGTGTTCCGGCGGCCGACCTTCGTCCACCGCCCGGCGCGCCAGCCGAAAGCCGCGAGCAATTCGGCGGCGAACGCAGTCTCGTCGAGCGAGACGAGCTGCGCCGCGCGGTCGGGCCGCACGGCCCAGACCACCGTGTAGCCGCCGCCCGCGACCGGCAGCACGGCGAGCGGCCCGGACGGCGTGAACCGCTCGAAGGCCTCGCCGGTATTGGGCCGCTCCGTCGAGGCGTTCACGACGATCGCGACCTGTTCGTAGTCCTCGACGTCCGCGTCGATGCCGGCGCTGGCACGCAGCACGGATCCCGCGCCGTCCGCGGCCACTGCCACGGACGCCCGCAGGCGGCGTGTCTCGCCCGCGGCGGCGACATCCAGCAGCACGCAATCTTCGCGCAGCGTGGCGCTCTTGAGCTGCGCCGGCACGGCGAGCGTCACGTTCTGCGCGCCGCGCAGCGCCTGCCACAGCGCGCGGCCGATGACCCGGTTCGGCACCACGTAGCCGAAGGCCTGCACGCCCTGCTCCTGCGCATCGAGACGCGCGACGCCGAAGCGGCCGGCATCCGACACGTGGATCGAGCGGATCGGCGCGGCTTCGCGGGCCATGTCCGCCCACACACCCAGGCTCTCGAAGATCTGACGCGAGCCATTGCCGATCGCCGTGGTGCGCTCGTCGAAGCTCGGCTGGCTGGCAGAGTCGGCGGGGACGCTTTCGATCAGCAGCACGCGGGCCCGCGTCGCGCGCAATGCCAGCGCGAAGCTCGCGCCCACCATGCCGCCGCCGACGATGACGACGTCGAACTCTTCCATCAAGCCGCCGAGGCCATCAGGCGTTCGATCGCCGTCACGTCCTTGGGCACGCCGCCGGTGAGCACCTCGCAGCCGTCGCGCGTCACGACGACGTCGTCTTCGATGCGGATCCCGATGCCGTGGAATTTCTTCGCGGCGCCCGGCGTCCCCGGCGCCACGTAGATGCCGGGCTCGATCGTGAGCGCCATGCCCGGCTCGAACACTCGCCATTCGTTGCCGATCTTGTAGTCGCCGACGTCATGGACGTCCATCCCGAGCCAGTGCCCGGTGCGGTGCATGAAGTACTTCCGGTACGCCCCCGACTCCTCGAGCTTCGCGACCTTGCCCTTGAGCAATCCCACTTTCACGAGCCCCTGCGTGATGACGCGCACGGCCGCTTCATGCGGCTCGTTCCAGTGATTGCCCGGCTTCACTCGGTCGATCGCCGCGTAGTTGGCCTCGAGCACGATCTCGTAGAGAGCGCGCTGCTCGGGGCTGAACATGCCGTTCACGGGGAAGGTGCGCGTGATGTCGGAGGCGTAACAGTCGAGTTCGCAGCCGGCATCGATGAGCAGCAGGTCGCCATCGGCGAGCGGCGCGTCGTTCTCGCGGTAATGGAGTATGCAGCCGTTCGCGCCGCCGCCCACGATGGGCAGGTAGGAGATGTCGGCGTTGTGGCGGCGGAACTCGTGCGTGATCTCGGCCGCGATCTCGTATTCGCGCCTGCCAGGAACGCAGGCGCGCATCGCGCGAACGTGCGCCTGCGCCGCGATCCGCGCGGACTCGCGCATGGTCTCCACTTCGGCGCGACTCTTGAAGAGACGCATGTCGTGCAGCACGTGGTCGAGCGCGACCATCTCCTGCGGCGGGTGGCGCCCGTTGCGCGCCTGCGTGCGCAGCCCGTTCACCCAGCCGACGACCCGCTGGTCGAACTCGGGATGAGTCCCCATCGCATAGAAGACCTTGGTACGGTTCTCGATGAGACCCGGCAGGATCTCGTCGATGTCGGTGATCGGGAACGCGTGGTCCGCGCCGAAGTCGCGCACCGCGCCGGCCGGACCGGCGCGGCGGCCGTCCCAGGTCTCGCGCGCCGGATCCCGGTCGCGCACGAAGAGGATGTACTCGCCCTGCGGACGCCCGGGCACGAGCACGCCGACGGATTCGGGCTCGTTGAACCCGGTGAGATAGAAGAAATCGCTGTCGGGACGGTAGGCGTACTCGACGTCGTTGTTGCGCAGTCGCACGGGCGAGGTCGGGACGATGGCGATGGAATCGCGCCCCATCTGCTTTGCCAGCGCGCGGCGGCGGCGGCGGAACTCGTCACGCCCGACGGCGGGGACCCGTGCTGTCGGCGCTGGCGTCGCGCGGCGCTTCAATGGAGTGACGCGGCGCCCGGCGCCGGCTCCTCTCCGCGCGCGGGCGCCAGCTCCACGAACAGCAGCTGAACTCCGACGCGGACGAACTCGACGACTTCGGCGAACGCCACCTCGTTCTCTTCGTTCTGCTCGTCGGCCTCGACACCGACGTGCGTGATGTCCGTGAGATCGCGAATGATCTCGCCCGCCTCCACCGACACGCTGCCCGGATCCGACGTGTTGCCGGACCCGAGGCCGTAGAGAAATCCCTGGCACCACAGCGACAGCGCACCGGCGCGATCCGCCAGCGGCGCGTCGTCGTCGGGCAGCAGCGGCGCGAAATCGGCTTCGTTGCCGGCGAGTGTTCTCACCATCGAGTCGTAGACGTTCTGCAGCACCGAGCTCTGCAGCGCCGCCTGGTCCGGAGAATCCTCGGGGAGGATTTCGCGCAACCACTCGATGAGCCCGTAGTCGCGCGAGCTGCAGAGCGCCCCGGCCAGCGTGCCGTGCGCCTCGGGCGGCTCCGGGAGCGCGCGCGCGTCGCGCAGAACGCGCTCGAACTCGTCGTAAGTGGCGGCCAACATAGAGGAATTATGATTGCCGGCGGCAAGCGCCACAATGGAAAACGCCATCGAAGCGACGCCATACATAAAGCACGGGTTTGCCGCCGCCGCACCCCTCCCCTATAGTCCCGCGCCATGAACGACACGAACGACAACAAGTCCGGCAAATCCGGCTTCGCGACGGAGATCGCTCTGCTCGAACGCCGCGTCGAAGAACTTCTGATCGCCGTCGACACTCTCAAGGAAGAGAATCGCGCGCTGCGCCAGCGCCAGGAATCGCTCGCCGCCGAACGCTCTGCGTTCGCGCAGCGCAACGACCAGGTGCGCGCCCGCGTGGAAGCCATGATCGGCCGTCTGAAGACGATGGAGCACACTGCGTGAGCGAGAAAGAACCGACCCCCGTCACGGTGCGCATCCTCGACAAGGAGTACTTCGTCGCGTGCCCGCCGGACGAGCGCCAGGATCTGCTCGATTCCGCCGAATACCTGAACAAGAAGATGCGCGAAGTCCGCGACACCGGAAAGATCGTCGGTGCGGACCGCATCGCGGTGATGGCCGCGCTCAACATGGCGAACGAACTCCTGCGCCTGCGCCGTCAGGACACCGAGCTGCAGGGGAATACCACCGGACGCGTGAAGCACATGCGCGAGCGAGTGGAAGGCGCGCTACAGCGCACGCGTCAGCTCGATCTCTGACAATCGAAAGAGGTCAGACCCCTTTTTCGTCCAGCCCTTTGCGAGACGCCGTTAACGATTGGCGAAAAAGGAGTCAGTCCCCGTGGATTCACGTCGCATTCCTACAGGCTCGATGTAGTAGAGTCTTCGTGCGCTGCCTGTGGTGTTCGACAGTGAGTCGGGTTACCTCTCGACCTTAATGTAAACGCCCAGGGACCAACGCTTGCCGGCAGCATTGTGCAGGTCCGCCTCGAGCGGAAAGCCTTAAATGTCGGGGCAGGTCCCACCTTGTTGCTCTGGTTCGAGAGCAACGGCTTGCACCGGCACTTTCGGGTAGCGCATTTCTTCTTTCCTTCGTGACCACGAAGTCCCAACTCCGCCTCGACATGCTCAGCCGCCGCCGCTCGTTGCCGGCGCGCGAACGCGCGCTCGCGGCCGAGTCGGTTGCCCGCCATCTCTCCGGCACCTCGTGGCTCGCTCCCGGGAAACGCATCGGCCTCTACGCGTCGATGCGGTCGGAACTCGGTACCGCCCCGCTCATCGCCCTCGCACGCGAGCGGGGTTGCGAGATCTACCTGCCGCGCATCGTGAGCCTGCGCGGGCGCCGCATGATCTTCGTCGCTCACGATATCCGCGGCCGCGTGCACGCGCTCGGGATGCACGAACCCGCGGGCCACGACGCGCTCGCCGCCCGATTCCTCGACACGATTTTCCTGCCAGCCGTCGCGCTGGATCACGCGGGCGCGCGGCTCGGCCACGGCGCGGGTTTCTACGACCGTGCGCTCGCGTTCCGGCATCTTCGCCGGCACTGGCGCGGCCCGCGGCTCGTCGGCCTCGCCTATTCCTTCCAGCTCGTGTCGCAGATCCCCGTGACGGCGACCGACATCGACATGGATTTCATCGTCACGGACAGGGGTATCCATGAATCACTGGCTCATGAAGACGGATCCGGCCTTCGAGGTCGATGATCTCGCGAAGAAACCCAAGAAAACCGCGATGTGGGACGGCGTGCGCAACTACCAGGTGCGCAACATGCTGCGCGACGCCTTCCGGAAGGGCGACCAGGCGTTCATGTATCACTCGAGCAGTGACGTCATCGGCATTGCCGGCATCATCCAGGTCGTGCGCACCGCGTATCCCGACCCGTCGCAGTTCGACAAGAAGAGCGAGTACTACGATGCGGGCGCCAAGCGCGACGATCCGCGCTGGCTTGTGGTCGATGTGCAACTGAAACGCCGCCTCAAGCGCATCATCACGCTCGACGAACTGCGCAAGCACGAGACTCGCGAACTAGATGGAATGCCGTTGTTGAAGCGCGGCAACCGTCTCTCCATCACGCCGGTGAGTGACGCGCACTGGGACTTCATCCTCTCGCTCGAGTGATCGTCATCGCATGGTGACGTTGCGTATCGATGTGACGCCGATGCTCACTCTCGATGTCACTCGCTTGAATTTTGTCAACACGTGCGTATACTCGGCCTCGGACTAACCCGTAACTACTGGAGATGTGCCATGGCGAAAGCCAAGAAGAAGGCCAAGAAGAAAGCCAAGAAGAAATAATTCTGGCCTTTCAGAATACGGCGAGTGAGAGAAATCTCACTCGCCGTTTGCATTTATGGACACTGCCCGCGACTTGCGGGCAGTGTTGTTTCCGGAACTCGAAACCTCAGGATTGCGTATGGCCACGTCGCAAAACGCTGGAAAACAAGCCGCCGCGCGCGCAGCGCTCGAATACGTCACTCCGGGAAAGGTGCTGGGCGTCGGCACCGGCTCCACGGTGAACTTCCTCGTCGATGAACTCGCGACGCGTCGCATCCCGATCATCGGCGCGGTGTCGAGCTCCAACGAATCGACGCAGCGCCTCGAGGCGGCGGGCATCCCCGTGCTCGACCTGAACGACGTCGGCGAGATCGAGACGTACATCGACGGCGCCGACGAGACAAATCCCAGGCGCCAGCTCATCAAGGGTGGCGGGGCGGCGCTCACGCGCGAGAAGATCATCGCGGCGGTCGCTCGGCGGTTCGTCTGCATCGCCGACGACAGCAAGCTGGTCGGGGTGCTCGGCGCGTTCCCCCTCCCCGTCGAGGTGATCCCGATGGCGCGCGCGTACGTCGCGCGCCAGCTGGTCCGGCTCGGTGGACGTCCGGTGTGGCGCGAGAAAGTGGTCACCGACAATGGCAATCACATCCTCGACGTGCACGACCTGCGCATCACCGACCCGGTCGCGCTCGAAGCCGCCATCAACCAGATCGTCGGCGTCGTCACGTCCGGTCTGTTCGCCGCGCGCCCCGCTGATCTCGTGATCCTCGGCGGCCCCACCGGCATCCGTACCTTCTAATGGGGTCTGACCCCCGATGGATGGACGTCCGGGCGCTGTCCGGTGTCCGCGCGCGGACAGCCGCGCATCGGTAGCGGCGGCGATGATCGACGCTAAATCAACCAGTTAATCGCGCCCCCGCGTTGGCACGCTCCGTGCTTTGTCAGGAGCATGACCATGCTTCTCCGCGAAGTCGGCATGCGCGGCACGGAATCCCAGGACCGTGCCGTCGCCAGCCAGATCGACCGCCGTCTCATCTATAAGCGCTACGCAATCATCGGCGGCGGCGTACTCGCGCTTCTGTTGCTGGCCGTGTGGAGCGTTCGAGCCTGGGTCGTCTCGGACAAGGTGATCACCCGCGCGCGCCTGCGCACCGCGGTCGTCGAACGCGGCCCCTTCGTGCGCGACGTTGCCGCCACCGGCATCGTGGTCGCCGCCGTCAGCCCCACACTGTTCGCCGAAGCGCCCGGCACGGTCATCTACAAGGTGCGGGCCGGCGACGTCGTGAAGCCGGGCGACGTGCTCGGTAACGTCGACAGCGCCTCCCTGACGAACGAGTACGAGCGCGAACGCGCCACCCTCGCGAGCGCCGAGGCCACCCTCAACAGCAAGATCATCGAAGTCCGCCGCTCGATCATGAAGAGCAGCCAGGGCAGCGATCTCGCCAAGGTGCAGATCACCGCCGCCGAACGGGAGTTCAAGCGCGCGGACGATGCCTGGAACATCCACGTGATCCCGGAACGCGACTGGAAGCGCGCCCAGGATGACCTCGAGACCGCCAAACTCAATTACGCGCACGCGGTGGCTACGGGCGGGCTCGAGAAGGACAGCCTGGAACTCGAACTTCGCAGCCAGCGCGCCACGCGCGATGCGCAGGCCCTGAAGGTGGCGCGCCTCAAGCAGCGCGTGGATGCACTGACGCTCAGGTCCCCTGTCGCCGGCATCGTGGCGACCCTCGCGCAGGTCGAACGCACGCAGGTCGCGGAGAACGCCCCGCTCGTCACCGTCGTCGACCTCTCGGCGCTCGAAATCGAGTTCCAGGTGGCCGAGAGCTACGCGAACGAGATCCGTCCCGGCATGAGCGCCGAAGTGACGCTCGACGGCCGCAAGCTCACCGGCACCGTCGCTGGCATCTCGCCCGACGTGAAGAACTCGCAGGTGACCGGCCGGGTGCGCTTCGCCGAGCAGCCTCAGGGCCTGCGGCAGAACCAGCGGTCCTCGGTGCGCATCGTCCTGGATGAACGCTCCGACGTGCTCAAGGTCGCCCGCAGCCCGTTCAACGATTCAGATACCCGCTTCGTGTACGTCGTGCGCGATGACAGCGCCGTCCGCACGCCGGTCGAATTCGGCGCGGCGGCGATCGGCGAGATGGAGATCCGCAACGGGCTCGCGGCGGGCGACGAGATCGTGCTCTCCGACATGCGCGACTACCGGGACGCGCCCAGCGTCCACATCGGAAATTGACGAGCCCTTCATCACTCGAGGACCGCACATGCTTTCCATGACCCACATCAGCAAGATCTTCCGCACCGATCTCATCGAGACGCACGCGCTGCGGCAGTTCTCGCTCGACGTGAAGGCCGGCGAGTTCCTCGCGGTGACCGGGCCATCCGGCTCCGGCAAGACCACGTTCCTCAACATCGCGGGGTTGCTCGAACCCTACGAGGCCGGCACGTACCGGCTCGACGGCATCGACGTCACGCAGCTCTCCGACGACGCCCGCTCTCGTCTGCGCAACGAAAAGATCGGCTTCATCTTCCAGAGCTTCAACTTGATGCCCGACCTCAACATCTACGACAACGTGGATGTTCCCCTGCGGTACCGCCGCATGAACTACGCGGAACGCCACAAGCGCATCACGAACGCGCTCGAGATCGTTGGCCTGGCGGCTCGCATGAAGCACGTCCCCGCCCAGCTCTCGGGCGGCCAGCAGCAGCGCGTGGCGATCGCGCGTGCCATCGCGGGCGACCCGAAGCTCGTGCTCGCCGACGAACCGACCGGCAACCTCGACTCGTTGATGGCCCGCCAGGTCATGGACCTGCTGGAAAAGATCAACGAGATGGGCACCACCATCGTCATGGTGACCCACGACCCCGAGCTCGCGCGTCGCGCGCACCGCAACGTGCAGGTGGTCGACGGCCAGGTGTCCGACTTCAAGCCCTACGAGTCGCCGGTCGCCGTCCCCCCCGTTGTCGCCGGCGCCGCCGGCGCCGCCGCGCCGGTCGGAGCCTGAGATGTTCGGCTACTACCTGAGACTCGCCTTCGCGAGCTTCAAGCGCAACCCGGGGCTCACGGCGTTGATGGTGATGGCGATCGCCCTCGGCATCGCGGTGTGCCTGGTGACGCTCACCGGCTACCGCGCCGCCGCGAACAACCCGATCGCGGCCAAGAGCGACGTGCTGTTCGTGCCCGCCGTCGACAACTGGGATCCGAACAATCCCTACGACCGCGACAAGCCCTGGCGTCAGCCCGACCTGCTGACCTTCCGCGATGCGGAGGCGCTCGTCTCCACCGGCATCCCCGACCTCAACGTCATCATGTACAAGGTGGCGGACGTGATGAGCCGCGACGACAGCGGCATGGAGCCCGAGGCAGTCCTCGTGCGCGCCACGTCGGGCGATTTCTTCCCCATGTTCGACACACCGTTCCTGTACGGCAGCGGCTGGGACAGACGAGCCGACGCGGGTCCGGAACCCGTGATCGTGCTGAGCAAGGACCTGAATCAGCGCGCATTCAGGGGCGAGAACAGCGTCGGCAAGTCCGTGCGCTGGCACGACCGCGAGTTCCGCGTGGTGGGCGTGCTCAACGACTGGCTCCCCTCGCCCAAGTTCTTCGACGTGTCGAACGGCCCCTTCAACGACATGGAAGGCGCGTACGTTCCGTTCCGCTTCGGCAAGCAGTTCGAGATGGGCGCGGCCGGCAACACCAATTGCTGGAAGACCGAGTCGATCGACAGCTTCGAGCGCTTCACGCAGTCGGAGTGCATCTGGATCCAGACCTGGGTCGAGCTGCGCACGCCCGACAAGGTGCGCGCGTACCGCGCGTGGATGGACAACTACGTCACCGCGCAGAAGAAGCTCGGCCGCTTTCCCCGCCCGCTCAACAACGGGCTCTACGACGTCGAGGGCTGGCTCAAGTTCAACAACGTCGTCGGCGATGACCGCAAGACGATGGTGATCCTCGCGTTCGCCTTCCTGGCGGTGTGCCTCATCAATACGGTGGGGCTGCTGCTGGCGAAGTTCATGAACGCGGCGCCGGTGGCCGGCGTACGGCGCGCCCTCGGCGCGAGCCGCCGCGACATCTTCTGGCAGCACCTCGTCGAAGCCGGCGTCGTGTCGATCGCGGGTGGCATCGCGGGCGCGTTGCTCGGTCTCGCCGGCGTCTGGGCGCTCCGGGCCTGGTACGGGCGCGTCATCGACGAGTTCGGCCGGGTGTTGCCCTTCGAGGTGGGCAGCCTGCTGCTGGCCATCGCCATCTCCGTCATCGCGGGGCTGCTCGCCGGCATGTACCCGGCGTGGCGCATCGGGCGCTCCGCTCCCGCCTCCTACCTCAAGGTGCAGTGAACATGGAAATCCGACCGATCCTCTCCGCGCTCCTGCGCAACAGCGCCGGCGCCCTGCTCGTGTCCATCCAGATCGCGATCACGCTGGCGATCGTCGTGAACGCCGTGTTCCTCGTGTCGAAGCGCATCGAGACCGTGAGCCGGCCCACCGGCGTCGACGAGAACCACATGTTCACGGGCTGGATGAGCGGCTTCGGCAAGGACCTCGACTTCCACAACATGGTGCGCGAGGACATGATCCTCGTCCGCAGCATCCCGGGTGTGGTCGCGGCCACGCCGACGCCGCAGGTGATGCTCTCGGGAAGCGGCAGCTCGAACTGCATGTACCCGCTGCCGAACGAGAAGGGGGATTGCCAGCCCGTCGCCTACTACGAACAGGACGAGCAGGGCCTCGCCGCCATCGGCGCCCGTCTCGCCGAGGGCAAGGGCTTCGCCGCGGAAGCCATCGAGTGGCGCGCCAAGCCTTCGCAGTCCTCGCCCAAATCCGGGCAGGTCGTCGCGAGCCGCGCGTTCCTCGAGAAGCTGTTCCCCGGCGAGAAGAGCTTCGTGGGAAAGGTCATCTACGACAATCAGAGCCAGCCGGAAACCGTCATCGGCGTGATCGATCACATCCAGGGATCGTGGCTCGACTGGGACAAGGTGGAGCACGTGATGCTGCGGCCGATGGTCGGAACCGGTCCGTCGATCCAGTACCTCGTGCGCACGAAGCCGGGCGAGATCGACCGCGTCATGGCCGACGTCGAAGCCGCGCTCAAGAAGTCCAACAAGAACCGCGTGGTCGGCAAGCTCGAGAAGCTCTCGCGCATGAAGGAGCGCAGTTACTCGGGCCACACGATGATCGTCATGATCCTCGGGATCGTGACCGCGCTGGTGGTCGTGTTCAGCTGCCTCGGCATCTTCGGGCTCGCGACCTTCAACGTGAACACGCGTACGCGGCAGATCGGCACGCGTCGCGCCGTGGGCGCACGCAAGCTCGACATCGCGCGTTACTTCCTCATCGAGAACTGGATGGTCACGACGGCCGGCGTCGTGGTGGGCTGCCTGCTCGCGCTGTGCGCGGGTTACTGGCTATCCACCCATTACGGGCTCGAGCGCCTCGACCTCTACTACCTCGTGGGCGGCGTGCTCGGATTGTGGGCGGTCGGCCAGCTGGCGGCCTGGCATCCATCGCTGCGGGCGGCGAAGGTGTCCCCGGCCATGGCGACGCGTACGGTCTGAAAATCCGGCCACAAATATGTCCGTCGCTTGCAACCGCAGGCTCTTCCCCAGCGTCTTACGAATGACCTCAGTCATTTCACACGTCGAGGACCGCCTGGCGCACCGCACCGTACTGGTTGCAGACGACAGCGAGGCCGTGCGTACGGCCTTCCAGGTCCTGTTGTCCCTGCACGGCGCGAAGGTCCTCGGCGCTTCATCTCCGGCCGAGGCCCTCGCGACCGTGCGTTCACAGGAAGTGGACCTGGTCATCCAGGACATGAACTTCCGGCGCGAGGCCACGTCCGGCGAGGAAGGCATCGCGCTGTTTCGCGAGCTGCGGGCGCTGCATCCCGATGTACCCGTCATACTCCTGACGGCCTGGACACATCTTGAAACGGCAGTCGACCTCGTGAAGGCCGGCGCGGCCGACTACATCGCGAAGCCCTGGGACGACGCGCGCCTGCTCACGACCGTGCGCAACCTGCTCGAGCTGCGCGCCGCGGTCGAGGAGAACGTGACCGCGCGCGCCCGGCGCGCCGAGGCGCGCGCGCAGCTCGCCGAGCGCTACGATCTGCGCGGACTCGTCTATGAGAGCGATGCGCTGTACACCGTGGCGTCGATGGCGGCACAGGTCGCGCACGCGGACGTGCCGGTGCTCATCACCGGACCCAATGGCGCGGGCAAGGAAGTGCTCGCCGACATCGTGCACGCCAACTCGGCGCGCCGGAATCAGCCATACGTCAAGGTGAACGCCGGCGCCCTGCCCGACCAGCTCATCGAAGCGGAGCTCTTCGGCACCGAAGCCGGCGCATTTACGGGCGCGAAGGCGCGGCCGGGCCGGTTCGAAGCCGCCGATGGCGGCACGCTTTTCCTCGACGAGATCGGCAACCTGCCGCTCGCCGGCCAGGCCAAACTACTGCGCGTCCTGCAGACGGGCGAATACGAACACCTCGGCTCCAACACCACCCGCCGCGCGAACGTGCGCGTCGTGGCCGCGACGAATGCGCCGTTGCGCGACGCAATGCGCGAGGGCCGCTTCCGCGAGGACCTCTACTACCGTCTCTCGGTGATCGAACTCGCGCTGCCCGCGCTGGCGGAGCGCCGCGACGACGTGCTGCCGCTGACCCGTACCTTCCTGCCCGCTGGCGCCCGCCTGACGGCCGACGCCGAGCGCGCGCTGGTCAATTATTCGTGGCCCGGCAACGTCCGCGAGCTGCGCAACGTGCTGCAACGCGCCGCGCTGCTCGCGGGCGAAGCGCCGATCACCCCGGCCACGCTCAACCTGCCGGCGGTACTGCCGGCGCGTTCGGACGACCCGGTGCTCGATCGCCCCACCATCGAGCGCGTGCTCGCCGAGAACGGCCACATCGTCGCGCAGGCCTCGCGCCAGCTCGGCATCAGCCGCCAGGCTCTCTACCGCCGCATGGAAAAACTGGGTATCAAGGAAACTCCGGGACGATAAAGTCCCGCCACGCGATGCGCTGGTCCCTTTCCGTTTCCGGATGGTCGATGGCCGGCCGGGTCACGCTGTGGCTCGCCGGCGTGGCCGTCGCCGGCGTCGCCGTCACCGCGCTCGCACTCGCGTACCTCGAGCCGCGCTGGCTCGCGATCGTCAACGCCTTGCTCGTGCTGCTGCCGTTGATCGCCTGGAGTGGCGCGCGCGTCACGTCGAACTGGAGCCGCACCGCGCGCGCGCTCGCCGACGGCATCTCCAGCCTGCGCGACCGCGATTTCTCCATCAGCGTCACGCAGACGTCGAACGACGAGATGGGCCGGCTGGTGGCCGACTACAACCAGCTCGGCGACCGCCTGCGCGTCGAACGGCAGAGTCTCCACCAGCGAGAGCTCATGCTCGACACCGTGATCCAGACGACGCCGCTCGCCCTGGTGCTCACGAACGATGCCGACGCCATTCTCTACAGCAACGCGACCGCGCGACAGTTGTTCGCGGCCGGCCGCAAACTCGAGGGAGAGCGCTTCGCGCGCTATCTTGCCGAGGCCCCGGCCCCGCTGCGTGAGGCGATCCAGCGCGGCGGTGACACGCTGTTCACGCTCGAGCTCGGCGGGGAGCCGCAGGTCTACCACGTGTCGCAGCGCCGCTTCCTGCTGAACGCGCTGCCGCACCGGCTGCTGCTGCTCAAGCAGCTCACGCGCGAGATCAACTCGCAGGAGGTCGCGACCTGGAAGAAGGTGATCCGCGTGATCGCGCACGAGTTGAACAATTCCCTCGCGCCGATCTCCTCGCTCGCGCACTCCGGGAAGATCCTCGCGAACGCGCCCGATCCGGTGCAGCTCGGCCGCGTGTTCTCCACGATCGAGGAGCGCGCGCGTCACCTCGCGGGCTTCATCGAGGGTTATGCGCAGTTCGCCAAGCTGCCGCGCCCGCGAGCCGCACCCGTGCGCTGGGAGGTGCTCATCGAGAGGCTGCGGGTGGTCGTCGCGTTCTCGATCGCCGCGCCGCTGCCGACGCGCGGCGCCAGCTTCGATGCAGCCCAGGTCGAACAGGCGCTGATCAACCTGCTCAAGAACGCACGAGAGTCCGGCTCGGACCCCGCCGCGGTTGAGCTCGCGGTTGCGCAGGCGGCGGGCGGCTTCGCGATCGAGGTGCGCGACCGTGGGCCCGGCTTCTCGGTAGCGGCTCTCGAGAACGCGCTCGTGCCGTTCTATTCGACGAAGGAGACCGGCACCGGTCTCGGGCTCACGCTGTGCCGCGAGATCGTCGAAGCGCATGGCGGCCGCCTGCGCATCGCGAACCGGCCGGACGGCGGCGCGATCGTGACGCTATGGTTGCCGGACGCTGCCGGCCAAGGCACCCTGCGTGCCGAATGAGCGACACCATCCACGTCCGTATTGCGACTCCCGGCGACATCGACGCGCTGCTGCCGATGGTCGAGCAGTACTGGCGTTTCGAGGCCATCGAGGGATTCGAGGCCGGGCGCATCCGCAAGATCCTAGGGCGCGTGCTCGACGACGCGAGCCTCGGGCGCGCGTGGATCTCGACGGTCTACGGCGAACCCGCGGGTTACATGCTGGCGGTCTACGTATTCAGCCTCGAGCACCAGGGACTCACCGCCGAGATCGACGAGTTCTACATCGCGCCCCAGCATCGCAATCTCGGGCTCGGCGCGAAGATGCTCGGCGCCGCCGAGGAGCAGTTCCGCACCGAGGGCTGCACGAACGTGTCGCTGCAGATCGGCCGCAGCAATGAAGAGGCCCGCCGCTTCTATCGCAGTCACGGCTTCGAGGATCGCGCAGGCTACGAGCTCGTGAGCAAGATGCTCTGACCGTGTACGACCTCTACGTCGGCAACAAGAACTACTCCTCCTGGTCGCTGCGGCCATGGATCCTGATGCGCGAGCTCGCTGTCCCGTTCCGCGAGAAGGTCGTTCCCTTCGGTGGCGGCGCATACGAGACGTTCTCGCCCACCGGCAAGGTGCCCTGCCTCGTCGATGGCGCGATCACCGTATGGGATTCGTTGTCGATCACCGAGTACGTGGGTGAACGCCACGCGGGCGTGTGGCCCGCAGAAGCGGCGCCGCGCGCCTGGGCGAGATCCGCGGCCGCCGAGATGCACTCGGGCTTTGGAGCGCTGCGCAATGCCTGCGCGATGAACTGCGGGATTCGTGTGAGTCTCGCCACGGTCGACGCCGCCCTCGCCGCCGATCTGAAGCGTCTCGAAACGCTGTGGGCCGAGGGCCTCTCCAAATTCGGCGGGCCGTTCCTCACGGGTCCGCGCTTCTGCGCGGCGGACGCGTTCTACGCGCCGGTCGCCTTTCGCATCCAGACGTACGATCCGCCGCTCTCGGCGGCCGCGCACCGCTACGTGAACCTGCTGCTCGCGCTGCCGTCGATGAAGGAGTGGTACACCGCAGCCCTCGCCGAGACCTGGCGCGACGAGCCGCACGAAGTCGAGGCGCGCGCGGCCGGCCTGTGGACCGCGGACCTGCGCGCCACTTGAGATATTGATCGAACCAGCCGCGACCCGATGTACATCGCCGTCGCGCTCATGCTCGTCGGCTGGAGCACATCGACGCTTTCCCGCATGTTCGCGATTCATACGTGTTTTGTGATCGCTGCATTCCATTTTCGCGTGCGACTGCACGAAGAGCCGTTTCTCGCGCGCACGCACGGCGACGAGTGGGAGAGATACAAGTCGCGCGTGAATCTGTGGCTGCTTTAGCGCGCGCGTTTCGCTAGTCTCACAACCCTTCGCCGGATCCGGCACGAGGGGAACACATGTCGAAGAACTTTTTATTGGTGACGCTCGCGCTCGCCTTCACGGGCATCGCGTCTGCCGCGGATGCCGACGTCAAGCTCACGATCCGCGCCGACACTCCGGGCCCCACGATCGCGCCGGAAATCTACGGCCAATTCATGGAGCATCTCGGCCGCAATGTCTACGAAGGCATCTGGGTCGGCGAAGGATCGTCCATCCCCAATACGCGCGGCTTCCGCAACGACACGCTCGCCGCGCTCAAGAAGCTGGGCGTCCCCGTGCTGCGCTGGCCCGGCGGCTGCTTCGCCGACGAGTATCACTGGCGCGATGGAATCGGCGACCGTTCCAAACGTCCGCACCGCGTGAACACGTACTGGGGCGGTGTGATCGAGCCCAACGAGTTCGGTACGCACGAGTTCTTCGAGCTCGCGGAGATGCTGAACGCGAAGACCTACCTCGCGGTGAACGTGGGCTCCGGCACCGTGCAGGAGATGTCGGACTGGATCGAGTACATCACCTCGCCATCCGAATCGACGCTCGCGAAGGAGCGGCGCGCCAACGGCCGCGACCAGCCCTGGAAGCTCGACTACGTCGGCGTCGGCAACGAGCCCTGGGGCTGCGGCGGCGACATGAACGCGCAGTACTACTCGGACGAGTACAAGAAATACGCGCTGAACATCAAGACCCCGCGCGACAACCGTCCGGTCGAAGTCGCGAGCGGTCCCTACGGTGACGGCTACGAGTGGACCGAAGTGTTGATGAAGAACGCCGTGAAGCAGATGGGCGCGTATTCACTGCACTACTACACCCTGCCCTCTGGCAGCTTCCAGAAGCCGAAGAAAGGCCCGGCGCTGTCGTTCACCGAGGCGGACTGGATCGTCACCTTCAAGGAAACGCTCAAGATCGACGAGATGATCACGAAACACTCCGCGATCATGGACAAGCACGACCCGCAGAAGAAGGTCGGGCTGTACGTCGACGAATGGGGCTCCTGGTATGACGTCGAACCGGGCACCAACCCCGGCTTCCTGTTCCAGCAGAATACGCTGCGCGATGCGGTGCTCGCCGGCCTCAACCTCAACGTGTTCCATGCGCACGCCGAGCGCGTGAAGATGACCAACATCGCGCAGATGATCAACGTGCTGCAGGCGATGATCCTCACGGACAAGGAGAAGATGCTCCTGACCCCGACGTACCACGTGTTCGAGATGTACAGGCCTTTCCAGGGGGCGACGTTCCTGCCGGCCGAGATCGACGCGCCGCCGTACACGCTCGGCGACGTCTCGATTCCCTCCGTCAGCGTATCGGCCGCGCGCACCAAGGACGGCAAGATCGTCGTCGCGCTGGTGAACACCCATCCGAATGCCGGCGCCACGGTGCGCACGGCGATTCCGGGCGCGAAGGCCGGCAAGGTCAGCGCGCGCGTACTCACGACGCCCGCAATGAACGCGCACAACACCTTCGAGAAACCCGACGCGGTCAAACCGGCTGCATTCACGGGCGCCAAACGCAGCGGCGACGCGTGGACGTTCTCATTGCCGTCGAAGTCGGTGGTGGTCGCGATCCTCGAGTGAGACTGTCCCGGGATCGGGAATGCCGCTAGTCTCCCCCGGATGCCGGTGACACCGGCCCCGGGGGGACACCAAATGCGGAAGAAGATTGCGGCCGCGTCGATCGCGGCAGTCCTGTCGTTTGCCATTGCGCCGGTCTCGAGCGCGGATACGCTCAAGAACGGGTTCTCCGTCGAGCGTCTCGCGCGCGTCGACGCCGTCCTCGAAGAGTACGTGAACGACGGCCGGGTCGCCGGCGTCGTGGCGCTCGTGCTGCGCGACGGCAAGCCGGTGTACGAGCGCGCAGTCGGCTGGCGCGACAAGGAAGCCGGCGTGAAGATGACGCTGGACACCGAGTTCCGTATCGCCTCGCAGACGAAGGCGCTGACCAGCGTCGCGATTCTCCAGCTCATGGAAGAAGGCAAACTCACCGTGAACGACACGGCGGGCAAATGGATCCCGACCTTTGCGAAGACCACGGTCGGCGTGAGCAACCCCGTCGCCGCCAGGCGGCCCATCACGATCCGCGATCTGCTGACGCACACCGCGGGCATCTCGTACGGCCAGAGCCCGGAGGAGAACGCGCTCTACTCGCCCAAGGGACTCGGCCTCGCCGCCGGCGCCGGCTGGTACTTCGCGGACAAGGATGAGCCGATCTGCGCACCGATGGAGCGCCTCGGAGCCTTGCCGATGAAAGCGCAGCCTGGCGAGGAGTACGTCTACGGCTACGCGACCGACGTCCTCGGCTGCATCGTCGAAAGGGCGTCGGGCGTGTCGCTCGACGAGTTCATCCGTTCACGCATCACCGGTCCGCTCGGCATGAAGGACACGCACTTCTTCCTGCCGAAGGACAAGGTGGGCCGCCTCGCCGCGGTGTACGGCAGCGGGCCCGACGGAAAGGCGGTACGCATGGACGACGGCGCCAAGGGCCAGGGCGCCTACGTCGACGGCCCGCGCAAGGCATTCAGCGGCGGCGCCGGGCTCGTGTCCACGGCGCGCGACTACGCGACGTTTCTCGAAGCGCTGCGCAACGGCGGCGCGCTGGGCAATGCGCGAATCCTGTCGCCGCACGCGGTGCAGCTGATGACCACGACCCAGATTCCCGACGGGCTCAAGACGCCGCGCGGCCTCGGATTCGGCTACGGCTTCGAAACGCACGACAAGTATGGCGTCTCGGGCATGGACTCCGTGGGGTCCTGGGGCTGGGGCGGCGCCTACGGCACCTTCTACCGAGTGGACCCGAAAGAGCGCCTGGTGACGGTGACGATGATCCAGCTGATGCCGAACACCACCGACTTCACTGACAAGTTCCGCGCCGCTATCTACCAGGCACTCTTGCAGTAATGGGGACATTCCTCGTTTCCGAGCAAACGGGGGACAGGGCTGGCTGAAAGCGTCGAAGCGTAGGCCTCGATTCCGATCTTTCTGAAGCGCGAATAGAGATCGGCGAGGAGGAGCGGCCACGCGGCGTGGTGGTGCCTCGTCAGGTGCGCCCCTTAAGTTGCTGAAAGCCGCGTAGCGACGACGAGCGAACGCCGAGAATTTCCTTCCTGGGAAATTCTCGAAGCGCGATCTCTCTGAGCGCTTCAGAAAGATCGGAATCGAGGCCTACGCCCCGGGAACAACCGCCAGCCCTGTCCCCCGTTTGCTCGGAAACGAGGAATGTCCCCATTACTGCACGGCGATCCAGCGGTCGATCTTCGCCTCGAGCACTTCGAGCGGGATCGCGCCGTCCTTGAGCACCTCGTCGTGATAGGCGCGCACGTCGAACTTCTTGCCCAGCGCCTTTTCCGCGCGATGCCGCAGCTCGATGATCTTGAGCTGGCCGATCTTGTACGCGAGCGCCTGCCCCGGGATCGCCGCGAAGCGTTCGGCTTCGGACACCGCGCGCGTCTCCTCCGCCGGCGAGTTCGCGAACATGTAGTCGAGCGTCTGCTGGCGAGTCCATCCCTTGAAGTGGATGCCGCTGTCGGTGACGAGCCGGATCGCGCGCCACAGCTCGGCGTCGATCGCGCCGAAGCGCTGCACGGGATCCTTGTACATGCCCATCTCGTAGCCCAACCACTCGGCGTACAGGCCCCATCCCTCCATGTACGCCGTGTCGCGCGAGAAGCGGCGGAACATCGGCAGGTCCTTGAGCTCGCGCTGCAGCGAGATCTGGAAGTGGTGCCCCGGCGCCGCCTCGTGCAGCGACAGCGCGGCGACGGCGGACTTCGGCCGCGCCTTCAGGTCGTACGCGTTGACGAAGAAGATGCCGGCGCGCGAGCCATCGAGCGACGGACCCTGGTACTGGCCGCTCGATGCGGACGCCTCGCGGAACGGCTCGACGAGGCGCACTTTGTAGTCGGCTTTCGGGCGCAGGTTGAAGTACGTCGGCAACAGCGGCGCGACGTTCGCGCCGAACGCCTGGTACGCCTTGAGCAGGTCCTCGCGCGAGGCGAATACCATGTCCTCGCGCGCCTTCATCCATTCGAAGAAGCCCTTGAGCTCCGCGAGCGACTTCACGGGCTTCGGGTAGTTCAGCTCCTTCGCGACTTCGCGCATCGCCTGCTGCAGGCGCGCAACCTCGTCGAGACCGATCTGGTGCACCTTGGCGGGCGTCATCGAGCGCAACGTGTTGTCGCGCACGTTGTGTTCGTACCAGGCCGCGCCGTTCGGAATGGCGCCGCGCCCGAACGTGTCGCGCGTCTTCGGCAGATATTCATCGGCGATGAATGCGCGCAGCCGGCGGTAGGCCGGCGTGAGCTTCGTGTTGATGAGCGCGGTGAACGCGTCCGTCAGCCGCTGCTTGTCGGCCGCGGAGAACTCCGCCGGCAGCTTGGCCGCCGGGCCCCAGAAAATGCTCTTGGTCGGGTCGTCGACGATATTGGCGTCGAGCTGCGGCAGCACCTTCTCCATGAGCACGCGCGGTTCGACGATGTTCGCCTTGATTCCCTCGCGCATGTTCACGATGGCCTGGTCGAGCAACGCCGGGAACAGCGAGGCCCGCTTGAGCCAGTCGTCGTAGTCCTTCACGGTCACGAAGGGCTGCGCGCTCGTGCCCGAGCCCAGTTGCGCGAACGAGTTGGCGATGTTGTAGAACTGGTTGATCGGCACCAGGCGATTCGGGAACTTGTAGTCCTCGAGCGCGGATTCGCGATTCAGCGTGAAGATCTCGTACGACAGCTTGTCCTTGCCCGTGAGTCCCGAGTCGCCGATGGCGCGTGCGCGATCCAGATAGCGCTGGTGGAACGCGCGCTCCCTGGCTTCGTTCTCGGGGGCGAGATCGTTCGGCAGCAGATCGTTGTAGCGGGGGTCGCCCGCGAAGGTGGCGGTGACCGGATTCAGCTTGAGGTTTTCTTCCCAGAACTCGCCGTACAGCTTGCCGAGCTGGGCGGCGCGGTCGTCCGCCGCGAACGCGGCGCCGGAGGCGAGCATCAGTGATGCGATCAGGAGGCTCCGAAACATTGCTAACTACCTCGCAAAAAAGAAACCCGCCTTTCGGCGGGTTTCCATTGTTGGCTGGGGGACTAGGATTCGAACCTAGGTAAACGGAGTCAGAGTCCGTTGTCCTACCGCTAGACGATCCCCCAAAAACTTGGCCGTCTGAGCGCCAGTGTATCGGAGCGCTTAACGCTTCGAGTACTGGGTTCCACGACGCGCCTTGCGGCGACCGACCTTCTTGCGCTCGACTTCGCGCGCATCGCGCGTGACGAAGCCGGCGACGCGCAACTGCTTGCGCAGTTCGCCGTCGTACTCCATGAGCGCGCGCGTGATGCCGTGACGGATGGCGCCGGCCTGGCCGGTGATGCCTCCGCCCGCGACGGTGACCGAGATGTCGAACTTGTTCGTCAGCTGAACCAGCTCGAGCGGCTGGCGGACGATCATGCGGCCGGTTTCGCGGCCGAAGAACTCGTCGAGCGGACGATCGTTGACGGTGATCTTGCCGGAACCCGGCTTGAGGAAGACGCGGGCGGCGGCGGTCTTGCGACGACCGGTACCGTAATTGGCTTTGGCGGCGGCGGGCATTGTTTAAATCTCGAGCTGCTTGGGTTGCTGCGCGGCGTGCGGGTGTTTGTCCCCCGCGAACACGTGCAGTTTCTTGTACATCTTGCGGCCGAGCGGGCCCTTCGGAAGCATGCCCTTGACCGCGAATTCGATGGCGCGCTCGGGGTGCTCCTTGAGCAGCTTGCCGAGGGCGATGGACTTGATGCCACCGATGGCGCCGGTGTGGTGGTAATAGATCTTGTCGTCGAGCTTGTTGCCGGTGACTTTGATCTTCTCCGCGTTCAACACGACGATGTGATCGCCGGTGTCGATGTGCGGCGTGAAGCTCGCCTTGTGCTTGCCCTTGAGGCGCATGGCGATCTGCGTGCACAGGCGGCCGAGCACCTTGTCCGAGGCGTCGACGACGTACCAGTCGCTGCGCACGTTTTCATTCTTCGCAAAAACAGTAGACATCACGAACTCCAACCACCGGGTGGGCCCACGCTCCGGCGCAGCACCCGGAAGCGGGAACTGGGCTGGAATCTGAAGAGGCGGGCCCCTGGAAAAAGGGGCGCAAGTGTACTCAACGCCCTGAGGCTTTGCAAAGAGAAGGTCCTTTCCAAAACCCCTGATGGTCCGGGGGCTTATACTCGCCGCCATGGCCCAGGGCCCCTCTCCTGTCGATACCTTTATATCCGCGGCAGATCGCGCCCTCCGGGCGCTGCTGGCGCCCCCGGCCGCATCCCGGTCCCTGCCCGGCGCGCCGGCTTCCGCCCGGGAGGCGAAGCAGTCCGACGCGGCGCTCAGCGCCGCCGAGCGGAAGGAATCGGCGGCCCTGATGCGCGTCAACCACGCCGGCGAGGTCGCGGCCCAGGCGCTGTATCACGCCCAGGCCTTGTTCGCGCGCGATCCCCAGGTACGCGAGTTCATGCTTCATGCCG
Organism: uncultured Pseudomonadota bacterium; assembly: GCA_902826225.1. GTDB lineage: Bacteria > Pseudomonadota > Gammaproteobacteria > Steroidobacterales > Steroidobacteraceae > CADEED01. The sequence continues at coordinate 34,607 of CADEED010000008.1, read as the reverse complement.
CCCGCGAGGAAACCGACCATCTCGCCTGGTGCGAGCAGCGGCTCGCGGAGCTCGACGCCCGCCCGAGCGTGCTCAATCCGCTCTGGTACGCCGGCTCCTTCGGCATCGGCGCGCTCGCGGCTTTACTCGGCGACCGCGTCAGCCTGGGCTTCGTCGCGGAAACCGAGCGTCAGGTGGAAGGCCATCTGCAGAGTCATCTCGATCGTCTGCCGGCGGAAGATCAGCGCAGTCGCGCGATCGTCGACGCCATGCGATCCGACGAAGCGAGCCATGGCCGGAGCGCCGAAAGCGCCGGTGGAGCATCGCTTCCCGGACCCGTGCGCGAACTCATGCGGCGAACTGCCCGCGTAATGACGCATACTTCGTATCGAATTTGATGTCGCCCGAAAGACCGGCCTGTGATCGAGGTCACGGTTGGTCCGTGGTCTTTTGCTTGCCGCAGCAGTAAGTTATGTAATACAACTTAATGCTGATTGGCAGGTAGGGCGACGATGCAAGCAGCAAGGGAGAGTCAGATGGAAGAGGCGGTCAAACCCCTCAGCGACATTCCGGCAATCAATCGCTTTCTGAGCTATTGCCGCATTCGAACCGTGCCGTCGAAAACGGTCGTGATTCATGCGGGCGATCTGCCCGATGTCCTGTACTACATCATCAGCGGCTCGGTCGAGGTGATGGTCGAGGACGAGGAAGGCAACGAGATGGTTCTCGCCTACCTCAACAAGGGCCAGTTCTTCGGAGAGATGGGCCTGTTCCACGAGTCACCGCTGCGCAGCGCCTGGGTGCGCACGCGCAATCATTGCGAGCTCGCGGAAATGACCTATCCACGCTTCCGCCAGATCGCGGCGGAAAGCCCCGGCCTGGTGTTCGAGCTTGCGACGCAGCTGGCGACGCGCCTCGACCGGACCAACCGCAAGCTCTCGGATCTCGCCTTCGTCGACGTCACCGGCCGTGTGGCGCACGCGATCATGGACCTCTGCGGCGAGCCGGACGCGATGACGCATCCGGAGGGCATGCAGATCAAGGTGAGCCGCCAGGAGCTCTCGCGCCTCGTCGGCTGCTCGCGTGAAATGGCGGGCCGCGTGCTGAAGGTGCTGGAAGACCAGGGCCTGCTGCGCGCCACCGGCAAGACCATCGTGGTATTCAACGCTCGGCCCAAGATGAAGACCCGTCCGGTGGTCGTCCCCGTGCAGGGTGGCAAGAGCACCGGCAAGGTCAGCAACTCGCGCGTCGAAGACGACGATGACGAGGACGACGACGAATAGCGGACAGAGACACGTTTCCCGAAAACGCCGGCCCTGAGCCGGCGTTTTCGCATTTTGCACGCGCTCCTGCCGACCGGCCCCATGCGAACAGCCGCGGCCCTCGTGAGCGCGCTGCTCGCCACCAGCGATATCGGCGTCGTCGGCTCGCAGTCCGTTCGCACAGGCGGGTCGAAAGGCTGAGGTCTCGAGCCCGCCGGCGGCGCCCAGCTCCGGGTCTACTTCGCCGCAATGGCCTGCCGCATCGCGGCGATCGTCTGTCGGTAATCCTTCGCGCCGAAGATCGCCGAGCCCGCGACGAACATGTCCGCGCCGGCGCGCGCAATCTCGCCGATGTTGTCGATCTTCACGCCGCCGTCGATCTCGAGACGGATCGGCTTCCCCGTGGCGTCGATGAGCTTGCGCACCGCGCGCACCTTGTCGAGCACGGCGGGAATGAACGCCTGTCCGCCGAAGCCGGGGTTCACCGACATCAGCAACACCAGGTCGAGTTTTCCGATCGTGTACGCGAGATGGTCGAGCGGCGTCGCGGGATTGAACACCAGCCCGGCCTTGCAGCCGTTCTCGTGGATGAGCCCGATGGTGCGATCGATGTGATCGCTGGCCTCGGGGTGGAACGAGATGTAGGTGGCGCCCGCCTTCGCGAAGTCCGGGACGATGCGATCCACCGGCTTCACCATCAGATGCACGTCGATCGGCGCCGTCACGCCATGCTTGCGCAGCGCCTCGCACACGAGCGGCCCGATCGTGAGATTCGGCACGTAGTGATTGTCCATCACGTCGAAGTGCACGACGTCCGCGCCGGCGGCGATGACCGAGTTGACCTCGTCGCCCAGCCGGGCGAAATCCGCGGAGAGAATCGAGGGCGCGATCCAGGGCGTGAGCATGAACGGCAGTTTACGTGATGGCGTTCAGGCGGGCGACGATCCGCCCGCCTCCGCCGTGACGGGCCGCCGCGAGATGAGGATCTTGTCTATTCGGGTGCCGTCGAGATCGACGACTTCGAGCCTGAGGTCGCGCCAGGTGAGGGTTTCGCCGCAGGCCGGCAGTCGGCCGAGGTGCCACAGCAGGAAACCGCCGATCGTGTGGAAGTTGTCGCCGTCGGCGAGGTCGTTGCGCTCCAGCAGCAGCTCGACCTCGTGGATGGCGATCTGCCCGTCCAACAACCAGCTGCCGTCGTCGCGCCGCACGGCCTCGCTGCGTTCGCGCGAGGTGACGTCGCCGATACCGCCCGCGATCGCTTTCAGGATGTCCGCCGGCGTGAGCAGCCCGAGCACCTCGCCGTATTCCCCGGTGACGACCGCCAGGTGGACGTTCGACCCGCGGAACATGTCGAGCAGCTTGAGCGGCGACACCGACGGCGGCACGTGCAGCGCCTGGCGCAGGTGCTGTTCGGGATTCAGCGCGCCGAGGCGCAGCGCCTCGCCGAGATCGGCGAGCGTGATCACGCCGAGCATCTTGTCCAGCACGCCTTCGCAAAGCAGGAAGCGGGAGTGCCCGCTGGCACGCGCCTCGCGCCACTGCAGCTCGAGACTCATGTGCGCGTCGAGCCAGAGGATGTCGTTGCGCTGGATCATGATGGACTGCACCGGCATGTCGGCGAGCCGCAGCACGCCTTCGATGAGCTCCTTCTCGCGCCGGTGGAACACGCCTTCCCTGGCGCCCTCCGCGATCATCGTGCGCAACTCGTCTTCGGTGATCGACGACTGCGGCGCGCTCGATACGGGCAGCAGCTTCGACACGGCTTCGGTCGAGGTTCGCAGCAGCCAGACGAGCGGAAAGGCCGCGCGCGACAGCCAGTGCATGGGCATCGCGGCGAACTCCGCGATCGTTTCGGCATGCGCGAGCGCCACGCGCTTCGGCACGAGCTCGCCCAGGATCAGCGACAGGTAGGTGACCACGATGACGACCAGCGTGAACGCGGTTTCGTGCGTGTAAGGCAACAGCCACTCGTATCGCGCGAGCACGGCGGCCAGGTCCTCGGCGAACACCGCGCCGCTGTAGACGCCCGTCAGGATGCCGACGAGCGTGATGCCGATCTGGACCGTCGACAGGAGCCGCGTCGGATCCTCGAGCAGCCTGAGCGCCGCTCGCGCGCCGAGGTGCCCTTTCGCGGCGCGCGCCTGGAGCCGCGCCTTGCGCGCGGAGACCAGCGCCATCTCGGATCCGGCGAACAGGCCATTGAGCAGGATCAGGCCGACCAGCACCGCCGCCTCGCCCCAGTTCATGGGCCGCTCACGTCATGCCCCGCTGCGACTTGATGAGCTCGTACGCCTCGATGATCTGCTGCGTGCGTTGCTTGGCGTGCTCGAGCATCGAGTCGGGCAGGCCGTTGGCCTTGAGCTTGTCGGGATGGTGCTTGCTGAGCTGGCGGCGATAGGCCTTCGAGATATCTGCGTTCGACGTTTTCGGATCGACCTCCAGGATCTGGTAAGCCGCGTCGATCCGCATGCTGCTCTTCGGCGGCGCCTGGCCACCGGCCGATCCGCCACGCGCACCGCCATTCGCGCGGAACTGCTCGCGACGGATGCGCAGCACCGCCTCCATGTGGGCCAGCTCGAGCCGCGAGACGTCGAGCAGCTCCGCGACCCGCTGGACGGCCTGCTTCGCCGGCCCCTGCATGTCGACGCCTTCCAGCGCTGCGCGCACCTGGATCTCGAGGAACACGCGCAGCAGGTGCGGCTGTCGCGCGCACGCGTTCGCGAGCCCCTGCATGGTCGATTCGAGATCGAAGTCGGCATCCTTGCCGCGCGTGAAACAGCCGATGGCCGCATGGATCTGCGCCCCGTCGAGACGCAGGTCGGACATCACCTGGCGCGCGGCGGCGATCTCGGCCTCCGATACGCGCCCGTCCGACTTCGCGACGTGGCCCATGACCTCGAACGTCGCGGTGAAGAAGCGCTCGCCGATCTCGAGCGGGCTGGCTCCCGGGCCGCGACGGCGCGCGGCCGCGGATTGGTCGTAGAGATGCCCGATGAAGGCGCCGACCATTGCACCGACGAAGCCGCGGAAGATCAGGAACCCGACGATCGCGCCGATGATCTTTCCCGTCCAGCTCACCGGACGGCCTTGCTAATATTCATGGCGAGTATGTTACACACCGCCCCACCCGTTCATACGACCTCGCTCGCGGGACTTCGCAAGATCCACACCGGCAAGGTGCGCGATATCTACGAGATCGACGCGGATTCGATGCTGATCGTGACGACCGACCGGCTCTCCGCGTTCGATGTCGTGATGCCCGATCCGATCCCCGACAAGGGCCGCGTGCTGAACACGATCAGCAATTTCTGGTTCGGGAAGACGGCGCACCTCGTGCCGAACCACCTGACGGGCCGCAGCGTCGACGAGGTCGTGAAGGATCCGGCCGAGCGCGCCTTGCTGGCCGACCGCGCGGTCATCGTGAAACGCCTCAAGACGGTGCCGCTCGAGGCCGTGGTGCGCGGTTACGTCATCGGTTCCGGCTGGAAGGATTACCAGAGCACCGGCGCGATCTCCGGCATCAAACTACCTGCGGGCCTGAAGCAGGCCGCGAAACTTCCGCAGACCTTGTTCACGCCGTCGACCAAGGCGGCGATCGGCGACAAGGACGAAACCATCAGCTTCGAGCAGGCCACGAAGGTCGTGGGCGCGGAGGTGGCGGCGCGCGTGCGCGACACCTCGATCGCGCTGTACGAGTTCGCGGCCCGATACGCACGCGAACGCGGGATCATCATCGCTGACACGAAGTTCGAGTTCGCTCAAGGTCCGGACGGGAAACTCGTGCTCATCGATGAAGTGCTGACACCCGATTCGTCGCGCTTCTGGCCAGCGGACACCTACCGCGAAGGCACGAGCCCGCCGTCGTTCGACAAGCAGTTCGTGCGCGACTACCTGGAGACGCTCGACTGGAACAAGAAGGCGCCGGGACCACGCTTGCCTGCGGAGGTGATCGAGCGAACCCGCGAGAAGTATCTCGAGGCGTTGACGCGCCTGACGAAGTGAAGGCGCCCGGGGACGCCCTGAAGGTGCAATTCACCGGCTATCAGAAGCTGGTGGTCGGCATGCTGGCGTTCCTGCAGTTCGCGGTGATCGTGGACTTCATGCTGATGTCGCCGCTCGGCGCGGTGATCATGCCCGCGTTGACCATCGACGCGGCGCAGTTCGGTTCGGTGGTGTCGGGGTACGCGTTCGCGGCCGGAATCTCGGGCTTCCTCACCGCGGGTTTCGCCGACCGGTTCGACCGCAAGAAGCTGCTGCTGTTCTTCTACAGCGGCTTCGTCCTGGGCACGTTGTGGTGCGGGCTCGCGCAGTCGTTCGAGTCGCTGCTGATCGCGCGCATCGTCACCGGGCTGTTCGGCGGTGTCATCGGCTCGGTCGTGCTCGCCATCGCCACCGATCTGTTCGCGCCGCAACTGCGGGGCCGCGTCATGGGCCTGATCCAGGCATCGTTCGCGGGCGCACAGGTGCTCGGCATTCCGATCGGCATCTGGCTGTCCAACCGCTGGAACTGGCACGTGCCGTTCATCGCGCTCAGCGTGATTGCCGTGATCGTCGGGGTGTTCATCGCGTGGCGCCTGCGTCCCGTCACGGATCACCTGGCGGCACGGCAGGATCACAGCGCGTTCCGGCACCTGTTCGACACGCTGCGCGAGCCGCGCTACCTGATGGCGTTCGTCACCGTGATGTTCCTCGCCACCGGCGGATTCATGCTGATGCCGTTCAGCAGCGCTTTCACGGTCCACAACCTCGGAATAGACCTGGCTCACCTGCCGACTATCTACCTCGTGACGGGCGTCGCCACGATCTTCGTCGGCGTGCTCGCCGGTCGCGCGTCGGATCGCTTCGGCAAGGTGCGGGTGTTCTTCAGCGGCACGGCGCTGACGATCGTGATGGTACTCGTCTACACCCACCTCGGCCCGACGCCGCTCGTGTGGGTCACGCTGATCAACGTGGTGCTGTTCATCGGCATCTTCTCGCGCATGATCCCGTTCCAGGCGTTCATGACGCAGATCCCGTCGCTGCAGCAGCGCGGATCGTTCAATGCGATCAACGCGTCGATTCAGCAGTTGTCCGGAGGCCTCGCCTCACTGGTCGCCGGGCACATCGTGCTGGTGGCTGCCGACGGGAAGATCGAGCACTACGATGTAGCCGGCTATGTCGTGGTGGCCACGTCGTTGCTGACGGCCTTCCTCGTGTGGCGGCTGGCGCGGAGTCACGTCCCCGCTCAATGCGCTTGATGGGGACATTCCTGATTTCCTGGCAAACGGGGACAGGGCTCGCGCCCACAGTTGGGCGCCGTCTCCGGATCAGAATCCTCTCCGAAGCCCGCGTAGAGATCGGCGAGGAGTGAGCGACCGCCGGAGAAGAAATGGGGACATTCCCCAATTCCCCGCTAAGCGGGCAAAAGGGGACGTGCCTTCCAGGCGCGTACCCTCTTGCTAGGAATTGGGGAATGTCCCCATTTCTTCTCCGAAGCGCGATCTCTCCGCGGGCTTCGGAGAGGATTCTGATCCGGAGACGGCGTGTGACTGCGACCTCGAGCCCTGTCCCCGTTTGCTGGGAAATCAGGAATGTCCCCGTTTCGCCCACGAGGAGATTCGCGCGTGTAACTCGCGTAGGCCGTCCGTCAACGCGGCGGGGCCGGGTTGCAGGATGATCGAAGACTTCACTTCGTAGAGATGAGCGTCGCGCACGGCGGGGGCGTCTGACCATCCCGCGCGCGCGGCGACCGTCTCGGGACGGAATTTCTTGCCGCACCACGAGCCGAAGATGATGTCCGGGGCGCGGCGTGGCACCTCGAGCGGGTCGGCGATGATCCGGTTCTTGCCGAGCGACTCGCGTGCCAGCTCGGGGAAGATGTCGTCGCCACCTGCGATACCGACGAGCTCGGAGACCCAGCGGATGCCGGAGATCTGCGGCTCGTCCCACTCTTCGAAGTAAACACGCGGCCGGCGCGGGAGCTGCGCGGCGCTCGCCCGGATCTTCTCGACGCTGGCCTCGAGCTCTGCGCACAGCGCCCGTGCCTTCGCTTCGCAACCCACCATGCCGCCGAGCGTCGCGATCATGCGCAGGATTTCGCCGACGCTGCGGTGGTTGAACACGTGCACCTCGATGCCGGCGCGGATGAGCTGCGCCGCGATGTCGGCCTGCAGGTCCGAGAAGCCGAGCACCAGGTCGGGCTTCAGTTCGACGATCTTGTCGATCTTGGCGCTCGTGAAGGCCGACACGCGCGGCTTCTCGCGGCGCGCGCGCGGCGGGCGCACGGTGAAGCCCGAGATGCCCACGATGCGCGCGTCCTCGCCCAGCAGGTACAGCGTTTCGGTGGTCTCCTCGGTGAGGCAGACGATGCGCGAGGGATATGTGCCCGGCATGCGGACCAATCTAATGTATTCTCCGCACCCGATGTACCTCGCGTTCTGGAACTGGCTCGACCGGTATCTCTTCGGCGAGTACTCGGAAGGCACGACCCCCGGCGCGCTCACGCTGCGCCTCCTCCGCTATCCGTACGCCATCCTGCGCGACCTCTCGCGCGGCCAGATCAACCTCTACGCGATGGGGCTCGTCTACGCGACGCTGCTCTCGATCGTGCCGCTCATCGCGTTCGCGTTCGCGGTGCTCAAGGCGTTCGGCGCGCACCGCGAGCTGCAGCCGGTGATCCTCGAGTTCTTCAAGCCGATGGGCGCCGGAGCCACGGAGTTCACGAACAAGGTCATGGAGTTTGCCGACAGCGTGAGCACCGGTGTCGTCGGCTCGCTGGGTCTCGCGCTGCTGCTGTGGACGCTGTTGGGCACGATCAAGAAAGTCGAGGACGGGTTCAACTTCCTGTGGCGCGTCGAACATGCGCGCAGCTTCGCGCGGCGGGTCACCGAGTACGTCGCCCTGCTCATCGTCGGCCCGATCGTCGTCGTGAGCTTCCTCGGGCTCTCGCACCGCGCGCTCGACACCGCGGGCGCGGGCATCGTGCGGTACGTGCCGTTCGGCGAGCGCCTCGTGAACTTCGCCATCGAGATCTCGCCGTTCATCATGGTCGCGGCGATCTTCTCCGCCGTGTACAAGTTCGTGCCGAACACGCGCGTGAAATGGAAGCCCGCGCTCACCGGCGGCGTCGTCGCCGGATTGCTCTGGGCGATCGTCGGCAAACTGTTCACCGCGTTCGTCGTCTACACGACCCGCCTGTCCGTCGTATACGCGGGCTTCGCGATCATCGTGGTCGCCCTGCTCTGGACCTACTTCGGCTGGCTCATCCTGCTGATCGGCGCCCAGCTGTCGTTCTACATGCAGAACCGGCACTACCTCAGGCTCGGGCTCACGGAGTTGAGACTCTCCGCCGTGCAGCGCGAGACGTTGACGCTCAAGTGCATGTTCCTCATCGCGCGCTCCTACCACGACGGGAAGAGCCGCTGGTCGGTCGACGACCTCGCGCAGGAGCTCGGCATGCCGGGCATCGGCATCTCGCGCATCGTGAACTCGCTCGAGGCCGCGCACCTCGTCACGCTGACGGACGATGAGAAACTCCTCCCGGCCCGCGATCTCGGGCAGATCACGGTGCAGGAGATCATGGACATCGCACGCAACGAGAAAGCCGGCCAGGTGGCGCCGCGCAATCTCAAGCTGCCGGCGGTGGACAAGATCGCCGGGATCATGGATGCGGCGTGGCGGAAGAGCGCGGGGGAGCTGACGCTGCGGGATCTGGTCGAAGAAGCGGCGTGAGAGGAAAGGACAGTCCCTAGCGAAGCGCCGCTTCGCCCCAGGTGACCACGACCGGGACCGGCGAGCCGCCGGTCGTTTGCCGCACCACCAGCTCGAGCAGCTTCACGCCATCGACGTTCGCTTCGATGGGTCTCGCGGCGTCGCCAAAGGCCACCGCGCCACTCCGTTGCAGCAGCTTTCCGTCGCCGTAGACGAGGAACTCCACCTTGTCCGCGACGTTGCGCGTCGAATCGTCGACGCCGACCGAGGCCTCGAATCGCTTGCGTCCGCCGTTGCGGACTTCGAGCCGCGATCCGGACAGGATTCCGAGCCCGGTGTCGAAGCGTCGACCGGCCACCTGCAGCGCCTGGTCGTACGGCGTGGCGTCCGCCTGCGCACCGCCCCAGCCGGTGTAGGCGGGACGCTCGCCGGAATCCCGCGTGCCGCTCCACGGCCCCGCCATGCGGTGGACGACGGGGTCGGGCTCGGGGTTCAGGACGCCGTCGACCGCGACATTGATGTCCGCCGGTGTCTCGGATAGATAGGCCCCGTCGGGAAGGCGTCGCGTGCCGCTGGCTTCGAACAGCAAGGTCTCGCGCGGCTCGAGCTCCAGCGTCGTTTCCTTCGTGAACGCCGGCAGCGTCATCTTCGTCCACAGATCACGCAGCTCGATCGGTTTGTCGGCCGAGAACTTGAGGTGCGCCGCCGTCAGGTTCACTTCCTGCTTCGCGAGACCGCGATTGAACACGGCCACCGCCTTGCGGCCATTCGACAGTGTCTTCACGAGGATCTGCACGTCGTCGGACGCGTAGGCGATGACGGCCTGGTGCCCCAGCGGATCCTGGTTGATCCGCACGACGTCCGCGTTGCCCCAGATGTCGAGCAGGCTCTTAGGCGCATTGCGCAGGTCGTAGCCGATGATCAGCGGGGCATTGATGATGGCCCACAGGGAAAAATGCGAGCGCGCTTCCGTCAGGTGGTTCTCGTCGAAGTCGCCGTGCCCGACGAACAGCATGTCCGGGTCGTTCCACGCACCCGGCTTCGCATAGAGCGCGCGGGTCGAGGCGCTGTCGAAGTTGTGCAGCATCCGCGTCCAGCGCGGCGTGATGTCCCCGCTCGTGCGCCACAGGTGCCCCACTTGCTTGCCCCACGAGCGCACGTCGGCCGTGCCCCAGTTGCAGATCGCGAGGATGTAGTCACCGTCCGCGTTCGTCTCGTGGAGCGCAGCGGCGACGCCTTCGTACAACCCGCGCACCGCGGGGATGTCGGTCCGCGCGATCGAGGTCTGGTCGATGAGCGGCTCGAACGGCCGGTAACCCTGCTTGCGCACGTCGACCACCGGGCTGGCGGCGCCGTACACGTTCAATCCGCACGCGTCGACCTTGATGTAGTCGAACCCCCACTCGCGGAAGTAGAGCGCGATGTCCTGCTCCACGTGGCCGTGGAGACCCACCTCGCGCTCCGCCGTCGAACCCTCCGGCAGGTTGGGAGAATGCAGGTCGTACGCCTGGGAGCACGCATTGCGCCCGACATCGGTGTAAAGCCCGGCCTTGAGACCCATGGCATGCAGACGGTCGGTGAACGGCCGGAAGCTGCTGTCCTTCCCCTGGATGCGGGCCGACGGGAACAGCGCCGTGCGGATCTGCAGCCGTCCGTCGCGCGTGCGGCGCTTGAGCCACCAGCCGTCGTCGATGTTCACGTACACGTACCCGAGCTTCGCGAGGCCGCTGTCGACGATGGTCTGCGCGGCGCCCATGACCTTGGCCTCGTCGACCTCGGTGCGGAACGCGTTCCACGAATTCCAGCCCATGGGCGGCGTGCGCGCCTGCTTGCGCTCCGGGATCGACCAACGTCCGCGCGCCTCCAGCGGATCCTGGTCGGCGACCGCGAGCACGGGGGAGATCAACAGCAGGGATGCGGCGAGCGCACGCATGAGTCCGTCCTCAATCTCCGGCGATGGTCATCTCGCTGATCAGGATCGAGCCCACACGCACGCCGCCGCGCGTGTCGACGTCGCTGCCGATCGCGGCGATGTTGTCGTACATGGTCTTGAGGTTGCCCGCGATCGTGATCTCGTGAACCGGATACGTCGGCACGCCATTCTCGATCCAGAAACCGGACGCGCCGCGCGAGTAATCGCCCGTCACGCCATTCACACCCTGCCCCATGAGTTCCGTGACCAGCAGCCCGGTGCCGAGCTGCTTCATCAGGGCGGCGATGTCCACGCCGCCCGTCTTCGATTCCACGAGCAGGTTGTGCGTGCCGCCGGCATTGCCGGTGGTCTTGAGGCCTAACTTCCGCGCGGAGTAGCTGCCGAGGACGTAACCCTGCAGCACGCCGTCCGCGACGAGCTCGCGATCGCGCGTCGCGACGCCTTCACCGTCGAACGGCGAGCTGCCCAACGCCTTCCTGATGTGCGGCCGCTCGCGCAGTTCGATGAATGACGGGAAGACCTGCTTGCCGGCGGCGCCGAGCAGGAACGAACTCTTGCGGTACTGGCTGCTGCCGCGCACGGCGCTGAGGAAATGCCCGATCAGCCCGCGTGCGACTTCCGGGGCGTACAGCACCCGCGCCTTCTGCGTGGCCAGCTTGCGCGCGCCGAGCCGCTGGACCGCGCGCTCTCCCGCCTTGCGCCCGATGCTCTCCACCGACTCGAGATCGCGCGCGTCGCGCGCCGACGAATACCAGTAGTCGCGCTGCATGTCGTCGCCCGCCTGGGCGAGCAGCACGCAACTCACGCTGTGGCTCGTCGACGGGTACCCGGCGAGGAAACCATGCGAATTGCCGTACACGCGAACGCCGCGATGCGAGCCGACGCTGGCGCCTTCCGAATTCGTGATGCGCGAATCGACGTCGCGGCCCGCGGCCTCGCAGGCGCGCGCGCGCTCGACGGCCTCCTCTGGCGCCAACGCCCAGGGATGGTCGAGATCCAGGTCGGGGATGTCGCGGGCGAGTTCCTCGGGATCGGCCAGGCCGGCGCAGTCGTCCTCTGCGGTGTAACGCGCGATGTCGCAGGCCTTTTCGACGGTCTCCGCGACCGCCTTCGCAGACAGGTCCGCCGTGCTGGCCGAACCCTTGCGCTGGCCGAAATACACGGTGATGCCCATGCCGCGGTCGCGCTGGTACTCGACCGTTTCCACCTCGCCGAGACGCACGGTGGTAGTCAGCCCTTTCTGGAGGCTGACGTCCGCCTCGGCCTGAGTGGCACCCAGAATGCGCGCCTTCGACAGCGAATCCGCCACGATGGTCTTCAACTCGGGGATTCGCGATCCATCGATCTCTGCTTGCATGGCAGAATTGTACGATGAGGCAAGACCAGGAACAGGATTTCGACGGACGGCCGAGCAAGAGCGCGCGCAAACGCGAGGCCGACGCCGCCCAGCGCCTGGGCACGAAGTTGATCGGCCTGAAGGAGTCGGATCTGCGGTCGCTCGACCTCGACGAACGTCTGCTCGACGCCATCCTGCTCGCGAAACGCATCACCGCGCGGGGTGGGCTCGCACGCCAGCGTCAGTACATCGGCAAGCTCATGCGCGACATCGATCTCGCGCCCATCGAGGCCGCGCTCAGCGAGGAATCGCGCGCGACGGCGATCGACGCCGAGAAGCACAAGCGCGTCGAGACGTGGCGGGCCCGCCTGCTCACCGAAGGTCCGCGGGCGCTCGACGAGTTCGTGGAGTGGGCGCCGGCCGCCGACCGGAAATCGCTGCAGGCATTGATCACGAAAGCCACCAGCGAGCGCGTCGACTCGGGCAGCCGCGAAACGGCCTCGCGCGAGTTGTTCCGTACCCTGCGAACCTTGTTTGAAGCTTCCGCCTGACGCCCGCAGCCGCCCGGCCGAAAAGGTCAGGATGCCCTTTTCGGCATACTGATAATATTCCTCGATGAAACCACTGGTCGGCATCATCATGGGATCGACTTCCGATTGGGAGACGATGCGCGCCGCGGCCGAGGCGCTCGACAGGCTCTCGATTCCCTACGAGACGAAAGTCGTCTCCGCCCATCGCACTCCCGACCTCCTGTTCGAGTACGCGGCGTCCGCGCAGGGCCGAGGCATCGAAGTCATCATCGCCGGCGCCGGCGGCGCGGCCCATCTACCCGGCATGACGGCGTCGAAGACGACCCTGCCCGTGCTCGGCGTGCCCGTGCAGTCGAAGACGCTGAGCGGTCTCGATTCGTTGCTGTCGATCGTGCAGATGCCCGCGGGCATCCCCGTGGCGACCTTCGCCATCGGTCCCGCCGGCGCCACGAATGCCGGCCTCGCCGCCGCCGCCATCCTCGCTAACAAGCGTCCCGAGATCGACGCGGCGCTGAAGAAGTTCCGCGCGGACCAGACGGCGAAAGTGCTGTCGATCCCCGATCCCGCGAAGCAGCCGTGATCCGCACCGCATGATCGGCATCGTCGGCGCCGGCCAGCTCGGTCGCATGCTGGCCCTGGCGGGCTATCCCCTGGGTCTCGAATTCCTGTTCATCGACAAGAACGCGCGCACGCCCGGCGGCCAGGTCGCGCCGCTGCTCGCCGGCGAGCTCACGGACCGCCGGTTGTTAGGCGAGCTGTCGCGGCGCTGTGAAGTGCTGACGTTCGACTGGGAGAACATCCCGGTCGAGGCGCTGGAGAAGCTTCCCGGCAAGGCGCGCATCTCTCCGCCGCTGCGCGCGCTCGCCGCCGCGCAGGATCGGCTCGCCGAGAAGCGCACCTTCGAATTGCTCGACATTCCGACGACACGCTACGCCTCGGTCAATTCTCGCGCGGATCTCGACGCGGCCATCGAGCGCATCGGTCTGCCCGGCGTGCTCAAGACGCGGCGCCTGGGGTACGACGGCAAGGGCCAGGCCGTGCTGCGGAAGCCGGCCGACGTCGCCGGCGCCTGGGAGCAGCTCGGCAAGGCCCCGCTGCTGTACGAGAATCTCGTGCCGTTCGATTACGAGATCTCCGTGATCGCCGTGCGCGGCGCCGATGGCGCGCTCGCCTTCTATCCACTTTGCCTCAACGTCCATCGTGACGGCATCCTGCGTCTGACGCGCGCGCCGTTCGGGAACGCGGCGCTCACGCGACGGGCCCAGAACGCCGCGCGCAAGCTGCTCGAGCACTTCGACTACGTCGGCGTCCTGACCATCGAGTTCTTCGTGCGGCGTGGCCAACTCGTCGCCAACGAGATGGCGCCGCGCGTGCACAACTCCGGCCACTGGACGATCGAGGGCGCCGAGACCAGCCAGTTCGAGAACCACGTGCGCGCCGTCGCCGGGCTGCCCCTGGGCAGCACCCGCGCCCGGGGCCATTGCGCGATGGTCAACCTGATCGGCGAACTACCGCCGCGGGACCCCCTCCTCGCGGATGCAGGACTCCACTGGCACGACTACGGGAAGGAACCCCGGCCGGGCCGCAAGCTGGGGCACCTGACTTTGGTCGAATCGAGCGCCCGGACGCGCGATCGGCGGGCATTCAAGGCGCTCTCCCGGGTCGACCGAGCGACCTGGCTCGCACTTCGGTAAACCCGTTCGGGGGTTTCCCGGACCCGAAACGGGCTATTACCGTAATATCGGGCGCAGGCATGTACTTAGAGACCTTCAAGCTGCGTGAACTGCCATTCCGGCTGAGTCCGGACCCGCAGTTCCTGTACCTCTCGCGGGCGCACGCGCGCGCGAAGGCGTACATGGAGTCGACCATCTGGTTCACGGATGGCTTCGTGATCATCACGGGCGAGATCGGCTCCGGCAAGACCACGCTCATCGAGAGCTTCCTGCGTCAGCTGGATTCCGATGTCGTCGTCGCCCAGATCAGCCAGACGCAGGTGAGCGCGGTCGAGTTCCTGCAGTCCGTGCTCGCGCAATTCGGCTTCACGCCCTTCAAGATGAAGAAGGCCGAGCTGATCGCGACGCTCAACACGTTCCTCATCGAGCAGTACGCCGCCGGCCGCAAGGTCCTGCTGATCATCGACGAGGCGCAAAACCTGTCGTTGAAGGTGCTCGAGGAGATCCGCCTGCTGTCGGGCATCGAGTCGACCAAGGAGAAGGTGCTGCGCATCATCCTGGCCGGCCAGCCCGATCTCAACGGAAAGCTCGACTCACCCGAACTCGTGCAGCTCTCTCAGCGCGTGCGCCTGCGGTTCCATCTCGGCGCGCTCTCGCGCGACGACCTGCGCGCGTACGTCGTGCACCGCCTCGAAGTGGCCGGCGCCGGCGGCCGCGAAATCTTCGCCGAGGATACGTTCTCCGAGATCATGCGGTTCACCGGCGGCGTGCCGCGCCTGGTGAACACCCTGTGCGACACCTCGATGATGGCGGCCTTCAACGAGGATCGCGATCACGTGACCCTCGCGGACGTCGCGTCGGCGATCGGCGAGTTGCAGTGGGTCGATTTCGCGAGCCGGGTATCCTCGTCATCGAAGAGCGCCGAGAACATCGCGAATGCGGATCGTCCCGCGAAGCCGCTCGCCAAGCTCGTGCTGTCGACCGAGGGCAAGTCCGTCGCGGAGTTGCACCTGGTACCCGGCCGCAAGGTCATCGGCCGCACGCCGGACAACGACCTGCAGGTCGACAGCAAATTCATCAGCCGGCACCACTGTCAGTTCCTGACGGGCAGCGACGGCATCACGGTCGTCGAAGACCTGAACAGCACCAACGGCATCGTGATCCGCGGCAAACGCGTGCGCCGTCACACGATGCGCGACGGCGACGTGATCTCGCTCGGACAGCACGAATTGCTGTTCGTCGACGACCACATCGCCGAACACCTGGCGGATACGCATGACGACCTGCCGCGGGTGAATCCGCGCGCGGCGAACGAAGAGAACGACGACGATCCGGACAACGAGCGCGAAGACGCCGCCGGCGCGCGCTGATCGGACCGCAGAATGAGAAAGGGCCTGCACGCCGATGGCGTGCAGGCCCTTTGCGAGACCCGTGCGAATTCTCAGCGGCGGCGGCCGGTCAGGAGATCCATGAGGCGTCCGAAAATGCCGGGGCGGAAACCATCGACCTGCAGCGCATTGCGCGGCGACCCCGTCTGGCGGCGCATCTCCGCAAGCACGTCCGGCGGGAGATTGATGCGGAATTGGCCGCTGCCAGCTGTGTCGTTGCGCATTGTCGATGGGCTCCCTGAGTGAGTGGCGTCTTGCTCGAACCTGCGTGCAGTTTGCTGAACCATGTGGTCCGGATGATGTGCCCGAAGTCACGGACTTTCCAATGTCGCCAAAAGCGAACTTCGTTATGTTCAGGTCTGAAAGTGACGTAGGCGCGGAGCGATTCCCTTCGCTACAAAATTCTGACGCACTTTGCCGACATCCCTGTCGTCCGCGCGTTCTGATAGTGCACCTCAGTCAGGCCTTCCGGCAGTCCGATATCCCGTGAAAATGCGCAGATTCCTCGGTGCGGCTCTCGTCTTGACGGCAATCGCCTACAGCATCGGCGCCGTGCGGCTGTCCGAGCGTGGTTCGCGCGAGTTCCTCGATGAGCTCGAAGCGCTGTCGCTGCGCAACGAAATGAGGCAGTACTGCGACCGCCTGCACGACGATCTCGTCGTTTCGATCGACGACCGCACGTCGGAGGGTGGCGCGCAGGCGGTGAATGGCGGCAAGCAGGAATTTTGCGATTTCGTGTCCTACGCGGCGAAGGGGTTCGACCTCATCGGCCCGGAGATGACAGTGACGCGCGAGAATTTCACCGTCGATCGCAGCTGGCTGAAGCCATGGACCGCCACCGTGAGCTACCACGAACGGCGGACGACCCGCATGAGCCGCATCAACTTCACGCTGCGGACGGAAGCCGACGATCGCTGGGTTCTCGTGAACACACTCGGCGGCGTGAAGGTGCTGCGCCTCGAAAGCAGGAGCTGGATCGCCCGATAGGCTATCTTCCGGGCCAATGGCCCGCGTCGCCCCGCCACCGAAGTTAGTCGCCCCGCCGGGCAGCCGCATCGTCCTGCGGACTCGTGTCGTGAGCGCCGTTGACCGGGCTCTGCGGGGCGGCATCTGCTGGATCGCGGCCCCGGCCGGCTACGGCAAGACGAGCGCGGTGCTCGACTACCTGCGCCGCAAGCGAACACGCGTGATCTGGTACCGCATCGACGAGGGCGACCAGGACATCGCGAGCTTCTTCCACTATCTGTCGATGGTCGTCGGCGCCAGCCGTCTCAAGACCCGCGCGCCTCCCCTGCCCGTGTTCGGCCCCGAATATGCGGACCAGGCCGCGGACTTCGCGCGGCGCTTCTTCCGGGCCTGGTTCCAGCGCCTCTCCGGGAAGCCGCTGCTCGTGCTCGACGATCTGCACTATGCCGACGGCACGAACTTCCGCCGCATCCTCGCGATCCTGCTGCGCGAGCTGCCCGATGATCTGCGCTGCATCTGTCTCAGCCGCACGCTCGTCCCGGCCGAGCTCAAGGAGCTGGTCTTCAAGGGCCGGCTGGCGCTCATCGAGGAGAGCGTGTTGCGTTTCTCGGAGCGCGAGGCGCGCGCGTTGGTGCGCGCCCGCAGCGCGCGCAGGGGCGGCAGCGTCGACGTCGCCGCGGCGCGCGGCTGGGCGGCCGGGCTCGTGATGCTCGCCGATCGCGCCGGCACCGAGGAGCCCGTCAACCACCTCGCTCCGGGCGCGCCGCGCGACAGCCAGGCGGTCTTCGCGGCGCTCGCGCGCCAGATGTTCGAGGAGCTCGATCCGGCCGAGCAGGACTCGCTCTTGCGGCTGAGCCTCCTTCCGGAAGTGACGGCGGAGCTCGCGGAACAACTCACGGGCGCCGGCGCCCTGCGCGGCGTGCTCGGGCGGTTGTATCAGCGGCAATTGCTCGTCACGCGCGGCGAGAACGCACACGGCAGCTACCAGATGCACGATCTCCTGCGCGAATTCCTGCAGGCGCGCCTCGCGCAGCAGCTGGCGCCGGCGGAGCTCGCGGCATTGCGGGAACGCGCCGCGACCCTGCTCGACGCGAACGGCCGGATCGACGCGGCGATCGAACTCGCGCTCGCCGCGCGCGCCTGGCCGCTTGCCCATGCACTGATCACGCGCCACGCCGCCGAACTCGTCGCGCAGGGCCGTCGCGTGACGCTCAACGAGTGGGTCACCACGTTGCCGCTGGCCGAGCTCGATCCCTGGCTGTGCTACTGGCTCGGCGTCGCGCACATGGCGGACGATGCCACGGCCGAGAGCTGGTTTGCGCGGGCATGGGAGGGCTTCTCGCTGCGCGGCGACGATGCCGGACGCTGCCTCACCGCGGCGCGCGCCGTTCTGTCGAAGACCGACAGCTGGCGCACCCACGAGGGTCTGGCCGAGTGGACGCGCCGCATGCTCGACCTCATGGGCACGGCGATGGCAGAGCTCGGCGCCGACGACGAACTGCTGGCGATCTCCGGCATGCTGCGCGCGGTGGACTTCGCGCAGGATTACCACACGGACACCACGAGCGTTCGAGCGCTCACGCGTAAGCTGCTCGAGCGGCTCGGAGCGCGCGGCAAGCAGCAAACCGCAAACCTTCGGTTGACGGCGAGCCAGACACTCATGGATCACGCGGGCTCCGTCGGCGATGCGGACCTGTTCGAGCAATGTGTCGACGCCGTCGCGACCGATCTGCGGAATCCGGGAGTCGCGCCATGGATCCTCGGCATCTGGCTCGTGACCTTCGGCGCGGTGACCTCGCGATACTTCTCGTACTCGAAGCGCGGATTTCCGTACGCGTCGTCCGGGGAAGCCCTGCGCGCCGCGTGGGCCATCGGGGAGCGCGAGAATCTGCGTGGCGTCGAGTTCGGCGCGTTGTATCACCTGCAGCTCCTCATGAAGATGCGCAACGACTGGTCCGAGTTCGGCGTGCTGATCGCGCGCATCGGCCGCATCGCGGACAGCCGCTACACGACCCAGGTCGCCGTCGCGGCGGATTGCCAGGCCGCGTTGCACACGATGCAGGCCAACTTCCCGGAGGCGTACAAGGCCTGTGAGCGATTCATGACCGCGATCGAGGAAGCGAACGAACCGCCCATCGAGCGGTGGCCGCACTTCCTCACCCGCTTCCAGGTGCTGCTCGCCGATCGGAAGCCGCACGACGCGGCGGCCTTCCTCGAAGAACTGTTGCCGCTGTTCGACGGCGCCGTGCTCGAACGCACGCGCCTCTGCGTGCGCGTCGCGCGCACTTTCGCGGCCAAGTGGAGCGGGTCGGCGCACTACCCCGCCGAGCTGCGCGCCTGCATGACCGACCTGCGCGCGGAGAACTGGTCCGCCATCCTCATCAACCAGCCGGCGTTGCTCGCGGAGTTGTGCGCGGACGCCCTCGAACGGGAGATCGAGCGCGAATACTGCGCCACGCTGATCGAAAGGCGGCGCCTGACGCCCCCGGCATCGCGTCCGGCGCACTGGCCGTGGGAACTGCGCTTGTATCTGCTGGGTGAATTCCGCCTCGTCCAGCGCGGGGAGCCGCTGCTCGCCGGCGGCAAGGCGCCGACGCGCACGCTCGACGTGCTGCGCGCGCTCGCCATCGCGAAGAATCACAGCGTCTCGCTGCACGAGCTGTACGAGTGGCTGTGGCCCGACGCCGACGGCGATGCGGCCAAGGCCGCGTGCGAGCAGGCGCTGCATCGCCTGCGCAAACTGCTGGGATTTCCGGATGCGCTCATCCAGCGAGAGGGGAAATTGCGGCTGAACGAATCGCAGGTGTGGGTCGATCTCGACGCCTTCGAGCGATCCCTTTCGCAGGCCCTGAGCCCTCGCCAGGATGCGCGTGACGCGGATATCGCGATGCAGAGGGCGTTCGACGAATTCGCCGGGCCGCTGCTGCAGTCCGAGCGTTCGAGCGCCTGGGCCCTGCCGTCCGCCGAGCGGGTGCGCGGCAAGTTCCTCGATCTCTCGGAGCGGCTCGCGCGCCGGCACGAAGCGCGCGGCGATCATGCCGTGGCCCGCGCGGTCTATCTACGCGCCATCGACATGTACCCGACGTCGGCGCGCTGTTACGAGGGCTTGATCCGCAACCGGCTGGCCGTCAAGGACGATGCCGGCGCGCTCGACGATTACCAGCGCTATCGACGGATGCTGGAGACGCAGGGAAGCGCGAACCCGTCGCCGGCGATCCGGGCGCTGGTCGGCAGGCTGCTGCAGTAGATCGTCAGCCGGTTCCGCCGACGGTGAGCCCGTCGATGCGCAGCGTGGGCTGCCCGACGCCGACCGGCACGCTCTGACCTTCCTTGCCGCAGGTGCCGACTCCGTCGTCGAGCTTGAGATCGTTGCCGACCATCGAGACGCGCGTGAGGACGTCGGGGCCGTTGCCGATCAGCGTGGCGCCCTTGATGGGCCTGCCGACCTTGCCGTTCTCGATGAGATAGGCCTCGCTCGCGCTGAACACGAACTTGCCCGAGGTGATGTCCACCTGGCCACCGCCGAAGTTCACGGCGTAGATGCCTTTCTGCACCGACGCCAGGATCTCCTCGGGCGGGGTCTTGCCGGGACGCATGTACGTGTTCGTCATGCGCGGCAGCGTCATGTGGGCGAACGACTCGCGGCGGCCATTGCCGGTGCTCGCCGTTCCCGTGAGCCGCGCGTTCATCTTGTCCTGCAGATAGCCCTTGAGCACGCCGTTCTCGATGAGGGTCGTGCACTGCGTGGGCGTGCCCTCGTCGTCGATGTTGAGCGAGCCGCGCCTGCGCGCCAGGGTCCCGTCGTCGACGATCGTGCACAACTCGGAGGCCACCCGTTCGCCGACACGCCCGGCGAATGCCGACGTGCCCTTGCGGTTGAAATCGCCCTCGAGTCCGTGGCCGATGGCCTCGTGCAGCAGGATGCCCGGCCAGCCGGCGCCGAGCACCACGGTCATCGGCCCCGCGGGCGCGGGCACCGCCTCGAGATTCACGAGCGCCTGGCGCACGGCCTCGCGCGCGAGCGCGAGGGGTTTGTCATCGGCCACGAGCTCGGGCAGCGTGAAGCGTCCGCCCGAGCCGGCGTAACCCTGCTCGCGACGCCCGTCCTGTTCGACGATGACGGAGACGTTGAACCGCACCAGCGGACGCACGTCGGCGGCCAGGTGGCCCTCGCTATTCGCCACCAGCACGACCTCGTGCACGGCCACCACGCTCGCCATGACCTGCATGACGCGCGGATCCATCTTGCGGGTCTCGCGGTCGACCTTTTCGAGCCACGCCACCTTTTCGCTGGACGTGAACGACGAGACCGGGTCGATGGGTAGATAGAGCCGGTGCCCGGAAGCCGGCACCACACCCTGCGACGGGCGGTCCTGCCCGCGCAGCGCGATGGCACGCGCCGCGCGCGACGCCTCTTCGAGCGCGGGAAGCACGATCTCGTCGGAATACGCAAACCCGGTCTTCTCGCCGGCGACGGCGCGCACGCCGACGCCCTGCTCGATGCTGGCGCTGCCTTCCTTGACTATGCCGTCCTCGAGCGCCCAGCTCTCCTCGCGGGAGACCTGGAAATAGAGGTCGGCGGAGTCGACCGAGCTCGACATGACCTGCGAGAGCGCGTTGTCGATGAGCGCGTCGTCGAGGCCGCCCGGACGCAGGATGAGTTCGCGGGCGATGTCCAGGGGTTCTGCGGAGGTCATGGGGTCCAATTTTTCACCGTTTCCAGGGCGATGTAGCGGTCGCGCCAGACCGTAATGTACAGCAGGGGCCAGTAGCGGCCTCGCGTTCGGACGGCATTCCATGCGGGCGATCGCGCCATGTTCAATCGTGAATGGCGCCTCAGGTGTTGTAGATGACGCGGTGCTCGAGCGCCGGGAACTTCCAGCGGGCTTCCATCCGTGCCGCCGTGTCGATGTCCGCCACGAGGCAGCCTGTGCCGCCCGGCATCTGCGCGAGCACCTTGCCCCAGTGGTCGATGATCATCGAGTGGCCATACGTCGCACGGCCGCTCGGATGCACGCCCCATTGCGCCGGCGCGATGAGCCCGCAGAGATTCTCGATGGCGCGCGTGCGCAGCAGCGTCTCCCAGTGCGCCTCGCCGGTCGGCACGGTGAACGCGGACGGCACGACGAACAGGTCCGCGCCCTGGCGCGACAGCACACGGAACAGCTCCGGGAACCGCATGTCGTAACACACGGCCAGCCCGAGCTTGCCCGCCGGTGTGTCGACGACGCGCGCGTCATGACCCGGGATGGTGTGCGCCGATTCGCGATGCGTCTCCGTACTGCCGGGCACGTCGACGTCGAACAGGTGAATTTTGTCGTAACGCGCCGCGCGCTGACCCTCGGCCGTGTAGACCAGCGACGAAGCAGTCACGCGGCCATCCCGATCCGAGCGCAACGGGATCGTGCCGCCGACGACCCACAGTTTCAGCCGGCGCGCGGTGTCGGCGAGGAAGTTCTGGATGCGCCCTGCGCCATCCGGCTCGCCGACCGCGCGCTTGTCTCCGCTGTTGAGACCCATGAACGCGAAGTTCTCCGGCAGCGCCGCCAGCACCGCGCCCTGCTTCGCCGCATCCTCGAGGAAACGACCGGCCGCATCGAGATTCGCCTGGATGTCGTGCCCGGAGGTCATCTGGATCGCCGCTACGCGCATGGACAGCAATCTACACGAATCGGGGTCGTTCACTCCCAGTAGCCGTGCCACTGCACGCGTCGCGTTTCCGGGGCTTCGGTCCAACCACGGCGCGCCGCCGAGCCGCGCAGTGCATTCCAAGCGCGGGCGAGTCGCGCGCGCGCCGGTGTGGGCATCGCAGTTGCAGCCAGCGAAAGCTGCTCGTAGTCGACAGTGAGGTCGTAGTCGCGCGCCAGGAGGCCGACGCGTCCGCTGCCGCGAAACACCTGGTCGGCAGCGGGGCCTGTGCCCTGCACGTTGGCGAGCGTGATCTGTCCGTCGGCGAGCGTGGCGTTGGCCGTCATCGTATGGCCGCTGTCGTCGCCCTGCGTTTCGAGATCGAAGCGTCCGGTGAGCGTGCGCGCAATCTCGCTGGGACCGTCGGGCCAGGAAAGCTCGCCCGCCGCATACCCCTCCGCGGTGGGCCATTCGGCCGGCAGCGACGTGCCGCGCAGCAACCGGGCGAGCTGGGTCGAATTGGCGCTGAAAGACGCGCGGCAGCGATGTTCCGCCGCCGCGCACTGGCCCTGCAGGGAAACGCGATGCACGGCGACCTCCGGCGACTCCAGCGAGAAGCGCAGCGCGTCCGCACGCCTGTCGAGGGACGCGCGCAACGCGCCGAACGTCCGGTCCGCGGAGCGTACCTCGGCGATGTCGATCGAAATCGAGGAGTCGGCCGGCAACAGCGAACTCGCCGCGGCCAGCAATGCGGGGGTCTGCCTGACGTCGAGGCGATTCACTTCGATCTGCGGATCCGCGCCCGGCACGCGCCGCACCTCGCCGGTGACGCCCTGGACGTCGAAGTTCGCGAGGACGGCGCCGTTGGTGACGGCCCCGCTCAACTCCAGGTCGCGCCCGTTGACGGAGAACTCGCGCACTCCCCGCGCGTCGACGCGCAACTGGACATTCAACGGCAGCGCCTGCGAGCGTGCCTTGCCGAATGGTTCCGGCAGGCGGCTCTCCACGCCGGCCCAATCGCTCGACAGGGAGATCTTCCAGGCGTCGTCCGTCGCCGCGGCGACCCGCTGCGCCGTACCGCTCCATTTCAGTTCACCCTCCAGGCGGGTCGCGACGGAATTCCGGCCTAACAACTCGAGCACCGCCCGCGCGTCGGCACTGCCCTCGAGCGCGAAGGTCAGCGGACCGCGCGTCGTGGCGCGCCGCGCGGCGATCTCGACGGGGCCGCCGATCCAGGAACCGGCAAGCTCCAGCGTTCGCAATTGTCCTTCCGCGAAGCGCAGCGAACCCGCGAGCTGCTCCACCGCCGGCAGTGCATCCGCCAGGTCGATGCTGGCGTTGCTCACGCGCGCATTCACGCGCCAGGTCGCGGGATCGTGCAGCGCGCGTTCGCCGCGTGCTTCGGCGTCGAGGGCGACCCGGCCGGTCAGGCGGTCGAGCCCTTGCGCCGCCAGCGTTTCGCGCAGCCAGGGCGAATCGAGCGCGCCCTCGAGGGCCACGGTGAGCCGCGGGGCTCCCGTTCGTGGCCAGTCGATACGCGCGCGCGTGAGCGAGAGATCCTCGAGAGTGCCGGCCGTGAGTCGCAGCGTCGTGACGCCGCGCGCGAACTCGAGGGAGCCCGCGCCCGCGGCGAGTTGCGGCCGCGTCGGCCCGGCGCCGGCCGCGGTCGCCAGCGATGCGAGCTCCAGCTTTCCGCTGGATTTCAACCAGTCGACGTGCCAGCCGTCGTCGGCACGCAGGGAAACCAGTCGCAGCGAACCGCTGACGATCTCGCCCTGCGCGAGGTCCGCGAACATCGCCGGCGGCTCCGCGTCGGCCGAGTAAACCATCCAGGCATCGGCAAGCCAGCCGCGCTGCGCGCGCGTGAGCGAGACCTGCAGCGGCGCCGCTCGCGTGCCCGTCGCGGCCCAGTCGCCGCGCACCTCGACGCCAGCCGCGCCTTCGTGAACCGTGAACGAATCGAAGTGCCAGCTCTCGTCGGTCCTGCGGAGCGCGGAGCCGGCGAGCACCACCGGCCGCGCGGCGAACGCCGGATCGAGTCGCAACGACGCGGGCGAGGCGGAATCGAACGTGAGCGCCACGCCCCGCGCGTCGCGCCGGATTCTTCCCGCCAGCTGCGAGAGACGGGCGCGATCCGACGCGCGCGCCAGCTCGACGCCACTCGCCTCGGCGGTGAACACCCAGGCGTCGCGCTTCACGCGACGCTCGCCGGAATCGAAAGCGAGCGACCGCAGCTCGCCGGCCACCGGCGACCAGCCGCCGGGCAGCGTCGAGGTCCCTTCGAGTTCCGGCGCGAGCATGCCCGCGACGAACTCGGCGGCCATGAAGGGAATGCGCTCAGCCGTCACGGTCGTGCGCGCGATCCGCGTCGAGCGTGGCTCGAGGGCGAGGCGCGCGGCGATCTGCGGCGCCCGCTCGAGGCGCGCGCCGCGCGTGAACTGCAGATCCGTGAGGTCGACGAGCAGGTCGGCGTCCCGTCCCGGCGCACCCGGCGTGAACTCGCGCCGCAGCGTGCCGCTCAGGGAAAGATGGTCGAACCGCGCGCCGCTCGCCAGGACCAGTTCGCGCGCGCTCGCCTGCCAGCTCCCGGCGGCGACGTGACCGTCGCGCAATTCGAATTTTGCATCGATCGTGCCGCGACCCTGCAGACCCGGCGACAACTTGTCGAGGACCACGCGCCGCGCGATGAGCCGCAGGTTGCCGGAGGCGATGGCCTTCGGTCCCAGGTTCTCGATCTTCGCGGAGACGAACAGCGACTGCCCCACGTCCTGCGCGAGCAGCATGGTGCCGTACGCGTTGAAAGTGGATGCGCCGCGGCTCACGACGGCGGTGCTCAAGGTGAAACTCTGCCGCGCGGTTCGATCGCCATGGCGCAGGAGATGCACGCGCGCGCCTTCGACTTCGATGCGGCCGACGGGCATGAGCTCCGCCCAGTCGAGATAGCGCTGCAGCGCGGCCGCCTCGTCGTCGCCCGCCATGTTCC
>CADEED010000008.1:0-9230 GCA_902826225.1 uncultured Pseudomonadota bacterium | reverse complement strand
GGGGCCGCGACGCGCGGCGCCGACGCCTCCGCGTCCGCGATGATCTCGATGTCGGGAGACGAGAGCTTGACGTGCCCGAGCGAGAACTGCTGGTGGCGCAGGAAATCCCAGGTATCGAGTTCGACCCGCAGCTCGGGCGCGACGACGCGCACGCGGCCCCGCTTGGGGTCGGTCAGCTCGACGCGCTCGAACACGGCGCTCGTGCCGTCGAGCTCCCAGGCGAAGTGGACGTTGTCGAATCGGACCGCGAGCCCGGTGCGATCGGCGATGAGTTTCTCGAGCGTGGCGCGCTGTTCGGGGACGCGCGCGGCGATGACGCGGGTGAAGGCGAGGCCGAGCGTGGCGACCAGCGCGAGACAAAACGTGACCAACAGCGTGCGTCTCGCCCAGTGCGAGCCGCCCCATTCTTCTCGAATGGCTCCCCCCTTGGTTTCAAGGGATGTGTCGGTCATCACGTCACGCAAGCACCACGTCGTATTGATCGAATCCGTACAGCGCTTCCACCTGCAGCCGGATCGGCCGGCCCACCTGGTGTTCCAGTTCCGCGAGCACGGCCGACTCTTCGTCGAGCAGGCGGTCGATCACGTTCTGATGGGCCAAAATTAGCAGTTCCTTGCTCTGGAACTGCCTGCTCTGGCGCACAATTTCCCGGAAAATCTCGTGACAGACGGTTTCAGGCGTCCGCACGAAGCCCCGGCCTTCACAACTGGGACAGGACGCACACAGCAAATGTTCCAGGCTGTCGCGGGTACGCTTGCGGGTCATTTCCACCAGGCCCAGCGTGGACACGCTGGCGATGTGGGTCTGGGCATGATCGCCCGCCAGGGCGCGCTGCAGCGCCTCCATGACCTGCACCCGGTGCGAGGCATCGATCATGTCGATGAAGTCGATGATGATGATGCCGCCGAGGTTGCGCAGCCGCAGCTGCCGCGCGATCGCCACGGCCGCCTCGAGGTTCGTGCGGAAGATCGTGTCTTCGAGATTCCGGTGTCCGACGAAGCCGCCGGTGTTCACGTCGATGGTGGTCATCGACTCCGTCTGGTCGATCACGAGGTGGCCGCCGGACTTCAGGCTGACACTGCGCTCGAGGGCCTTTCCGATCTCTTCTTCGATGCCGTGCAGGTCGAAGATCGGGCGCTGCCCGCCATAGAGCTCGATCGACGTGGTGCTGCCGGGCATGAACGCCGCGGCGAACTCCAGCATTCGCACGTGCGCGACGGCGTTGTCCACGAGCACGCGATCGACGCCGCGCGCGAGCTCGTCGCGCAGCATGCGGGTCGGCAACGGCAGATCCTCGTAGACGAGTTCGCCGGCGCGCGACATGAGCCCCTTCTCCTTCACGTGCTGCCACAGCCGGCTCAGGTAATCGATGTCGTCGCGCAGCTGTTCCTGGGTCGCCCCCTGCGCCGCGGTGCGCACGATGTAACCGCCGTTCAAGGTCCTGCCGGCGATCGCGGTGCCGACCAGGTCCTTGAGACGCGCTCGCTCGACTTCGTCGTCGATGCGCGCGGAGACTCCAACGCCCTCGCCGCGCGGCATGTAGACCATGAGCCGCGACGGCAGCGCGACGAACGTCGTGAGGCGCGCGCCCTTCGTTCCCATCGGATCCTTGACGACCTGGACGAGGATGTCGTCGCCCTCCCGCACGAGGCTGCGGATGTCCTCGGCGCTCGGTGTCCCGACCAGCGTGCTCTCCGGATTCGGCGCGGCGATGTCCGCGGCATGCAGGAACGCGGTGCGTTCGAGGCCGACGTCGATGAACGCCGCCTGCATGCCCGGCAGCACGCGCTGCACGCGCCCCTTGTAGAGGTTGCTCACGATGCCGCGACGGCTCTGGCGCTCGACGAACAATTCCGTCAGCACGCCGTTCTCGATGAGCGCGGCGCGGTTCTCGCGCGGCGCGACGTTGATCAGGATTTCCGTCGACACTCCCCCTCCCGGAAAACTAGACGCTGCCGTGCCACACCCTGATGCCGGCGTTGCGCAGCAGGGTCGCCGTCTCGTAGAGCGGCAGGCCCATCACGCCCGAATAACTGCCCGCGACGTTCGAGATGAACACCGCGCCGAAGCCCTGGATCGCGTAGGCGCCGGCCTTTCCCTGCGGCTCGCCGCTCGCCCAGTACGCCTGGATCTGCGCGTCGTGGAGCAGCGCGAACGTGACGGTTGATTTCGACAACGCGACGCGCAGGCCGCGAGTCGACTGCAGCGCGACGCCGGTGTACACGAAGTGTTCGCGGCCCGAGAGCAGTTTGAGCATGCGCGTGGCGTCCGCTGCGGATTCGGGCTTGCCCAGGATCTCGCCGTCGATGACGACGGTGGTGTCGGCGGCGAGTACCGGCAGGTCCTTCTGGCCCGACCAGACGGCCTCCGCCTTCTCGCGCGCGAGCCGGCAGACGTAGTCGTCGGCCGCCTCGTCCGGCAATGGCGTCTCGTCGATGTCGGCCGGCGTCACGACGTGCGGGACGCCGACGAGGTCTAACAACTGGCGGCGGCGCGGCGATGCGGATGCGAGCCGCAGCGCCGGGGGTTTGTCGTTGGCGTCACTCACGGTGGTAGGGGTGATTCTGCAACACCGAATGCGCCCGATACAGCTGTTCGGCGAGCATCACCCGCACCATCGCGTGCGGAAAGGTCAATGCGGACAGGGACCAGCGCCAGGCGGCTTTCATGAGCAGCGTGGGGCCCAGGCCGTCGGGACCGCCGATCACGAAACTGAGATCGCGCCCGTCCTGCAGGCGCTCGCCTAACCATCTGGCGAGCTCGAGGGTGGTCCTGGGTTTGCCGTGCTCGTCGAGGGCGACCAGGTAGTCGTCACCGATACGGGCGAGCAGCTTTTTTTCTTCTTCGGCTTTCGTGCGCACCTGCAGCTCCTCGAGATCGATGCGCATCGATCCGCGCAGGCGGCGGGTGTACTCCTCGTACGCCGTCGTCACCCACTCGGGCATGCGCGTGCCGACCGCGAGGATGCGCACGCGCACGATCCGGCTTCAGCGCACGGCGCGCGGCCGGGCAGTCTTGGCTTTGGGCGCAGCGGCGACCGGCGCGGCGGTGTCTTCCCAGAGCTTCTCGAGACCGTAGAACTCGCGGACGCGCGGCAGCATGACGTGCACGACGACGTCGGTGAGATCGACGAGCACCCACTCGCCTTCGCGCGCGCCTTCGACGCCCATCGGGCGGAAGTCGTTCTGCTTGGCGAACTGGACGACGCGGTCGGCGATCGACTTGACGTGACGGTCGGAATTTCCGGAGGCGATGACGACGACGTCGGTGATGTCGGTGAGATGCCGGACGTCCATGACTTTGACGTTGACGGCCTTCATGTCGTCGAGCGCGGAATTGACGATGCGCAGCAGGGTCTGCGGAAGGGTGGGTTTTGCCCGCGCGGCAGCGCGGCGAGGACGGGTCTTGGTGGCCATTTCACTCCGTATGTGGCGAGCCTTCTCTCAACGGGTCTCAACGAGGCCGAGCATAGCACCCGGAATCGCGAATGATGTCGCGAACCGGATCGGGTACCAGGAAGCGCGGATCGCGGCCAGCGTCGATGATCTGCCGCAATTCCGTCGACGAGATTTCGAGCTGGGTGACCGCGTGGACATAGATGCGGCCGGCGGGCGAGCGGTGGAGATCGTTCACGGCCCCGGTGCCGCGATCGACCATGATCTCGCCGAGCGGCCCCTGGGTGGGGGCTTTCCAGCCGGGCCGATGCGCGACCACGACATGCGCGAGGTCGAACAACTCGCGCCAGCGATGCCAACCCGGCAGGCCCAGGAATGCATCCATGCCGAGCAGCAGGCACAGCGAGCGCTGCGGGTTCTCGACGCGCAGCTCGCTCAAGGTATCGAACGTGTAGGAGGCACCCGCACGCCGCACTTCCCGATCGTCGACGACGAACGCGGGCTGATCGGCGATCGCGGCGCGAACCATCTGCACGCGCAGCGCGGCATCCGCGAGCGTGCGCTCGCGGTGTGGCGGATTGCCGGTCGGCAGGAAGCGCACCTCCGCGAGTTTCAGCGACTGCCAGAGCTCGAAGGCCGTGCGCAGGTGTCCGTAGTGGATGGGGTCGAAGGTGCCCCCGAAAACTCCGATGGGATTCAAGCGGCGCGCGTCCCCGTGAGTGGCAGCGTCCGGCGACCGGAGAACTCGACGACCAGCAGGGCCATCTCGTCCCACGCGTCACCGCGCTGCTGACCCTTGATCATGCGGTCCGTGCGCGAGATGCGCGCCGCGAGCCGCGCAAAGGGAAGTTTGGCGGCGCGGCGCTTCGCCGTCTCGAGCGACGCGCTCGGGCGCTGCCAGCTGCGGGAATTCACGCCGTTGTGCTGCGTGGCGCCCCAGGTGTTGTGTATTTCGCGGGACAGCGACCACAGCGCGAGCGTCGGCTCGACGCCTTCGCTGCGCAACCCGCCGAGGATGCGGATCGCGCGCGGCACGTCACCCGCGAGCGCCGCGTCGCCGAGCTGAAACACGTCGAAGCGCGCGCTGTCACCGATGGACGCCTGCACCGCCGCGAGATCCACGCGCGCGGTGCCCTGCGTGGCGGGCGCCAGCATTCGCAGCTTCTCGAGCTCCTGCTGCGCGGCGAGCAGGTTTCCCTCGGTGCGTTCGACGATGAATCGCATGGCGTCGTCGTCCAGCTCGATGGACAGCTTCGCGGCCCGCGCGCGCAGCCACTGCGGCAACCGCGCCACTTCGATGGGCCAGATGTTCAGGAACGCGCCCGCGGACTCGAACGCCTTGACCCACGCGGAATTGAGCTGCTCGCGTTCGAGCTTGCCGGTGATCATGAGATGGACGTTGTCGGGATTCGGATCGCGCAGCAGATCGGCGATGGCGTTCGCGCCGCCGACCCCGGGCTTGCCCGACGGCAGGCGCAGCTCGATCAGCTTGCGCGCGCCGAACAGCGACAGGTTGTTAGACGAGTTGCGCACGCCCTCCCAGTCGGCGACGCGCTCGATGAAGAAGACTTCCCGCTCCTCGAAGCCGGCGCGCCGTACGCGCGCGCGGATGGCGTCGGCCGCTTCGCCCACGAGCAGCGCCTCATCGCCGCAGACGAGGTACGCCCGCGCGGGGTCGCCCGCGAGATGGGCGCTCAAGCTGTCGTAGTTGAGCTTCAAGGGCGGGAATTATCGTCGAGTTCGTGCCCCGGAAGCCACCGCCAAAAAGGGGCAGATCGCGTATTCTTCGCCGCATGCCCACCCTGTTCGAGAAGATCGTCGCCGGCGAGATTCCGGCGAACATCGTCCACCAGGACGATCGCGTCACTGCTTTCCGGGACATCAGTCCGCAGGCGCCCGTGCACGTGCTGATCATCCCGAACAAACCCATCCCGACGGTCAACGACGTCAGCGAGGACGACGAGCGCACGCTCGGTCACATGTTCGTCGTCGCGCGCGACATCGCGAAGCAGGAAGGCATCGCCGAAAACGGCTTCCGGCTGATCGTCAACTGCAACCAGCACGGCGGGCAGGTCGTCTATCACCTGCACATGCATCTCGTCGGCGGCCGCGCGCTCGGACCGATGCTGGCCGGAGAAAAACATGGCTAACAAGAAGAAGTCGAAGAAGAAGACGAAGATGATGGTGAAGGCACGAGCGAAAGCAAGGCCGGCGCCGCGGCGCAAGGCCGCCCCCGCTCGAAGGGCGGGCGAATTCTATCCGCCGATCAAGCCATACAACGCCGGCATGCTGCGCGTGTCGGACGTGCACGAGATCTATTTCGAGGAAAGCGGAAATCCCCAGGGCAAGCCCGTCATCTTCCTGCACGGCGGGCCCGGCGGCGGAACGGATCCCAAGATGCGCCAGTTCTTCGACCCGAAACGCTATCGCATCGTGCTGTTCGACCAGCGCGGCTGCGGCAAGAGCAAGCCGTCCGCGAATCTCGAGGACAACACCACCTGGCACCTGGTTTCCGACATCGAGGCGATCCGCGCGAAGCTCGGCATCGACAAGTGGATGGTGTTCGGCGGGTCGTGGGGCTCGACGCTCGCGCTCGCGTACGCGCAGCAGCACCCCGGTCGCTGCACGGAACTCGTGCTGCGCGGCATCTTCCTCCTGCGCAAGCAGGAGCTCGATTGGTTCTATCAGGACCCGCATGGCGCGGCCGCGCTGTTCCCCGACCTGTTCGAGGACTATCTGAAGCCCTTGAGCGCGGACGAACGCAGGAACTGCGTGGAGTCTTACTACCGGCGGCTCACGAGCGACAACCGCGAGACGCTGCTCGAAGCCGCGCGCGCCTGGTCGATCTGGGAGGGCGCTCTGTCGTACATGCACCTCAACAAGGACTACGTGAAGCGCTTTGGCGATCCGAAGTTCGCCGCAGAGTTCGCGCGCATCGAGTGCCATTACTTCATCAACAAGGGCTGGCTGCGCAACGAATCGCAACTGCTCGACGACGTGCCGAAGATCCGTCACCTGCCCGCCGTGATCGTGCAAGGCCGCTTCGACGTGGTGTGCCCCGCCACGAGCGCGTGGGACCTCCACAAGGCCTGGCCCGAGGCGGACCTGCGCATCGTGCCGGATGCCGGCCATGCGGCGTTCGAGTCGGGAATCGCGCGGGAGCTCGTACTGGCCTGCGACCGCTTCGCGAAGCGCTGACGAGGCTTAATGTAAAACAGCCTGTCGACGGCGCACGCCGCCTCCCGCTCAAGTTCGGAAGCGAAGCGCCGTTACAGCGGCTACCGGGGCCTGCGCCTGCTCAACGCGGGTTCCGTCGGTACCGGTCGGGTGGATGGAGACGGAAGTGGACTTCCCGAACGACTCCTCCTCTTTCAGAGGCTCAACGCCCCGTTTCCATCTCCCGACCCGCCTTCATCACGCCTGGCCACCAGTTCACTTCGTGGCGTCGACGAAGGTGCGGATCTCGGCGGCCACCGGCAGTTTGTTCGGCGCGAGCTTCGCGAACGAGGCCATCGGGTCGCGATGCCGGCGCTCCGGGTAGATGCGCAGGGTCAAGGGCACGCCGGCTGCCTCGAGCGCCTGCGCCATCTTTCGGGTGTGTTCCACACTCACGACGGTGTCCGCTTCACCGTGCACGAGCAACGCGGGCGGCGCGCCCGGCTTCACGAAACGCACCGGCTGCCAGTCCGCATGCACGTAAGGCGCGCCGAAGATCGTTCGGAGGTTGTCGTCGTTGGGATTGAGCGCGTACGGGCCGGACAGCCCGATGAAGCCGCGGACCGTGCCGGCGGGCACGCCCGCCTGCGCGAGCCGCCCGTCTTCGTAAGCCAGCATGGCGGCAATGTGCGCGCCCGCGGAATGCCCGGCGAGGAAGATGCGCTCCGGGTCGCCGCCGATTTCCGCGGCATGCTCGCGCACCCAGGCGACGGCCGCCGCGGCGTCGTCGATGAAGGCGGGGAATCTCACCTCGGGGTACACGCGGTAGTCGGGCAGCACGGCGACGAAGCCCTCCTTCGCGAGACCTGAGCCGATGAAGCGGTACAGGTTTTTCGAGCCGTTCTGCCAGCTGCCGCCGTACCAGAAGATCACGATCGGCGCGCGGGAGACGTTTCGCGGGGTGTAGATGTCGAGCGTGCGGCGCTCGCCCGGTAGATAGGCGACGTCCGCGCGGCGGCCGAAGTCGCCGAAGAGCGCCGGCGCGTTGGCGACCGCGAACGACAGGCCGCCGCAGGCCGAAACCGTGAAGAGGACGATCAATCCAAGGATGGCGAAACCCAGGTACTTCATGAGCGCACGCGGAAGGTGAGACGGTTGTCCTCGTCCAGTACGCCGTGGCGGGTCAACCAGATGCAGGCATCCGCCGCGTCCTGCGTGAACCACTGGCGCGCGCTGCCGAGCCGGAAGGTGTAGCCCCAGGCGTCCATGTCCCGCAGCATGCGCTCGCGACCCAGGGCGGGCAGCTCGTCGGCGAGCACGATCTGCAGGAAGCAGACGCCGCACTCTTCGGCGTCGTCCCCACCGGCGTCGCGGTCCAGCCCCGAACGCCGTTGCGCGGACATGCAGACGTAGTGGCTGAGTTCGTGCAGGAAGGAGTGGAGCGGCGTGTCGTCACGCACGTATATGGAGTCGCCGCGCAGGCCAGCCTCGCTTTCCCCCCAGTAGGATCCGGGAATCGACTCGCCGGATCCGAGCTCGACGAGCCGGACGCCGAAGCGCGCCGCGAGCGCACGCACCGCGGCGTCCGCCGCGGGCCCGTTGCGCAGCACGTCCGGCGACGCGCTCACGTCACTGCGGCAACGAGGCCATGCGGCGCATGACGAGCGCCACGAGGTCGCGCGCGAGCGCTTCGCGCAGGATTTCCGATTCGCGTTCCTTCGCGAGCAGCTGCGTCTCGTCGAAAGTGATGTCGCGCGTGGCGGAGACTTCTTCCTTGTCGATGAGCGTCTGGCCGCCACTTTCGACGGAGAAACGCACGCGGTAAGTGAGCTCGTACTCGGTCGGGATGTTGCGCGCGGAGACGGAGAGGATGCGCTCGTTGAGCTCGTCCTCGTGCACGCTGATCTTCGCGCCGGCGGAATTCTCCGTGCGGATCACCTTCACGCCGGAGCCGATCAGGGCCTTGCGCAGGTCCTGCACGAAGTCGGTCTGCTCGTCCATGGACTGGATGTAGGTGTGGCTGAAGGCGCCAGGCAGCGGCTGGCGGCCCTGGAGGTGGAACCCGCAGGACGACAAGGCGAGCGCAGCGGCAATGGGGACAGTCCCCCTTGAAAACACCCGCGTGCCAGACGATTGCCGCATCGTTCCTCTCGACATGGGGACAGCCCCCTAGACGACGATGTTAACCAGCTTGCCCTTCACGTAGATCGCTTTCTTGATCGGCTTCCCTTCGACGAACTTCTGCACGTTCGCGTCGGCGAGCGCCACCTTCACGGCGGCGTCCTGTTCCGCGTCAGCGGGCACCTGCACGCGGGCGCGCATCTTCCCGCCGACCTGCACCGAGATCTCGATCGTGTCCTGTTTCAGCGCCTCCGCGTCGGGCGCCCACCACGGCTCCAGCGCCAGTGCCGTCTCGTGGCCGAGTTCACGCCACAGCACGTGCGTGACGTGCGGGATCGTCGGCGACAGGCACATCACCGCGATCTCGAGCGCCTCGTGCTTGACGACGCGCGTCGCGAGCGAACCGTCGTTGAGCTTGCCAACGGCGTTCAGCAGCTCCATCACCGCGGCGATGGCGGTATTGAAGCTGCGGCGGCGGCCGATGTCGTCCGTCACCTTCTCGAGCGTGTGGTGCGCGATGCGGCGCAGCTCCTTCTGCTCGGCATTGAGATTGGCCGG